>CAIYOB010000532.1 GCA_903927685.1 uncultured Planctomycetaceae bacterium
CGCCGCCTTGCGGACGATCACGCGGACCGGCGGCAGATCCGCTTGAGCTTTGCCCAGCACGATCGCTTCGGCGGCCACGGGCGGGTGCTCGCGGTTCAGTTGGTAGAACGCGGCTTCGTCCAGCGAGCGCCGCAACTGCAGATCGCGAATGAACTGGCCCCGGGGGAAGCAGAATTCGTATCGCCCCGGTTGGCCCTTGATCGGTTGGGCCAGGACCGCGTTCAAAAAATCGCTCGTGTCGCCGATCGACAGCGTCGCGTCGGCAAGCGGCTGCCCATCCCCGTCGGCCACCTCGACCGGGATCCGAATCAACGGCGCCGCCTGGAGCACGGCCCGCGGCTCCGCGGACGCCGTCGCGTCGCTCAGCACGTAGTCGCGGGCGGGGATGGGAAACGGCAAGGCGGCCGAAAGGGAATCGCCGGTCCGAGTATCGTGGTAACTGCGGACCGCTGCGAGGCGATAGCTGCCGGCTGGCAGCGGCGGGAAGCGGAACTGCCCTCGCCCGTCAGACGTTGCGAACAGGTAGGGGACGCGGGTGCCGGTCGAAGCCTGCACCACAATCCCCGTTAGCGGCTGGCCAGCAGCGTCGACGACGCTGCCAGCCATCGTCAAGCCCGGCTTGAGTCGGATCGTTTCCTGTTCACCGAACTCCTGCGTCAGGGCTCGCGAGTTGGCTTCGTAGTCGTCCGGGTACCAATGGATCCGCTGAGGCCACGTGTTGCGCGTATAGAACAGGTACCGCCCGCGGCTGTCCGTGCGCGTCCAGAAACCGTGCCAGTAGCCGCCGTTCGAGTCCCCGAAGCCATCGCGGCTGCGGGCGAACATCACGGGCACGTTGGCGGCGGGGGAACCGTCGGGCCGGACGATGACCCCGGTGACCTTGACGCCACGTTCCAACTGGATGTGGCGGTGATCCAGCCCTTGGCCTGCCGGCTCAGCGGGCATCCGGAGCGGCCAGGACGAATCGCGGCTGGGCAGGTACTGGGGATGGTGGTGCTCGATGCCGACGGAACGCCCGGCGGCCTCCACCACGGACCTGGGGACAGCCACTTCGTACCGGCCGTGTTGATCGGAGACGAATTGTGTCTTCCAGAGGGACGGATCGACGCCCCGGGCCAGCGGATAGGGGCGACGGAACTCCCACGTGACGTGCACGCCGGCAACCGGCTGGCCGGTCTGATCATCGACGGTCGTGCAGGACCACCTGTACGGGTCGCTGTCCGCCGCGGCGACTGCGTCAGCTGCGTACAGGCCAGACGGCGCGGGGAACGCCAATCCCAGGCAGAAGAACGGCAGAAACGCCAGGCTCCAGTGCCGGCCGAGCGATCCCAACCGCCGCCGTGTGATTGGGCCGCGCAACGCGACCCGGTCGAATGCAGGGCGGCCAAGCGATTTCATGAGCGTACTCCTCCTGGCGGACCGCGGGTGGCTGTGCACACGGCACTGGTTGTACGCTGGCCGGCGGCAGATCGCAATCGGTGGGCTGGGCGAGTGCCGCTGGGTTTGTAGCCCTTGATCTTCCAGCCCTTGATCTTCCACCGGCTGTCTTTCGCCGCCAATCCGCTAGAATGAAGGGGGGAGGAGCAGGACGATGAAGATCGAATTCAATTTCGGGACGCTTCGCTCAGCGCCGCCAGCCAGCCGACTTGGCGGCGAGGAGCGGTTTCGGATCGCGGTCTTGGGTGATTTCTCGGCTCGAGCGCATCGCGGGCTGCTGGCGACCGGACGCGAACTGGCGCAGCGGAAGCCGTGGGCAGTCGAGATCGACCGATTCGAGGATGTGATGCGGCGGCTGGACATCCGCCTGCAGCTGCCGCTGGGAGCCGGCGGCGAGGTGCTGTCGCTGGCCGTCGAGTCCCTGGACGATCTCGATCCGGATCGCCTGTACGACCGGCTGCCCATCTTCGGGGAACTCGGCGGCTGGCGGCAGCGTCTGCAGCAGCCCGGCACGTTTGCCGCAGCGGCCCGCGAGGTGCGGAGCCGCTTGGGGCCGCTGTCGGGCCAACCCGCGCAGACGCCGTCCGGTGCCGCGCAGGCCATGCCCGCGGCAGATGCCCCGGCGGACGACTTCACGCGTCTGCTGGGGCGTACCCCCACGGGGCAGACGGCTGCCGAGTTGCAGGTCGAACAGTGGATACGGCAAGTCGTCGCGCCGTATGTTGTCCCCGGCAAGGACCCCGGTCAGGATCAACTGGTGGCGGCCGTGGACGCGGCCCTGTCGGATACCATGCGCAGCGTGCTGCACCACGCCGAGTTCCAGGCCTTGGAAGCCCGCTGGCGATCGGTCGAGCTGTTGGCTCGCCGTCTGGAGACCGGGGCGGATCTGCAGATCGTGCTGTACGATGTCGCGGCGGAAGAAATCGCCGCCGACCTGGGGGGCGTCGAGGCGTTGGAGCAGAGCGGGCTGTACTCGCTGTTGGTTGAACAGCCGCCCCTGGATGCGCGGCAGGGGCCCTTGTCGCTCATTCTGGCCGATTACACGTTCAGCGAGACCGCCGAGCACGCGGCGTTGCTGGGGCGAGTCGCCCAGATTGCCGCGGCGGCGGGCGCTCCGTGGATCGCCGATTTCGATGGGGCCTCGTTGCGAGATTCAGCCGCAGAGATCGGCACCGAAGCACGGCAGGCCTGGGCGGCGCTGCGTCAGTTGCCGCAGGCGGCCTACCTGGGGCTGACCCTGCCCCGCTACCTGGTGCGGCTGCCTTACGGCAAGGGCAGTCATCCGATCGAACGGTTTGCGTTTGACGAGTTCCTGCGGGATTGGCCCGGGCACGGGCTGTTGTGGGGCAATTCGGCGATCCTGGTCGGGCTGTTGCTGGGGCAGGCGTTTCGTGATGCCGGACTCGCCGGCGTGCAAGCCGGCGAGCAGTTGACGGTCGATGACCTGCCGATGCACTGGTATCGCGATACGGAGGGCGAAGCCGTCGCGATTCCGTGTGCGGAATTCCAGTTCACCGAGTCGCTGGCGGTGCGCGCGGTCGAGGAATCGTGGATGCCCTGGGTGGCCATTCGGGGACGGCCGGACATCCGGTTGGCCGGATTTCGGTCGTTGGCGGGCGGACCGTTGGGCGGCTGAAGACCAAGGAGACCCGGGCAAAAAATCTCCGTCGGGGATCTCGCCTTTCCGCAGCCGATCGCCCACAATAGGTCGGTTCGCCCTGTCACGGTCCGGGACGGGCCGCCGTCGCCATCCCCCTTTCGCTCGACTAGGAGAGATCTGTCGTATGGCCATCGAATTCCGTTGCCCGCAATGTTCCGCCTTGTTGCGGACCCCAGAGGAAAGCGCGGGGAAGAAAGCCAAGTGCCCGCAATGCGGCACGATTGCCGACATTCCGGCCACCTCGGAGCTGCCTTCGGGGGGCGTTGCCGTTCCCGCGTCGCCCGGCGAGACGGCGCCGACCGCGTCGGGCAATCCCTTTGGCGACCAGGTTCCGCCCGGGGCCGGTTCGCCGTTTTCGCAGACCCAGGCCGAGAACCCCTACGCCTCGCCGACGGCCCTTGACAACGTCTTCGGCGACTCGTCGTTCGGCCAGAGCGCGATGCAGCCTTGTCGAATCCAGTTCGATGAACTGCTGAGTGGCACGTGGCGGACATTCTCCAGCAATTTCGGCCCGTGTGCCCTGGTCGGGCTGGTGATCATCGCCATCCTGATCGGCCTCCAAATCGTCATGATGGGGATGGGCTTCGCAGCCCAGGCCAGTCGCGAGCCAGTGATCGTGATCGGCTTTCAATTCATGAACCAGGTGATCAGTTTCTTCATTCAGACCTGGCTCAGCCTGGGCATCGCCTTTTTCGGCATCAAGCTCTGCCGGACCGGGCGGGCTGAGATCAGTGACTTCTTCGCCGTGGGGCCTTTTTTCCTGCGCGGTTTGGGAATGACGCTGTTGATCGCCTTGATCATTTCCGGCGTCGTTCTGATCTGCCTCTTGCCGGCGCTCGGCATCCTGCTCGCGCAGGGCGGGCCGTCGGGAGTCGAGGACAATCCGGTGCCGATGATTGCGGCAGGCGCCGTGGGCGTGCTGGCCGCGGTTGTGCTGGCGGCCTGGCTGACACTGCGGTTCTATTTGGGCTTTCCGTTCATTCTGGACCGGAACATGGGCGTCTTCGAGGCGCTGCGGACTTCCGATACGTACATGAGCGGCAACAAGCTGGTCATGTTCGGCGTCGGAATTGTCGTCGGTTTTGCGTCGGTGCTGTTCGCCTGCGTCACCTGCTACATTGGGATCATCTTCGTCTATCCCTTTGGCGGGATCCTGACCGCCATGGCTTACCTGACGGCCACCGGCCAGCTGCGCCCGCAGGCCAAGGCCATTTGACACCGCTGATCCTCGTGCGTTGTCCTGGCCAAGAATTGGGGTTGGCTGGAATGGTACGAGGATAAGTTCGTTGCGCGACGCATGAGCGAGGACGAATCGTTTTCCAGCCGGATTCCTCGCTGACGCTTCGGGTTACCAAGGCGGCACGCCCGCCAGCACACTTAACCTCGTACCATTCGGGGCTGGGTGCCTGGGGTCGAGCCGCGCGGTACGAGTGGCGAGTCCTCAGTTCTTCCCCCTGGGGGCTCGCTGCACTCGACCCCAGCCACCGGGACGCCCCTGGGGACTCGCTGCACTCGACCCCAACCAGCCCGGTCCAGCCAGTTTACCATGTTTCCCGAGAATCGGGCCAAACTGGCCTTGCTCCGGCAGCGGGACTGCGGTACTTAACGGCCCGCTTCTTTTCTCGAAGGTTGCCACTCGGCTTTTGCGTATGCACCGACTTCGACTTCTACTCCTCGGCATCTTGGTGGCCTGGCTGGCAGCGTTGCCGCCTTCCGTCCCGGCGGCGGAATCCGGCACGGCTACGGGCCCGGCGTTGCTGCGCGTCGCGTTCGGGATCCTGCAAAAGCACAAGACCCGAGGGGGCGACGAGCAGTACGTGCTGGTCGACAACGACGGCCGGGTCCGCTACTCGATTACCCCCGGCGGCGAGTTGCCCCTGGAGTCCAACGTGGGAAAGCCGGTTCAGGTCGTTGGCAAGTTCGAGGCGGAGAACTCGGAAAAACCACTGCTGGTGGCCCAGTCGATCGAGCCCAAGATCGCACCGCCGACCCAGTTCGCCGACCTCCAGACGGCGGCCGGCCAGGACCAGGAAACGCTCCCCCCGCTGACTCCGCTGCCCTCGACATCGGACTCGAATCCGCGCTCCGAGGGAGACGCGTCGCCCCGTGCTTCCTCCGGCAGCGGTTCGGCGACGCCCGGCGCCTTGCCGGACCTGGTACCGGAGAGCGAGATCGTGGAGGGCCCGTTGTTGACTTCGCCGGATGGCACGGGACTGGGCGAATCGGAACCGCTGCTGCCCGAGCCGGACCGCTGGCATGTGGCGCCGTGTGGGCCGCCCGAGCGGATCTGGGGGCAAGTCGATGCGTTGATGTGGTGGACCAAAGAACTGGCGCTGCCGCCGCTGGTGACGACCAGTCCGCCGGGGACGCCGCAAGCCCAAGCGGGCGTGATCGGCGCTTCGGGCACGCAGACACTGTTCGGCAACGAGGACCTGTTCGCCGATCCGCGCGGCGGCGGCCGGATCCGTTTGGGCGGCTGGCTGGGACCGCGCCGCTGGGTGGGACTGGAAGTCGATTACACCGTCCTGGACGATGCCCAGACCGACTTTCTGGCAACTTCCGTCGGCGATCAGATCCTCGCCCGGCCGTTCTTCAACGTGGGTGAAAACACGCTCAGTTCCGATTCCGCCCTGGTTGCGTATCCGAATCTGCTGGTCGGCACGATCTACATCGACACGTACAGCCAATTCCAGACCGGCGGTGCGCACCTCCTGACCAACGTCCTGTGCAATTTCGGCTGCCGGGGCGGAGAGGGCGAAGAAGACGCCACTTGCAGCACCAGCGGTTTTCGCTTGGACCTGCTCGGCGGCTATCGCTATATCAGCCTGGACGAAGGCGTGACGATCCGCGAAGCCTTGGCGACCACGGTCACGCCGCGGACGGGCTTCCAGGCGATGGACCAGTTCACCACCGGAAACGAGTTTCACGGCGGCGAACTGGGAGTCGCGGCCAAGTACCGCCGGCCCCGCTGGTGGGCCGAAGGCCTGCTGAAGATGGCCCTGGGGCGGACCGCCGAGCAGATCGCGGTCAACGGCTACACCCAACTGGTCGTGCCCCCCGGCGCCGAGGACGGCCAGGCGACCCTGCTGACCGGCGACTTGCTGGCGCTCCGCACGAACATCGGCGAATACGCGAACAAGACCACGGCCTGGGCATCCGAGTTCGGGCTGACGATGGGCTACCAAGTGACTCCGCAACTGAGTGTCAAGTGCGGCTACACGCTGCTCTTCCTGAGCCGCGCGATTCGGCCGGACGGCGCGATTGACGTGAACGTGAACGAGATGTACATCCCCGATCCGACCGATCCGGACCTCGTGCCCGTCGGGCCCGCGCGTCCCGCGGTCGCGTTCAACGATACCTCGTACTGGGCGCAGGGCTTCAATCTGGGCTTGGATTACCGCTGGTAAGGCGTGGCAGACTATGGACTCATCATCGGACGACGTGGGCAAGAGGATTTCACCGCCTTCCCGCCGCCAGGAGCGAACCGCGCGCCGGAAGCGGCGGCAGCTCGCGCTGGAGAAACTGGAGCCGCGGCAACTGCTAGCTGCCACGGATCTGGCTGCGATTGCCGGCCGGGTGTACCGGGACGCCAACGCAAACGGCTTTACCGCCGGCGAACAAGTCGTGGGAGCGACGCTCAACTTGTACCGCGACGTCAACGCCAACGGCGTGCTGGACGCCGGCGACGGGGCCGCCCTGCGCAGCACGAACTCGGACAGCAACGGCCAGTACCGGTTCGACCGGCTGACCGCCGGCGACTATTTCGTCCAGCAACCTGCGCAGACGGTCTCCGGGGCCACGCTGGCCCTGATCACCAGCACCCGGATCACCATCAGCAGCGCCGACGCCCAGGGCGCGGCGGGCCTGACCATCGACGGCTTCACCACGCGGCAAACGGTCACCGCGCCGATGCCGGTGGGCACGACGAACGTCGCGGCGCAAACGGCGGGTGAAGCACTCGGCGGCGAACGCGACATGTCGGCCACGCTGACCGCCGGGCAAACGGGCGATGCCGTGACCTTGGACGCCGGCTCGGGCCTGTTGGCCATCAACGCCGGCTTCAATGCCCTGGGGCAATACAAAGTCACTTGGGACGGCCCGGACAATAACGCCACCACGCTGAACCCGATCGGGCTGCGCAGCGGCGGAACCGGCGTGGATCTGACCAGCGGCGGCACGAGCACGTATCTCGAAGTCGCCGGGGCAGCCGAGAAGGCCGGCGGTACGGGCCGGATTCGCATCTATACCGACGCCAACAATTACTCCCAGGCCACGGTGGCGCTGGGGGTGAATACTTCGCAGAGCCTCCTGGCGTCGCTCGCCACGGACTTTACCGCCGCCGGCGGCAGCGGTGCGAACTTTGCCAATGTCGGGGCGATCGAGTTGCAGGTCGACACGACGACGATCGCGTTGGACGGCCAGGTGTCCGCCCTGCGCATGATCGGCGCCAAGACGTTCACGGCGGACTTCAACAACCAGCCCAGTGCGGATCTCTCGCTGGCCAAGACCACCAGCAACCCCAACGTCGATGTCGGCCAGACGACGTCCTTTACCTTGAACCTGCTCAATTCCGGCCCGGACAGCGCCTCGAACGTGGCTGTGACCGACATCCTGCCGGTGGGCCTGCAATACGTCAGCTCGACGGCTTCCCAGGGCTCGTACAACGCCGGCACCGGCATCTGGACCATCGGGACCGTGCCCGCCGGCACGACCGCCATTTTGCAGGTGACGACGATGGTCACCGGGACGACGGCCATCACCAACATGGCCCAGATCTCCGCCTCCGACCAGCTGGATCCCGATTCGACGCCCAATAACAACAATCCGTCCGAAGACGATCAAAGTAGCATTACACTGACGCCGCAACTGGCGGACTTGTCGTTGAGCAAGACGATCAACAATCCGACGGTTACGCTCGGCCAGCCCGTGACCTTTACGTTGAACGTGAACAACGCCGGGCCCAGCATGGCCACGAACGTGCGGGTGTCCGACCAGTTGCCCCAGGGACTGACCTTCGTCAGCGCGACCCCTGCCGGCGTGTACAACAGCACCACGGGCGTCTGGACCGTGGGCACGCTGGCCAACGGCGCCAGCGCCAGTCTGCAAATTACCGCCACGGTCGGGACCGCCACGGCCGTCACCAACATGGCCCAGATCTCGGCGTCCGACCAGCGCGATCCGGATTCGACGCCCAACAACAACATCTCGACGGAAGATGATCAGGCCAGCGTGACGCTGACCCCGCAGGTGGCCGATCTGTCGCTGGCCAAGACCATCGACAACCCCACGCCCAATGCCGGCCAGAACGTGACGTTCACCCTGAACCTGAACAACGCCGGGCCCGGCGCGGGGACCAGTGTCGCGGTGACCGACAAGCTGCCGCCCGGGCTGACCTTCGTCAGCGCCGCACCATCGCAGGGCAGCTACGACAGCATCAGCGGCGTCTGGACCATCGGCACCGTCTCGGCCGGGGCCAGCGCCAGCCTGCAATTGGCGGCGACGGTCAACTCGACTTCGCCCGTGGTCAACACCGCCCAGGTCACGCGTTCGGATCAGCCGGATCCCGATTCGACACCCAACAACAATAACGCCAACGAGGACGACCAGAGCAGTATTACGGTGACCCCACAGCGGGCCGACTTGTCGCTGACCAAGACCGTCGACAACGCCACGCCGAACCCGAACGACATCGTCACCTATACGCTGAACCTCCGCAACGCCGGACCGGGCGCAGCGACGAATATTGCCGTCACCGACCTGCTGCCCGGCGGGGTCACGTTTGTCGGCTCGTCGCCGTCGCAAGGCGCCTACAACAGCACCACGGGCCTGTGGAGCGTCGGCGTCGTGGGCAGCGGCAGCAGCGCCAGCCTGCAGATCGGCGCCCGCGTGACCGGTGTCGGCACGATCACGAACTCGGCCGAAGTCACCGACGCCGACCAGCCCGATCCGGACTCGACGCCGGGCAATAACGTCGCCGGCGAAGACGACCAGAGCACCATCACCATCGTGGTCCAGCAGGCGGACCTGTCCTTGACCAAGGCGGTCAGCAAGGCGAATCCGCAGGTGGGCGAAGACGTGACCTTCACGGTGACGCTGTCCAACGGCGGTCCCCACCGAGCGACCGGCGTCGCCATCCGGGACCAGTTGCCCTCCGGGATGACCTACCTTTCGTCGACGCCTTCGACCGGCAGCTACGACAGTGCCAGCGGCATCTGGACGGTCCCGGCGCTGGAGAACGGGACCAAGGCGACGCTGCAACTGACGGCCAAGACGGTCGGCACCACGACGACGACGAACGCCGCCGAAGTGATCGCCGCGGACCAGCGCGATCCGGATTCGACGCCCAACAACAACGTGGCGACCGAAGACGACCAGGCGAGCGCTGCGGTCACTCCGCAGATCGCCGATTTGTCCCTGGCCAAGACCGCCAACCCGGTGCGCCCCGTGGCGAACCAGCAGGTGACGTTCACCATCACCGTGACCAACGCCGGGCCCAGCGACGCGACGGGCGTGACCGTCCAGGATGCCGTGCCCGCCGGCATGACGTTCGTGTCCGCGACGGCCACCAGCGGCACGTACGACCGCACCAACGGCGTCTGGAACGTGGGCAAAGTTTCCAAGAGCGGCACCGTCACGCTGACGTTGGTCGCCAAGACCGAGACCTCGGACGAGAAGACAAACGTCGCCGAGATCACCGCCTCGGATCAATTCGATCCGGATTCCCAGCCCGGCAACCATGACCCCGACGAGGACGATCAGGCCAGCGTCACACTCAGCCCGCAGATCGCCGATCTGTCGCTGACCAAGGAAACCGACCGCGATGCGCCCAACGTCGGAGATAACGTCACCTTTACCATCACCCTGAACAACGCCGGCCCCGACGCGGCAACGGGGGTCAAGGTCAAGGACGCCTTGCCGGAGGGCTTCAGCTACGTCTCGTCGACCGCCGCCCAAGGCTCGTACAGCCCGCTGTCCGGCGAGTGGAACGTCGGGACGGTGACGCCGGGGGCGAACACCATCCTGTACATCGTCGGCAAGGTGACCAGCTCGACGGCCAAGATCAACGACGCCGAAGTCATCGCGGCCAACCAGTTCGATCCGGACTCGACGCCCGGCAACGGGGTGGCCACGGAAGACGACCAGGCGAGCATCACAGCCACGCCGCAGATCGCGGACCTGTCGCTGGGCAAAGTCGTGGACAAGCCGGCGCCGAACTTGGGCGAGAACATCACGTTCGTCATCGGCATCAACAACGCCGGGCCGGACACCGCGACCAATGTCTCCGTGCTGGACCGCCTGCCGGCCGGCGTCTCGTACGTGTCGTCCTCGCCCAGCCAAGGCACGTTCGACCCTACGTCGGGACGCTGGACCGTCGGCACCGTCTCCAAGGGCACCAACGTCACGCTGCGGATCGTGGCCAAGGTGACGCAGCTGGGGCCGCAAATCAACACCACGGAAGTCGTCGCCGTCGACCAGTTCGACAACGATTCCACGCCCGGCAACAACCAGCCGGCCGAGGATGACCAGGCCAGCGTCACCGTGACGCCCCAGTCTGCCGACCTGTCGCTGACGCAGACCATCGATACCAATTCGCCGAATGTGGGCGACGACATCCGGCTGACGCTGACGCTGGCCAATGCCGGGCCCGATACGGCGACGTCCGTCGTCGTGGGCGAGCAGTTGCCGGACGGCCTGGCTTTCGTTTCCGCGACTGCTTCGGCGGGCTCGTACGACAGCGCCCAGGGCCGCTGGAATGTCGGCCCCGTTCCGGTAGGCGCGCCCCTGACGTTGGAAATCGTGGCCAAGGTCGAGTCGCCCGAGACGCAGTCCCTGACGGCGGAGGTCATCGAAGTCGACCAGGCGGATCCGGACTCGAAGCCGAACAACCAGAAGGCCGGCGAGGACGACCAGGCGAGCGTCTCGTATACGCCGCAGGTCGTCGACTTGAAAATCGCCAAGGTCGACCTGCCCGATCCGGTGTACTCGGGCCGCGAGCTGACCTACACGATCACCGTCTCGAACGCCGGCCCGTCGGCCGCCACCGAGGTCGTCGTGACCGACACCCTGCCGGCCCACGTCACGTTCGTGTCCGCTCGGGCCAGCCAGGGCACGGTTGGCGAGTCCGCCGGCACGGTCGTCGCCCAGCTGAATACGCTCGCCCTGAATGCCGAGGCGACCGTGACGATCATCGTCGCGGTGGAATCCCTGTACGAGGGCCCGTTGCTGAACCAGGCCGAAATTCAGGGCCGCCAATACGACTCGAACACGGCCAATAACACGGACTCCACCACCACCATCGCCCGGTTGCCTCCGGCGCGGATCGCGGGGACCGTGTTCCTGGATCTGAGCAAGAACGGCGTGCAGGACGCCAACGATCCGCCGATTGCCGGCGTGCTGCTCGTCTTGACGGGCATCGATCGCTTCCAGCAGCCGGTCACGAAGAAATTCTGGACCGGGCCGGACGGCAAGTACGAGTTCAACGACGTCGAAGGCGGCGTGTATGTGCTGACCGAACAGCAGCCGAACCTGTTCAACCAGGGCAACGCGACCGACGGCACGCTGACCTCGCCGCTGGGGAAGTCCGAAGCCCGCGTCCGCAGCGCGGACGAGATCTACTTCCGCCTGGGCGGCGGCGACGTCGCGGAAGGGTACAACTTCTGGGAGACGATCCCGGTGTCCCTGACACGCCGGCGGTACCTCGCGTCCTCGTGAGGCAACGCGGGCCGGGGCTCAGACGTACCGAATTCAAAATTGGCGGGGATACGATTTCGCCCGGGCGACGTACTCGAAGCCCCAGTTCCGAATTCGGTACGTCTGACCCGTCTTCCGCAGTTAGGCGAGACCCGGATTGGGGCCGAGCCCCGAAACGCCGGTGTTCTTGAGGTTCGGCATGCCGGCGACGGCAATTCCTGCGAAACGCCCGATCACGGGGCAGCAATTTCACGAGATACCGGGAGCCTGTGGCAAGACCATCAACACCCGGCCGTCCCGCTGTCGTCGCATTTGCGGTTCGAGCGTCTGTTGGCCCCCTTCGGAATTGTATTCCAGCAGCGGGCACAAGTCCTCTGGTTGGGATGCGACGCAGTGCGGCGCCACAAGCCAGGGACTGGTAATGTGCGGCACGACCTTGACGCCCGGATACTGCCGGACGAGTTCGCAGATGCTCAGCCACTCGGAAATGCCTCCGCACCAGGTGGGGTCGGACTGCACAAAGTCCACGCAGCTGCGGTCCAGGAACGGCTTGACCGCCCAACGCGTGTACCAGTGCTCCCCGCCTGCGAGCGGCAAGCCCGTCTCGCCCTTGATGCGTGCATACCCGTCGAGGTGTTCGGGGCAGATGGCCTCCCACAGCATTTCTCCGGTGAGCTGGACATCGAGCGGATTGGCCCCCACCAGCCGCTCGCGGATCCTTCCCAAGTGCGTCTTGAGCGTGTCGAGATCCTGGTGCGGACTGCCGCTGAAGAAGCCGGTGGTTCCATCGTCCGCTACGACCTCGACTCCCGTGCCGATCCTGACGTCCATGATCCTGGTGGGCGGGGTTTGCGCGGTGGTTGTCCAGGGCCATGCCAGGCCCGCGGCTGCCGCCGCCGCGGTCTGCAGGAACTGCCTGCGGGCGGACCCGATTCGTGTGCTGATGAAGGTCTGGGGCATCGTCGTCCCTGTCGGGTGATTTGGGAGTGGTTGGTGAAACGGTCGAGCCGGGATTGTTCATGATAGTGCAAGGCGAGACAACCGTCGCCCCCGAGGCCCGAACCGGGTTTCGGGCCCGAGCCGGCCAAGCCGGCAACCAGGATACGCTCAGCCTTGCGCCGGGCGGCAGCTTGAGCGGCGGCCTGGACGGCGGGCCGGCGGGTTACGATACGCTGGCGATCGTCGGCGGCAGCTATACGGACGTGGCCTGCGAAGCCACCGGGCCCGACTCGGGTGTGATCTGGCTGGACGGCGTGCCGCTGCGGTATGCCGGCTTGGAGCCCGTGACGGACAACGCCAACGCGGTCAACCGCGTGCTGACCGCCTCGGGCTCGGCCGACGCGATCATCATCGCGGACGGAGCGGGCGAGCAGATCACGGTCTTGTTTGGCGACATCGAGGTCGAACTCTCGCCGCTGGACGAACTGCTGAACGACTTGACGCCCGATGTCGCCGACGCCTGGCGCGACGGCTCGGCCGTCAGCGAAGCCGACGCGTGAGTCTCGTTCGAGAAACCAGTCGCGTCCATCAAGACGTAGAATGCGACCGGCCGGTTTTCTCCGCGTACGGGGTACGCAACAATTGGCCGTCGTGGCCGAACTCGGCCTGGACGACGCCCGAAAGGGGAGCCGGAAAGGTCGAAGTATCCACGCATTTTCTGCGTGGGATTCTTGTTGGCGTGGCTAATTGCTCCTGATGTCCGAAACAGCCCCACTCAATCCGCTTTCGGCCGAATACTTGGGACGCGTGACCCGCGCGCAGCGGTCGCTGTACGCGTTTATCCTGACGCTCGTGCGTCAGTCGGCGGATGCAGAAGACGTGCTGCAGGAAACAAATTTGGTCTTGTGGCAGAAAGCGGCGGAATTCGATGCCACGAGGGATTTCATGCCGTGGGCACTGCGGATCGCTCAACTGCAGGCGATGGCGCATCTGAAACGGCGGAAACGAGTTCCGCTGACGTTCGACGAGCCGCTGCTCGCTGTGTTGGCTGACGAAGCGATCACCGAGGCGGAGGAATTGGATACCCGACGACAAGCTCTGGCGGGCTGTCTGCAGAAACTGCCCGAGCGGCAGCGCGAACTGATCGCCAGCCGTTACGAGCCGGGCGGGTCGGTCAATGAGTTGGCATGCCGATTGGGCAAAACGCCCAAGGCGGTCTCGGAAATGCTGCGGCGGATTCGCCGGGCACTGTTGGAGTGCATCGAGCGGAGGGTGGCTCAGGAGGCGCGGGTATGAACGCGACTCAAGACGACAGGCTCGACAACCTGCTGAACGACTTGGCCGACGGAACGTTGTCCCATGACGACGAAGAGCAATTGGCGGAGTTGCTGCGTACCGACGCGCGGGCGCGACGGCGGTACCGGCACTTCATGGCGCTGCACGCCGACTTGCACTGGGACTATGCCGCCGCCGTCGTCTCGCTGCCAGAGGCCAATGTCGAGGCCCGGAGGGAAAAGTCGGGAGGGCCCTGGCGTGCAAGGCACCTGTGGACGGCGTCGGCCGTGCTGCTGGTGATTGTCGCGGGTGGGCTGATCGTGACATGGGGTTGGCGGGACGTTCCTGATCGCGGACATCCGGTGATCGGGCGAGTCACGCGACTGGCCGGCGACGTTCAAATTGTCGACCGCGACGGAGTCCATGCGCTCGGCCGAGAAGGCGAATTCCGCGCGGAGGCAACGATCCACGTGGTCGGCCTGACCGGCTTGGCCGCACTGCGTCTGGACGATGGCACGCAGGTCAGCCTGGCGGGCGAGACACGCATCGAGTGCCGTCGCGAGGCCGGACAGACGAGGATCACGTTGCATGAGGGCAATCTGAGCGCGAACGTCGCGCCTCAGGCCGCCGGTCACCCGCTGCTGATTCGCACGTCCAGCGCTGAACTGCAGGTGCTCGGCACGCGGCTGGCGGTGAGCGCCGACCACGAGGCTTCGGAATTGGGCGTCCAGCATGGGCGTGTTCACCTGACACGCCTGACCGATGGGCAGACCGTCGAGGTCGTCGGCGGGCAGTGCGCCGTCGTCTCGCAGCGGGCGGCGCTCGAAGCGCGACCGTGGCCCCAGACGCCCGACACGTGGCAGGAGGATTTCGAAAATGGACTGCCCGCCGGCTGGCGTTACGGCCAATGGCTTCGGGAAGGAGAAACTGCAGATACCCGTGGTGTCGTGCGTGCGGCTCGGCGGTTCGCGTTGGACGGCAGCGACTCGCGGCTGTACCGCATCACGTTACCCAAACGCTGGCTGCAAGGGCTGTGGCGGCTCGAACCGGATACGCAGTTGCACTTCACCTACAAGATGAGCCGCCCCGGCTGGTTTCACATCATGATGGGCGTCCGTTCGGACGATCTGAATCCGTCTCATATCGGCAACTATGAATTGCAGAGCGGTTACTGGAAAATGGGCCAGCCGAACGAATGGCAGACGGTTAGCGTGCCGTTTTCCGCCTTTCGCCAGAACCTCCCCGGCATTCCGTATGCAGCCCTCCCGCCCACCTCGCCGCTCGCCGGCGACGTGGTGTACCTGATGTGGTTCAACACGGGCGATGTGGACCGCGGTCTGGTGATCGACCGGATCTGGGTCGACCAGCGCAACAAGTTCTCCGAGGAGTCTCCATGATTCGTGTTTGCACGCCTGGCATTTCCGTACTCGTGGTGTCCGCTGTGTTGGGAGTCGTCGTCAGCGAGGCCCGAGCGGCCGAGAAGAAACCGAAGGCTGCTGGCGTCCAACTGGCCGAATCCCCCGCAACCGCCGCGCGGCAGATTCTCGCAGGCTGGCGCGATCCACAGGTTCGCGGCTTGATCGATGCGCTGGGCGAACAGCTCGCCGTCCAGGCGGAGCAGGCCACGGCAGTGCTGGACTTGCTCGAGCAGGAGACCTCGATCGAGGCGGCGACGTTGCGGGCCGACTTGCTCGTCTGGATGGCCCGCGGCGATGAAACGCCGCAATGGAAGCGAAAGGACCGCAAGTTCAAGCCCAACACGTTGGCCACCGACGAACTGGGGCGGCGCGCTGCCGGGTTGCTCGATCATCCCGATCCGTTCGCGAGGGGACTGGCGGAATGGGCCCTTGCCATTCGCCTGGCACCGGAATACGAGTGCGCCGAAGAACGGGTGAACGGGCGGCGAATCGCCAGGCAATGGCCGGGGGACGACGGGCCTGATTGGTATCGCCGGTGGGCGGCGATCGGTCCGGACGTCATGCTGGACTTGGACTACGTCCGGCAAGCGGCCGCGCTGGGCTTGCATCGGACCAGCGAGGACTTGCTGGCGTACGCGGCGACGTGGGTCGAGCGATCCGACAAGCTGCTGGCTTACACGCGCGAGAAAGGCATTTCCGCCCGGGCGGCGACTGCCGAGGCCGGCCGAGCGCGCGTCGCGTCGGTGTTCAACGAATTGCAGCGCGCGGCAAAGGAGTCACCCGACGACTTGACGTTATGTCGCCGCGGCTATCTGCAGCTTCGCCACGCCGTGCGCAAGATCGTCTTCGCCAATCCCGACGTCAACTTCGAGCGGCTCGTCTTCGGCGTGCGGCAAGCTCCCCGAGACAACGGCAACATCACCGTCGGCCGCTGGAATACACATACGCCGGGCGGCGATATTTATGTCAAACGCGGCTTGCGTCCCGAAGATCCGGCCGAACCGCTGCTGACAGGCCGGCTTGGGCCGGGGCATGTGCGCGGTCTGGAACTCGGGTGGGATGCCGACAAGCTGGTCTTCGCCTATGCCAGGCAGGCCGGGCGAGCAAGCGGCGACACGCCGCCGACTGACAAGAGCGAGTTGGGCGGCTATTTCGGCCAAGGCGTCGGCGCGGCGGAGGAGATGTCGAACCTGTTCGAGATGAACATCGACGGCACGGGCTTGCGGCAGCTGACCGACGAGCCGCTGCACGCGGACCAGGAGCCAACGTACCTGCCCAACGGCGAGATCGTCTTCGTCTCGGATCGCTCGAACTTCGGCAGCCAATGCGCCGGAGCGCTCGAGCAGGACAACATGATTCTCAACCTGTACCGCTGTGATCCGAACGGCGGGAACATCCGGCCGCTGTCCAACAACAAGGACTTCGACCGTCACCCTCACGTCATGGATACGGGACAGTTGCTGTTCCTGCACTGGGAGTACCAGGAACGGCATCTCTGGCAGACGCACACCTTGTGGACCTGCCGCCCGGACGGGTCGATGACCGACGCCTTGTACAAGCAGCACATCGAAAGCGGTCCGATGTCGCTGCGCGAGGCGCGGCAGATCTTCGGCCAGCGCAAGCTGGTGGCGATCGCCTGCGGGCATCACAACTACGACCAAGGCGCGGTCTTCATCGCCGATTACGCCCTGGGCATCAATGTCCGCGAAGGCATGCGGAACGTGACGCCCGGCGTGTCGGACACCGAGGGCGGATACGGAGGCGTCAAGCCGGTTCCCGAGGGCGGCGTGCAGGACGGTGGGGGACACTACATGTTTCCCTTTCCGCTGTCCGACAAGAGCTTTCTCGCGGCCTACTCGTACCAGCGTCCGGAAGAAAACGCCGGCCAGAATTTCGCCTTGTACTACCTGGATGTCTGGGGCAACAAAGAGCTGATCCACCGCGACAAGCGGATGTCGGTGGCGTTCCTGTCTCCGGTGCGACCGACGCCGCGTCCGCCGCTGATCGAGGAGGCTCGGCCGCACGACTCGGCTGACGGTCCGCGTTACGGCGTGGTATCGGTCAGCGACGTGCATGCGGGGTGGCCGGACAGCGAGACGGCCCGGATCAAGTACCTGCGGATTTCGCAAAAGGTGCCGTGGCCGTGCGTGCAGGACGAGTCGAAATCGTGCGGCTTCAACGACTTGCACTGGATGCCCGCGGCGTGGGATCCGGTGCTCGGGATGTGGGACTGGGGCACGGCCCGCGTGATCGGCATCGTTCCGGTGGAAGCCGACGGCTCGGCGTACTTCCAAGTCCCCGCCGATCAACCGGTGTACTTCCAGGCGTTGGACGAGCACTACCTGGAACTGCGGCGGATGCGGAGCAACGTGACCATCCGCGCGGGCGAGTCACGCGGCTGCATCGGCTGTCACGAGAGCAAAGCGATCGCGCCGCCTCTGCAAAAAGGTGTCAGGAACCTTTTGCCGGAACGGCCCGAAGGGTGCTCTGCACAAAAGGTTCCTGACACCTTTGTGCAGCGTAACGGCATCCCGCTGGCCATGCTCCGCGCGCCGTCCACGCCCGTGCCGCCTCCCTGGGGCGACCGTGTCGTGCCGGATTACGAACGGGATATTCAGCCCATCTTCGAGCGGCACTGCATCCGCTGCCACGGCCAAGAGCATCCGGACGGCGGTTTGGAATTCACGTCCCGCCGCGTCGATGGATACGTGCAATCGTACCGCACGCTGTTTGGCCTGGCGGCCCGGGACCCGACGCCGTTCGCCAAGAACTATTGGTCGATCTGGTACCCGAACGAACCGCCGCTGGACGACGAGGCCGCCAGCGCCGCCAAGACATTCTTGAAGAACGTCCTGCGCGATCCGCCCTCGTCGCAGTTGGTCGCTTTGGCTGATTACACGGGCGGCGCTGGGGTCAGTCAGCCCCTGCAATTCGGTTCGGCGAAGAGCAAGTTGACGCTGACACTGCGGGACGATCCCAAGCATGTTCAGGAGGTCAAGCTCAGTCCGGACGAGTGGATCTCGCTCGTCACCTGGGTCGATCTGAATGCCCAGTACTGGGGCACCTTTGTGGAAAAGGACGGCCACTACGCCAGTCGCAAACGCGACGGTCAGGTCGTCCCCCCGCGGCGCGTCCGGGTGGTTTTTCCCGACCCCTGGCAACGCCCGCCCGCGGGCGTCTGGATCTGGCAAGATGACGAGACGGTGGCGTTGAAGTGATTGGGCGTCGAGCAACGCTTATGATTGGGTTGAGGGACGAAATGCTATGACTGAAGACACGCGCAGCCACGAAAGCCAAGGAAGACGCCCCGCCGGCGACGGCGCCGCTCGAACGCTCGGCGGCCGACGCCGGTTCTTGAAAACCGCGAGCCTGCTCGCCGTCTCGGCCGGCTTCCACCGGCTCCAGTCATCCGGCTGGGCAGCGGAGTCTCCGGACGGAGCGACCGCACCCCACTCGCCATTCGTCGGCGTCCATATTGCGGCGCACAGCTTCTACGACGAGGGCCTCGGTCACTGCCTGGATTTCCTCCAGGAAACGGCGGGCGTGAACACGCTGTTCGTCACCAGCAATTCGTATTACGGGGCCATGCTCCGGCCCAAAGAAGCGCAGGGGTACCACGGCGTGCCCATCCGCGACGGCCGGGATCGCCAGGTCACGAAGACGTTCTTCCAGCCGCACGAGAAGTCTTACGCCAGCACCGTACTGCGGCACAAACCGCTCGATTCGACGCTGGCGTACGCGGGACGCGAGGTCTTCGTTGATCTCGCGGAACCGGCGCGGCGGCGGGGCATGAAGATCTATGAACGGATGTACGAACCGGGGGGCGAAGGCTTGATCGAGAACATCCTCGGCGCGGAGAACGTCCGTACGGTCGATGTCTTCGGCGAGCCGGGGCGGCGGGCCTGTTGGAACCACCCGGACTACCTGAACTGGGTCGAGGCGTGTGTCCGGGACCTGTTCTCCAGCTACACGTTGGACGGCATTCAATACGGCGCGGAGCGCAACGGGCCCCTCTCGCGGCTCGTCGACTGGGCGCGGGAGACGCCGGCGTGCTTCTGCGATCACTGTCGACAACGAGCCGACAAGGAAGGTGTCGACTTTGCACGTGCCAAGGCCGGCCTGACCGAGATGACGCAGTTCATTCGCACGCTGGAGAAGGGCGGCGAGCCCGGTCCCGACGGCGCCCTGGTCGATTTCCTACGGATTCTGATGCGGTATCCCGAGATCTTCGCCTGGGAAAACATGCACTACCGCGCCGGAGAGGACTTGCATCAGCGCATCTACGACACGGTCAAGGCGATCAATCCTCAAGCCCAAGTCGGTCGTCACATCGACCACTCGCAGAGTTCGTGGGACGTGTTCTTTCGTGCGGCGATGCCCTACGCCCGCATGACGCCGCGCAGTGACTTCTTGAAGATCAGCACCTACCACGACATCCTCGGCCCGCGCTTGGCCGGCCGAATCAAGGATGGCTATTGCCGGCATCTCCTGCGAGGATTCTCGCCCGACCAGGCTCTGGATTTGTTCTACGCCGTCGCCGGTCACAACCCTCGGGTGGAACCGCCGTTCGACAACCTGGCCGACGAAGGTCTCTCGCCCGAGTACGTCTATCGCGAGATCCGCCGCGCGGTCGCCGGCGTCGCCCGTGAATCGGCCATCTATGCAGGTATCGCCATCGACGTCCCGCGCGGAGCCGATTGGGGCACGGAACCGTCGCCCAGCGATCCCGACGAAGTCGGCCGCTGTGTCCGTCGGGCCTATGACGCGGGTGCGGCGGGAATCGTCATCTGTCGCGAGTATGAAGAGATGCACGAAGCCAGTCTGCGAGCCATCGGCCGGGCCGTCCGCGAGCGGGCCGCAGGTTAATGACGACACCCCTTGAGAATTCAGAAGACCTCCCGCATGAAACGACGCAGTGCATTGACGTTCGTTGTCCTCTTCGTCCTGGCGTCTCCTCTGTACGCCCAGGGGACACAGCCCATCCGTCTGTTGTTTGCCGGCAGCAGCAGTTCCTACTGGAACGACATGCCGCGGGAAGTGGCCCAGTTGGTCAGCGGCAAGCTCGCCGGCCGGCCCGGCGTCGCGGTGGAACCGGAAATGGTGGGCCGCAGCGGCAGCGACATCCGCGTGTACCTGGAGCCGGACTTCAATCGTTACGAGTACGGCGTCAGACCGGGACAGACGTTCCTGGACAAGATCCGCGACGAGCGTCCGCAGTTGGTCGTGCTGCAAACGGTGTGCAGCTTCATCACGGACGAAGAGTCGGGTGCGGCCCACGCCGACGCCGTCACACGCTACTGCGAAGCCATCCGGGCCGCGGGCGGCGAGCCGGTGTTCTATGAAATGGGCTGGGGCCGAAGCGATCGGGAAGCGGAAGGCCGCCGGCGCATTCTCGACCTGGCCGTGAAGAACCGCGTGCGCCTGTACGCGCCGTGCTCGACCGCCTGGGCCCGCGTCTACCGCGAGCGGCCGGAACTTGCCCTGCAGCACCCGCAGGACGGTTCGCATCCGGGCGACCTGGGGCACTTCCTGAATCTGGCCTGTTTCTATGCGGCGTTGACCGGGGAAAGCCCCGTGGGCCTCCTGCCACGCACCTATCACGTCTGGCCGCACGCCCGACCCAAGCCGCAGACTGAGGAGGAAAAGGCCGCCGCCGCCGCGGAGCTGGCCCGCTTCCACCCCGACGCCTACCAGGCGAAAATGGCCAAATGGATGTTCCGCAATATGGCTGCCGACTTGACCCATACGCTCGACGAACCCACCGCGCTGTACCTCGAAACGATCGGGTGGGACGAGTCGCAACGGATACGGAGCTGCCTGACACGGCAGAGTGGCAATTGAACTGGCGATCGGAATCGACAGCGGATCAAAACAGACAGCGAATGGCCTGACCTCCATCCGCTGTCTCTTTGTATTCGCTGTCAAATTCCCCCGAAACACGCTCTCGCGCAAGGAATTGATGAAATGAACCGACTGCTGCTCGCGACCTGCCTGATCGTCTTCGGAAGCAACACGAGTCCGGCCGCGCCGCCCGACGCAAGTCCGCGTCTGGGCATCAACCTGGCCGGCCCGGCGGATTGGATGACGGAACTGCCGTTTGTGGACGTGTTCCGCACGTCCCGGCCGTGGATCAGCCAGAAGAAAGGCACCGGCTGGGGCCAAGGGCCGGAACTGGCCCTCGACGAATTCGGCTGGGTGAAACGGTTGGAGCCCGGCTGCTATGCCGAGGCCATGCTGTGCACGATCAGCGACGGGCATTATCCCGCCGGCACGTACACCGTGCTGTACGAGGGCGACGGCCAACTCGACTTTGGCAAGAACGCGAGAATCCAATCGCAGGAACCAGGCCGGATCCTGATCGACGTGGATTCGAGCCAGGGCGGGTTCTCGCTGCAACTCCACGCCACCAATCCCCAGAACCCCGTCCGCAACATCCACGTCATCATGCCCGGCTTCGCGCAGACCTGGGAGAAAGACCCGTTCCATCCGGCGTTCCTGAAACGCTGGCAGGGTTTCGCCTGCTTCCGCTTCATGGACTGGATGCACACCAACGGCTCCGAAGTCAGCAAGTGGGCGGACCGGCCGACGCTGCAGCACGCGACGTTTTCCAAACGCGGCGTGGCCCTGGAATGGATGCTCGAACTGTGCAACCGTCAGAAGATCGACCCGTGGTTCTGCCTGCCGCATCTGGCGGACGACGACTTTGTTCGCCGTTTTGCGGAAATGGTCAAATCGCGGCTGGACCCGTCGCGGAAGATCTACATCGAGTACTCGAACGAAGTCTGGAACGGTCAGTTCAAACAAAGCCACTACGCGGGCGAGCAAGGTGTGAAGCTCGGCCTGGGCCCGAAGGAAAAGCCGTGGGAAGCCGGCTGGCACTACACGGCCGTGCGTTCGCTGGAGATCTTCAAGATTTGGGAAGACGTCTTCGGCGGTCACGGCCGGTTCGTCCGCGTGCTGCCGTCGCAAGCGGGCAACACGGCCGTGTCGGAAGGCGTGCTGGGATTCCGCGACGCCGCCCAACATGCCGACGCGCTGGCCATCGCCCCGTACATGTCGTACAGCATTGGCCGCGGCAAGACGGCCGACCTGGGCGCCCAGATGAAGGACTGGACGGTGGACCAGATGCTCGACCATTTCGAGCGGACGGCGTTTGCCGACAGCCTGGAACGGATGCGCCGCGGCAAGGCCGTGGCGGACAAGTACGGCATCAAGCTGATCGCTTATGAAGGCGGCCAGCACATGGTCGCGTTCGTCAAGGACCAGACGCTGGTCCAGCAACTCAGCGCCACGATGCACGCCTGCAATCGCCATCCGCGCATGGGCGAAATGTATCTCCGGTACTACGACGAGTGGGCCCAACTTGGGGGCGACACGTTCGCCGTCTTCTCGTCGATCGGGCGCTACAGCAACCACGGCGCGTGGGGCCTGGCCGAGTACTACGACAGCCGCCCCGCCGACTATCCCAAGCTCGAAGCCACGCTGCGCTGGGCCAAGCGTCACGGCCAAGCGGTGGAGGCAGACTAATGTATCAGTTCGGACTTGGCCTCATGAAAGCAACCTGCAGCAGTCCCGACCGCGACACCACGGGCGCCGTGGGGGGAAAACTGTTTGCCGAAGACGTCGGCGGAGCGGACTGGCACTTCGACCATCCGCAGCGGGTCTGGGTGCGGCAGTGGAACCCGGAGAGCCACGCCGCCGGACCGTGCATTCACAGCCGCGGTGCGACGATTTGGGCACTGGGCTTCAAAACCGAGTACGAAAGCCAAAAGCTGCTGGCCGAAGCCGGAGCGGCGACCGAGATCCTGGGCGCTTTCATCTATCCGCTGGGCAAGATCCCCGCCGACCGCCCGATCTTCGAAAATCGCAACTCGAGAATCGCTTTGGTCTACGGCACCAGCGTCTACCACTCCAATCACCAGCTGCACATCCGCGACGTGGCGGCAACGAGTCCAGGACCATCGGCAACGAGGCTCTCCAGTGGGCCGGCTCCCGCGCCCGCATGGATCTGTACAAGGAGGGGCAGAAGTGGGCGTTGCGGATCACCGCGGCCAACGGCGCGGTGGGCCTGATGCCGCTCCCCTCGTGCAAGGGTTTTTCGGACGCCGCGGCGCAGAGGCTGGGAATTAACGCAAGCTTGAAGGAGGACAGGATGATCAGAAGTGATTTGGCGAGTTGGGCACAGATGACGGTCATTTCGGCGCGGAGTCTCGCTGCCTGCCTGGGCCTGATACTCGGAGCCGTCGCCGCGGAGGCGGCCGAGCCGGTGGCCATCTTTCACGTGGGCAACAGCTTGACCGATCAAGCGTACGGGATGCACGACATCGCCAAGGCCCGCGGACACGAGACCCGGTTCGGGCGGCACATGATTCCGGGCGCACCGCTGGAGTGGCTGTGGAACCATCGCGCCGAGGGCTTCCGCGAACCGGGGCGGGACATGGCGGCCGACGAGATCCTAAAGAGCAGCAAGTGGGACGTCCTGATCCTGCAGCCCTTCGGCCGCCCCGCGGACAACGCCATTCAATACGGAGCCAAGTACGCAGCGGCGGCGTATGAGGGCAATCCCGCCTGCCGGGTGTACGTTTTCGCCAACTATCCGGAGATCGGCCAAGACCGGGAAAAGGCCGAACAGTGGGAGCAGCGGTGGCTGTCCGAAACGGACACGCGCGGGCGGGCGCACTTCGAAAAAGTCGCCGCCGGCATCGCGGCCAAGTTCCCCGACAAGAAACCGGTGCGGATCATTCCCGTGGGCGAGGTCATGTATCGACTCCACTTGCGGATGAAGGACGGGCAGGTCCCTGGCTACAGGCACATCGCCGATCTGTACGCAGACGGTGTGCATCTGAACTCCGAGGGCAAGTATCTGGAAGCCGTGACTCACTATGCCGTCGTATTTGAGGAAGATCCACACAACTGCATCATCTCTGGCCTGCGTTTCTGGAAGGCCCCCTATTCCGTCGACAAGCCATTCGCGCAGGCCGTATGGGACGTTGTCGCGGAAGTCACCAAACCCAATCCCGCAATGGTGCGATAGTCCTTCTGATCGGAGGACAGCGACAACCATGAGTAGGTGGCACGCCCGATGGCAAGGTCATCTACCAGCCGCAGGAGCCGCAGAAACTCGGCCTCGCCGACAAACGGGAATCTGCCGCCACCCTGGGCGACGGTAAGGAGGCCGGCGGGACATCAGCTCTTCATCGCCGACGAACTCGGCTATGCTGACATTGGAGCGAATGGTTGCACCGATTTCGCTACGCCAAACATTGATTCCACGTATGCTGGTTTGCTGAGGGACCACAATGAACGAAACAAGAAGCTTGATCCTGACCGCGGTCGGAATCCTCGGTGTTCTGCTGCTGACACCGTTCTCACCGGTCCAGTCCGCGGACGCGCCAGTGCCTTTGAAGGAGGCACCGTCTGCCACACCCGCGAAAGCGCCACCGAAGCGCTGGGATGAGGAACCGTTCCGGCCGCGATTCTCGGCGGCCAAGGCGGCGGAGTTCCTCGACGCAGGCGCACGGGCCGACGAGGGGGACAAGTGCCTGACCTGTCACGCCTCGTTCGCCTACCTCATGGCCAGGCCGGCGCTGCCAATCCAAACGGCCAGGCACGCCGAGGTGCGGTCCGCCGTGGAGAAGTGGGTCGGCTATCTCGCAGGCCTACCGCTGGGCGTCGAAAGTGATTCGCGGCGGCGGGCCGAGGCGGTGCTGGCTGGCGCGGTACTCGCCGGGCACGACGCCGCCACCACGGGCACGCTCCAGCCGGTCAGCCGCCGAGCGTTGGACCTGATATGGCAGGTGCAACTGTCCGACGGCGGCTTCGACTGGCTGAAGCCGAACAGCGAGCCTCCGTCCGCCATCGACAACCACTTCGGTGCGACGATGGCGGCCATCGGCGCCGGGGTGGCCCCGGAAGGCTACGCGGGTTCGCCCGCAGCCCAAGCGGGATTGGAAAAACTCCGCACTTGGTTCCGAACTCACCCAGCACAACATCTGCATCAGCGGGGCATGTTGCTCTTGGCCGATCATTGGATGGGCGGACTGATGGACGAGGCAGCGCGCGAGCAGGCGGTTACCGACATGTTCGCGATCCAGCGGCCCGACGGCGGCTGGCCGCTGGCAGCCTTGGGCGATGGCACTTGGGAGCGGAAAGACAAGACGCCGCAGGATCTTGCCACGAGCGATGGTTACGGGACGGGATTCTGCGTCTATGTGCTGCGACTGGGCGGTCAAGTCCCCGCCGACGACCCGCGCGTTCAGAAGGCCATCTCGTGGTTACTGGAGCACCAACGGGAAAGCGGCTATTGGTATGCCCGCTCACCGAAGGGCAATGACCGGCTCAGCACCTTTGTCGGCACGGCCTACGCAGTGCTGGCGTTGAAGCAATGCGGACAGCTCCCGTAATCCACCTTCAATCGCTCAGCAGGGTCAGGGCACCGGCCGCCGTCCTGAACCCGCCATCCCCCTTGACGCACCACCATCTCGCGGCATAGCCTCTGTCCTGTGGAAGACAGGCAATTTCCGCTCAGTACAAACGATCATCCGCATGTGACGGTGGCCATGGTCATCGCCGTGGGAATGTCGCTGGCCGGCATTGCGACGGCGGCCGACAGACCGCCGCCGCAATGGAACACGGGGCTTGTGGTTCATCTGCCGCTCGACGGCGATTGCCGCGACGCCAGCGGCCACGCTGCCGATGCGGCGAGTCATGGCGCCAGCTTGGTGCCGGACGGCAGGATCGGGGGCGCCGCCGCGTTCGACGGACGGGACGACTATCTTGCCCTTCCCGCCGCCGCGACCCGTGGGCTGCAGCAGTTCACGCTCGTACTTTGGCTCAAGACAAGGCAGGCCGTCGCCGCTCCGCGCGACCAGTTCTGGGGGAACCCCACCGTGCTGGGCGCGGCCAGCAGCGGGCCAGGATCGGCGGATCTGGCGATCGTGGTCGAGGACGGCACGCCCGGCTACCATCACGGGCTGGAGGCCAGGCAGGACGCCTGGCTGTTCTCGGACACACCGATTCACGACGGCCAATGGCATCCGGCTTGTGTTGACCGCCCAACTCCGCGAGCCGGGACCGCTGTGCGGCTACATCCACACCTGCTATTTGTTGGACGAAAAGCAATTCAACAGCGACGACCGAGGCAGCAACCCCGGCTACAAAGTCGACATGAACCTGCACACGGCCCGCTATCTGCTGCAGACCTGGCAGCACGTCAAGCAACGGGAAGGGATCGATCGCCAGGACTGGTACCAGGCGGCCGTCCAGGCGGCGGACTGGGCGCTGGCTCGGCGGAATCCCGACGGCGGACTGCCGCAGAAGCTGGACTACGGCACGCTCCGCAAGAGCATCTCCGTCTGCTCCGGCCGCGCCCTGGCCGCGCTGCCCGTGATCGGCCGCATCACGGGTGACGCGAAGTACACGACAGCCCTCGACGGTCTGGAGCCGTTCCTTCGCCGGAACGTCGAAGACCGCTACTGGTTCACCGGTCAGCATCCAGACCTGTATCCAGGCGATTTCGAGTCGGACAGCATCTGGTGCAGCTGCGAATACTGGCTGGACAAATACGATCGCACGCACGACGCCGCGTGCCTGGCACGCGCCAAGGCCAATGCCCTGTTCGCCTTTCTGATGCTGTGTCCGAAGCAGCTGAGTTGGGTCCGGAACCCGACCCAGACGTGCCACGCCGAGCAGTTGCACTACCTGCAGTACTCCAACTACGCGTACCACAACCGCAAGCTGTTTTGCTTGCGACGGCTGGGCGAATTGACTGGCGAGCCGCTGTTCAGCCAGTTGTTCGAGCGGATCATGCAGTGCGGCTTCTGGGCCCAGGTGACCGAGGGCAACTACTGCGGCGCCCAGCACGAGCGGATGGCCGACCCCTGGAAGAAAGTCTCCCGCGAGGTGGATTCGAGAGGCACGCTGTACCTGAACGAACTCTCGCTGGACGCCAATCTGCAGCTGTTGGAGATGGGCGTCATGCAGGCCGGAGCTGACCCGCTGCGGCGAGATTGACCGAGGAGAGTCCCGCCCGCGCTGGACCGCGACTTTTCAACCGGCATGGACATCGACCAGAATCCTGTTTGGCGTTAGGGGCGAACGTGAAACTCCCACGGACAAGCCGTGGGCATCCCATTGCCCAGGCCGCAACAGACTCTCGACAGCTATTTCTCGAACACGGCTTACCGGATTCCCTCGTGGTACGCTTGCAGACTCTTGACTTGCCCGCGGCCGGCGCGGTAGGCGGCGATGCCTTTGGCGGCAGCGTGGGCGGCGGCCAGGGTCGTGATATAGGGCACCTTGCGTTTGATGGCCGTGGTCCGGATATACTCGTCGTCCGCCTGGCCGATCTTGCCCCGCGGGGTATTGATCACCAGTTGGATCTCGCCATTGACCAAAGCGTCGGTGATGTTGGGCCGCCCCTCGCGAAGCTTGAAAATGGGGTCCGCTGCGATCCCGTTTTCGGTCAGCAGCGCGTGGGTGCCTTGGGTGGCCTTGAGGCGGAAGCCCAGTTCGGCAAAGCGGCGGGCCACGGCCAAGACCTCGGCCTTGTCGCGATCGGCGACCGTAATCAGCACCGAGCCTTCCAGCGGCAGCGGCGGCTGCGCGGCTTCCTCGGCCTTGTAGAACGCGAGCCCGAACGAGTCGGCCATTCCGAGCACTTCGCCCGTGGAACGCATCTCGGGCCCTAGCACCGGGTCGACGCCGTGGTACATGTTGAATGGGAAGACCGCCTCCTTGACGCCGAAATGCGGGATGTGGCGGTGCTGCAAGTTCATGTCCCGGATCTTTTTGCCCAGCATGCACAGCGTCGCGAACCGGGCCATCGGGATGTTGCAGACCTTGGACACCAGCGGCACGGTCCGCGAGGCCCGCGGATTGGCCTCCAAGACGTACACCGTGTCCTTGTGGATCGCGTACTGGACGTTGATCAAGCCGACGACCTTCAGTTCCAGGGCGATCCGCCGCGTATAATCGCTGATCGTCTGCAGGTGCCGGTGCGGAATGCTGACCGGCGGAATGACGCAGGCCGAATCGCCCGAGTGAATTCCGGCCAGTTCGATATGCTCCATGACCGCGGGCACAAACGCGTCCTCGCCGTCGCAAATCGCGTCCGCCTCGGCCTCGATCGCATTCTCCAGGAACCGCTCAATCAGGATCGGCCGCTCGGGGGAAACGTCCACGGCGGCGGCGACGTAATGTTCGAGCATCTGCTGGTCGTAGACGATCTCCATCGCCCGGCCGCCGAGCACAAACGAGGGCCGGACAATCAGCGGATAGCCGATCTGGCGGGCGATCGCCAGGGCTTCGCCCAGCGTGCTCGCCATGCCCGAGTCCGGTTCGGGAATGCCCAGCTTGCGCATCATCTGGCGGAACCGGTCGCGGTCTTCGGCCAGATCGATGGTGTCGGGCGACGTCCCCAGGATCGGCACGCCGGCCGCCGCCAATTCAGCGGCCAGATTCAACGGGGTCTGGCCGCCGAACTGGACGACCACGCCTTCCGGTCGTTCCTTGTCGTAGATCGCCAGGATGTCTTCCAGCGTCAGCGGCTCGAAGTACAACTTGTCCGCCGTGTCGTAGTCGGTCGAGACGGTCTCGGGATTGCAGTTGACCATGATCGACTCGATTCCTTCGTCCCGCAGCGCAAACGCCGCGTGGACGCAGCAGTAGTCGAACTCGATCCCTTGCCCGATCCGGTTCGGACCGCCGCCCAGGACCAGCACCTTGCGGCGATTGGAAACCGGGGTCGCATCGGGCGCATTGTAGCTGCTGTAGTAGTACGCGGCGTTCTCGACGCCGCTGACGTGGACCGGATGGAAGCCCGGCACCAGGCCAATGGCCTTGCGCTGCCGGCGGATCTCGCTTTCCGCCACGCCCAGCAAACGGGCCAGGTAGCGGTCGGCAAAGCCGCTCTTCTTCGCGCGGGTCAGCAACTCGTCGGGCAGCGGACGGCCCTTATGCCGCAGAAGCTCCTCTTCCAATTCGACCAATTCGCGCATCTGCTCGATGAACCACGACTTGATGTGCGTCCGCTCGTGCAATGTCTGTACGTCGGCGCCTTTGCGGAGCGCCTCGTACATCTGGAACTGGCGTTCGCTGTTGGGCTGGGACAGCAGCCCCAGCAACTCGCCCAGCGAGCGGCGGGCGAAGTCCTTGGCGCCGCCCAAGCCGTGGCGGCCGGTTTCGACCGAGCGGATCGCCTTCTGGAACGCCTCCTGGTAGTTCTTGGCGATGCTCATCACCTCGCCGACGGCCAGCATCTGCGTGCCCAGCCGGTCCTGCAAGCCGGCGAATTTCTCAAAAGCCCAGCGGCAGAACTTGACCACGACGTAATCGCCCCAGGGCGTGTACTTCTCCAGCGTGCCGTCGCGCCAGTAGGGGATTTCGTCCATCGTCAAGCCGCCGGCCAGCAGCGACGAGACGTAGGCGATGGGAAAGCCGGTGGCCTTGGAGGCGAGGGCCGACGAGCGGCTGGTGCGGGGGTTGATTTCGATCGCCAGCACGCGGCCGGACTTCGGGTCGTGCGCAAACTGGATGTTCGTCCCGCCGATCACGCCGATCGACTCGACGATATCATACGAGTGCTTTTGCAGCCGCTGTTGCAGCGCCGGGTCGATCGTCAGCATCGGCGCGACACAGTACGAATCGCCTGTGTGAATCCCCATCGCGTCGACGTTCTCGATGAAGCAGACCGTGATGATCTGGTTCTTGGCGTCGCGGACGACTTCCAGTTCCAACTCTTCCCAGCCTTCGACGGACTCCTCGATCAGCACCTGGCCGATCATGCTGGCCGCCAGGCCGCGCGTGGTGACGGCTCGCAGCTCGTCCAGGTTGTACACCAGCCCGCCGCCCGTCCCGCCCATGGTGTAGGCCGGCCGGACCACCGCGGGCAGGCCGATCCGCTGCACGATCTGCTCGGCCTGTTCGACGCTGGTCGCGATCTCGCTGCGCGGCAACTCGATGCCCAGGCGGGTCATCGTGTCCTTGAACACCTGGCGGTCTTCGCCCCGCTCGATCGCATCCACCGGCACGCCGATCACCTGGACACCGAATTTGTCCAGGATGCCGCGGCGGGCCAGGGCGGAGGACAGGTTCAGGCCCGTCTGGCCGCCCAGGTTCGGCAGCAGCGCATCGGGACGCACTTGCTCGATGATCTCCGCCATCCGCTCGACGTTCAGCGGCTCGATGTAGGTCACGTCCGCCATGGCCGGATCGGTCATGATGGTCGCGGGGTTGCTGTTGACCAGGACGATTTCGTAGCCCAGGCGGCGGAGGGCCTTGCAGGCTTGCGTTCCCGAGTAATCGAACTCGCAGGCCTGACCGATCACGATCGGTCCGGACCCGATGATCATCACCTTGTGAATGTCGGCGCGTTTCGGCACGGTGGCGTTCCTTTATATCTCAGACGTATTCGATGGTCGCTGGGGGCTTGGGAGTCAAGTCGTACAGGCAGCGGTTCACGCCGGGGATCGAGGTGATCCGCTGGCAGATCCGCTGCAGCTTGGGCCACGGCAATTCGACGGCGGTCGCTTCGCGTCTCCTGTTGGTTGGGCTGGCGAGAACAAGCGTGTCAGCAACCATTCGCCGCGGACCGGCCCTTCGAGCGGCCGGCCCCGATGGTTCTTGCCCCAGACGTTGCCGACGTGTTCGCGTAGGACGGATTGGCAATCCGTCCGAGAATCACGGGACGGATTGCCAATCCGTCCTACGTTCCATGCAACAATGGGGTTGACCCTGTTTTCTCGCCCGCGGCCGGTCACAGCCGCACGGGGATTCGTTGGGATGCCAGATCCTCTTTCATCTGGCGGCTGGTGAATGTGCCGAAGTGGGCGATCGATGCGACCAGCACGGCATCGGCATGGCCGTCGACGACGGCCTCTTTCAGATGCGCCGAGGTTCCGGCGCCGCCCGAGGCGATGACGGGGACGCGGACGGCGTCGGCGAGGCCCGAGTCATCCGCAAATTCACGCCCTTGACCAGCCGTCCGTTCTTGACGTCCAGACAGGGTATCACACGGCAATACTCGCACTTCATCATCCGCTCCTCGTGGGTTGAGGGAACTCGCCGCCGCCCGCAGGCAGCGCCGGAGTCTTGGGAGGGTCCACACAGTCACCGGCACCGTTCCCAGAGGAATCCGTGCCGGCCTGTTTCGAGCGTTGCCCTAAGATAACGATCCACTACTCATCAAGTCCAGTATGGGCAACATCTTTTCGGCTTGGCGCCGGCCCGACGGCGGGTGCGTTGTCCAGGCCAAGTGTTGGGGTGCCTGGGGTCGAGTGCAGCGAGCCCCCAGAGGCAAGAACTGGGGGCTCGCCACTCGTACCTCGGGGCTCGACCCCAGCCACCTAACCCCAATTCGTAGCTTGGACAAAGTAGTACGGTGGGGCTCCGGGGCTTCTGGGGTTTGCGATCTTCCGAACCGACCTTGACCGCGCCGCAGCAACTGTCTATCGTCCACCCGCCGTAATTTGTCTCCGCGGCCCGCTCGGGGTGCATCCAGGGACGGATGGCAGGCCCGGAAGTCTTGTCCAGATGGACGGCGACGGGTGCTAGCAGAGACAGCGGCCAGGCGCAAGGAGCACGGTCAGGCATGAAGCCTACAACGAGTCGACCCCGTCCGTGGTTGGAAGCCGGCATTTCCGTTCTGGCGGCGCTGCTATTGTCCGGCTGTACGTCACAGCTGCTGACTTCGTCCGACGTCAAGGACACCAAGACGCTGGCGGAGTTGGAGCCGGAGTTGGAGCCCGAAGACGACGGCGTCTTGCTGGTCAAGAACGTCTCGGTTCCTTGGGGGCTGAACCACATCGCCCTCGAAGGCGTGGGGCTGGTAACCGGCTTGGACAAAACGGGCAGCGATCCGCCGCCGTCGCCGCAGCGCACAGCCTTGATCAGCGACATGCAGACCTACGAAGTGAAGAACCCGAACATGGTGCTCGCTTCGCCGGAAACCTCGCTCGTTCTGGTCCGCTGCTTCCTGCCGCCCGGCATCCAGAAGGGCGACCGGTACGACGTCGAGATCCGCGTGCCGTCCAAGTCCGAGACGACCAGCTTGCGGAGCGGCTGGCTGATGCGGGCCCGCTTGCGGGAAACCGCCATCCTCGAAGATAACGCGCTGCATTCCGGACACGTCGAAGGGCTCGCCGAGGGCCACGTCCTGGTCGACGCCGTGTTTGAGAGCGGGGACGGCAAGATCAAGGAGACCCGCGGCCGGGTGCTGGGCGGCGGCGTCGCGCTGACGTCGCGGCCGATCGGCTTGGTCGTGCAAAGCGAACAGCATTCCATTCGCACCAGCGCGCAAGTTGGGGCCGTCATCAACGCCCGGTTCCACACCTACGACCGCGGCGTCAAACGCGGGGTGGCGACGCCCAAACGCGATAATTTTGTCGAACTCGAAGTCCATCCCCAGTACAAGCACAACCTGGTCCGCTACGTGCGGATCGTGCAGAACATCGCCTTGGACGAATCGCCTGCGGACCGCGTCCGGCGGCTGGAGCAGCTGGAACGTAAGCTCATGGAGCCGGCCACCGCGGCCACCGCAGCCTTGCAGTTGGAAGCCATCGGCAAAGAGGCCACTCGGATCCTGAACCGGGGCCTCGCGTCCGGCGATCCGGAAGTTCGCTTCTACGCCGCCGAAGCCCTGGCCTACCTGGACGAATCCCCGGCGGCCGAAGTCCTGGCGCAGACCGCGCGCAGCCTGCCGGCCTTCCGCTGGCATGCGATCGCCGCTTTGTCCGCGATGGACAACGTGGGCGCTTACGACGCCCTGGCGGAACTGTTCCACGTCCCCAGCGCCGAGACGCGGTATGCGGCGTTCCGGGCGCTCCGCGCCAAGAACCCGTTGGACCCGGTCGTCCGCGGCCAGGCGTTCGGCGACCAGTTCACGTTCCACACCCTCGACACCACCGGCCCGACGATGATCCACTTGTCGCGGTCGCGGGTGCCGGAGATTGTCGTCTACGGCCAGGAACTGGAATTGCGGCCGCCCGCGTTCCTGTACGCCGGCAAGAGGATCCTGCTCAAGGAATCCGGCGCGGGGCGGATCAAGGTTTCGAGGTTTGCCCCCGGCGAGGAAGACCGGCATCAGCTGTGTACCAGCAAGCTGGACGACGTGGTGCGGACGATTGTCGAACTCGGCGGAGGCTACGACGACGTCGCGCAATGCCTGCAAGAGGCGAAACGCAAGGAGTACCTGGAGGCCCGAGTCGTGGTCGACGCCTTGCCGCGCGTCAACCGCACCCACGACCGGACGGACAACATGGCCCCGGCGGAAACGCCGCCGGAGGACGATGTCGGGAAGGTCGCCAGCCCCTTGCCCGACTTGTTCCGCGACCGCTCGAGTGACGGCGGCAACGACGAGTCGTGGGACGGCGGCGACCGGGACTCCCGCGAACCGCCCGACGTGGATCCCCCCAAGGATGAAAAGCAGGACGAGGGAGTGCTGGGCAAGGTGAAGGGTTGGTTCTAGCGGAGACGTCATGCTCAAAGCACTGGAACTGATCGGCTTCAAGAGCTTTGCCGACAAGACGCGCTTTGAGTTCTCCGACGGGATTACGGTCGTTGTCGGCCCCAACGGGTCCGGCAAGTCCAACGTCGTCGATGCCCTCAAATGGGTCCTGGGCGAGCAGAGCGCCAAGAGTCTGCGCGGCCAGGAAATGTCCGACGTGATCTTCAAGGGCACGGGGACGGGCGGCCGCAAGCCGGCCAACACCGCCGAGGTCACGGTGGTCTTCGACAACGCGCAGGGCGCGTTTCCCGTCGACGCCCCGGAGGTCCACGTCACCCGCCGCGTGTACCGCAGCGGCGAGGGCGAGTACCTGATCAACGGCAAGCCGTGCCGCCTGCGGGATATCCGCGACATGTTCCGCGGCACGGGCGTCGGCGTCGATGCTTACAGCCTGATCGAACAGGGCAAGGTCGACAGCCTGCTGCAGGCCAACGCCAAGGACCGCCGGGCGATCTTCGAAGAGGCGGCGGGCATCAGCCGGTTCAAAGCCAAGAAGGTGGAGGCCCAGCGCCGCCTGGAACGCGTGGACCAGAACTTGCTGCGGCTGTCCGATATCGTCGAAGAGGTCGAAAGCCGGCTCCGCAGCGTGCGCGCCCAGGCCGCCAAGGCTCAACGCTATCGCGAGTACAGCGAGCGGCTGCAGCAGCTGCGGACCCAGGTCGGCGTGACCGACTGGCGGCGGCTGTCCGACAAGCTGGCTGCCGTCGAATCGGAACTCGCCGATCTCCGCGCCCAGGCCGCCGCCGCCGCCCAGGCTTCGCAGGCCCTGGAGGACCAATTGCAGAACGTCGGCGCCGTCGTCGACCAGGCGACGGAACGGCTGCGGGCCGTGGAAGCCGACCTGGCCGGCAGCCGGGAGCAGATCTCCGCCCGCGAGGCCTCGATGGCCGAGCACCGCGGCCGCCGCAGCGACTTTGACGAGGAAGCGGAACGGCACCGCCAGCGGCTGCGGGCCATGGCCCACCGGGCCGGCAACATGCAGGAGCGGCTGCGGACCGCCCAACACGACTTGGCCCAGGCCGAGCACGAGTTCGCGGAGGCCGGCCAGCGCTTGGCCCAGCATCAGCAAGCCGCGGCGGACTTGACCCGCCACCTGGAACGCGTCCGGCACGAGGCGGAATCCCGCCGCACCCGGCACTTCGAGTTGCTGCGTTCCGTCGCCGCCCTCGGCAACCGCGTCAGCGGGCTGGAGTCCGCCGTCGAATCGGCGCAGAATCGCACCGCGCGGGCCCTGAAACGCCAGGACGAACTGGATCGCACCCTCGCCAACCATGCCGTGGAACTCGCAGCCAGCCGCACCGTCGAAGCTGGCCTGGCGGAAGAAGCCGCCCAGAAGAACGCCGCCCTCGAAGCCTCGACCGTCCAGATGGCCGAGCAACGCCGCGTCGTGGCGCGGCGGCAGCAGGAACTGGCGATCCTGCAAGGCAAGCTGGCCGGGGACGCGCAGCGGGTCGAGGTGCTGGAGGAACTGGAACGGCAACTCGCCGGCTTGAGCGTCGGCGTCCAAGAGGTGCTGGCCGCCGCCAAACAGCAGGCCAGCCAGTTCGGCGACGAAGTCCACGGGATGGTCGCCGACTTGTTGGACGCAGGCGTCGAAGTGGCCCCGCTGGTCGACGCCGCCCTGGGCGAAGCCGCGCAATACATCGTGCTCTCGGGCAACCGCTTGATCCGGCGGATCGAAACCGGCGATTTCCAGACCTCGGGACGCGTCGGTTTCGTCCGCCTGGACGCGCTGAACGCGACGACGCATCTGCTGTTGGGCCCGCTGCTGCTGCCCGGCCGCGGCGATCTGCAGGGCCGGCCCGGGATCATCGGCCGCGCTGACCGGCTGGTGCGGACCCAAGAGCCGTTCCGGCCGCTGCTGGGACATCTGCTGGGCGACACCTGGTTCGTCCAGACCTTGGCCGACGCCCTGGCGCTCAGCAAGACGGTCGGCCGCGGACTGCGGTTCGTCACCACCAAGGGCGAAGTCCTGGAAGCGGACGGGACCTTGGTGATCGGACCGGCCCAGGCCAGCCTGGGGCTGATCTCGCGGCGCAGCGAACTGCGCGCCCTGCAGCGCGAGATGCTGGATCTGCAGAGCCGCATCGCCCAGTTCACGGCCGAGATCACGGCCCTGCAGGAAAACGCCGATCGCCACGACCGGCAGCACCAGTTGCTGACGGAAACCTGCCGCCAGGCGGACGCGGCGCTGGGCGACCAACGCGTCCGCACACGCACGCTGGAAGAGCGCCTGCAGTCCCTGGAAACCGAACGCCAGGCGGTGGCCGAGGAATGCCAGGCTTCCCGCGCGCAGCACGAGTCGTCACAGCGGCAGCTGGACGAAGCCCGCCGCGAGATGGCCGATCAGGAGGCGGCGATCGCCGCCCTGGAAACCGAAATCCGCCTGGACGAGGGGCGCGCGGATCAGGTCAAGGCACGGCTGGAACAGTGCCGCGGCGAGCTGACCCGGGCGCAAGTCGAATTGGCTAAGAGCGAGCAACGGCTGGAATCCCTGCGGGCGCAAATGGTCCAGTTCGAGACCGACCACCGCGAGCGGGCCCGCACCATCGCCGACGCGGAAACCCAGCTGCACCAATCCGTCCAGCGGCGCGACCACACCGAACTGCAAGTCCTCCGCCTGACCATGGAACTGGCCGAGTTGTACCTCCGCAAACAAACGCTCGCCGATCAAGCCGTCCGGGAAAACGAGATTCGCCAACAATACGCCGCCCAACGCGCCGGCTGGGCCGCCGAGCAGGAAACGCTCCGCCGCCGCTTGCGGAAACTCGAAGACCAGCAACACAAGCAAGAGCTGGCCGCCGGCGAATGGCAGCACGAACGCAATACGCTCGCCACCCGCCTGCGCGAGGACTATGGCATCGACATCACGGCGGTGACCCAGCAGGCGGAAACGGCGGAAGAGGAACAGCGGCGGGCCGAAACCGAAACGGAAATCAACGACCTGCGGAACAAGATCAACCGCATCGGAGCGGTCAACCTGGACTCGCTGGAGGAATTGGACAGCCTGGAAGAACGCTTCAAGACCCTGTCCGGCCAGTTCCAGGACTTGACTCAGGCCAAGGAATCGCTCGAACGGATCATCCAGAGGATCAACGCCGACAGCCGCCGCCTGTTCGTCGAGACGCTGGAGCGGATCCGCACAAACTTCCAGTCCCTGTACCGCAAAGCGTTCGGCGGCGGCCGGGCGGACTTGGTCCTGGAAGCCGACAAGGACCCGCTGGACTCCGGCGTCGAGATCGTGGCCACCCCGCCCGGCAAGACGTCGTTCAGCAATTCGCTGCTCAGCGGCGGCGAGAAAGCCCTCACGGCCGTGGCCCTGCTGATGTCCATCTTCCAGTTCCGCCCCAGCCCGTTCTGCATTCTGGACGAGGTCGACGCGCCCTTCGATGAGGCCAACATCGGCCGCTTCGTGGACGTGCTGAAGGACTTCCTGGCTTCGACGAAATTCGTGATCGTCAGCC
>CAIYOB010000533.1 GCA_903927685.1 uncultured Planctomycetaceae bacterium
CAGAAGACGGTTTCCTCGGTTGGCTCGGGCGCGACGCTGAGTACGCGGAAGCCCAAGCGGTCGATGCTGATCGTGGGCGGGGAGCCGCCCCCGGCGCGGTTGAAGGTCACGTTCAGCTGGGTGTTGGAAGCCGTCAGATTGGTCCACGTCCAGCCGCCGAGGCTGGTCAAGTTCACGGAGACCGTGCCCGTCGTCCCGACAAAGGCATTGATCGCGTTGCCGCTGATCGGATAGGTCCCGACCGTCGTGCCGGCCCGCACAACCTGGAGCGTCAACGAGTCGCCGCTGCGAAACACGACGTCGGTCTGCAAGTCGAGTAGGGCCATCACGTGCATGATCGGCTCCCGCTGGTCGGCGGGGTCGAGCGGGTCAGCGCCGCTGAGCGTCTGTCCGTCGGTGGCCGAGGTCGCGAACGTGTTGGACGTGGCGCCCGCCGCGTTGCTCGGGTTGGTGAACGTCCCCGTCGCCGTGGTCATCCACAGTTCCTGCACCAGCGGCACCGAGTTGGCATAGCCGTCGGGCTTCAACAGGTTGGTGACGTCCAGCGTGTACGAGATCTGGCTTCCCTCGTTGACGGGGCTGGTGCCGACCAGGTTCTTCTCCAGGTCCAGGGTGGGCGAAAAGCCAAAGTCGGCGGTCAGGTCGTCCGCGCCACTGAGCGTAATCGCCTGGACCGCGTCCGTGCTGGGCGCCCAGCCGGCCGGCCGGTCGGGGTCGGTGCTCTCCAACACCACCACGTAATGGCCGTCCGGCAGATTGGCGAACTCGTACCAGCCGCTGGCATTGGTCGACATGGTGCCCCAGAGGAATTCGCCCGCGTCGACGACGCCGTTTTCGTTGGTGTCGACGTACAGCGACACGCCGATGTCCGCCAAGCCGGTCTCAGCGCCGTTCTGGACGCCGTCGCCCGCGGTGCCGCCCCCGCTGCCGTCGTCGGCAAACACGGTGTCGCCGATCCTGTTCGCGCCGGTGATCAGGACGGTGTGACATGCCTCGCCGATCGGATCGCCCGTGCCCAACGCCGCGCCACCACAGTTCTCCAACACGGCATGCATGTACGTGGCCGAAACGTTGACCGAGAACTCCACGCTGAAGACCCCGCCGACCGCCAGCGGTTCCGAGAGGCCCCACCCCAAGTCGGTGACCGCCGTCGGGTCCGCTGGCTCGGCGGTCGTCCAGGTGGCTCCAGCGTCCGTTGAGTAGTACACCACGACGGGCACACCCGACGGCAGAATCGCCGCGGCCGAGCCGCCCACATAGGTTGTCTCCGCAGGGATGCGGTCCCAGATCGTGGCAGGCGCCGAGTAGTCCGGGAAGCCGAGGGGGAGGCTTCCGGTGTTCTCGGTCGAGATGCTGAACGTGGCCGTGCCGCCCGGAGCGACGGTCAGATCGCCGGTCTTCGTCACCGCGACCGACAGCGGCGGCGAAGCGACCATCGACGACGGCCCCGCTCGTTCCTGGTTTCAAGCGCGAATCTGAGCTACTCGGCGTTCCATGACAGTGTCGAAGCTGGCGTTCTCGGCCAAGAGAAAGATGCCCTCAAGACGCTCGATCTCTGGTTCAACGATCTCTTCCGGGGACAAAGCGCGGCCGTGTCGGAAACGGATCTCGCGGCAATGGAACAGCAGTGGCGCATCGCCG
>CAIYOB010000534.1 GCA_903927685.1 uncultured Planctomycetaceae bacterium
CGACACCCAGAAAATGTCGCGTGCCAGGGAATTGGATTCCTGCCCCCCTGACCGCAGACCTTAGCGTAGCCGGGAAACGCGGGCCAAGCGAGGGCGCGTGGGGGAAGCTGCGCGTAGGAAAAATCGTGCTGACCGTCCCCGAGCGTCTGCGGCTGCACACGCGATTCGATCGCCAGCCGCTGGGCCAGATCTGCACGCGCGTGGGGACCTGTATCCAGGCCAAAGCCCGCCGCCTGCTCGGCCGCGACGACGTGGTGCCCGGCAGGGTGGCTGAGATCCGGACGTTTGGCGAGTTCCTGCACTGGCACCCGCACCTCCACGCCCTGCTCACCTGCGGAGCGTTCACGCCTGAGGGCGAATGGGAAGCCGTCTGCCGGAGAGCAGACCGAGCGGAGCAAGCCCGGAGCAAGCCCGGCCCGGAGGGCTACACCCAAGAAACGTAGCCCGCACTCCAAATCTGCCGTGATCGCGGGGCACATCAGGAGTAGCCCGAAGGACAAGTCCTTGATATGCTGGGGTAGGCCGCTAATCCAAGGGGGCATCGTATGGGTGTCGGGGATCGGATCCTTCACGCTGCAGCATCATTCTCCCTTCCTGGGTACCGCTGTTGCAGCGACTTCGGATGCAAGGAGCAAGGACAGCGGGAATCCTGCAAAGGCAAACCATGGTCAGCAAGAAGCGGAAACGCGGACAGCCGCCACGTGAGCGGCGCCTAATGCTCGAACCACTCGAAGCCAGGGCCCTGCTCGCAGCGAGTCCGATTGACGAGTTTGTGGGCTCAGCCGTTCATGCACCGGCGCGATCTGGTGAGCCAACACTGGGCAGCACCTGCGAGACAACGGCAATTGGCGACACATTGTATCTGGTTGGCCAACAAGGGGGTCAAGCCGCCTATCAGCCAGTAACGCTCGGCAGCGCGACCGCCGTTCAGCCGGTAGTCACACTTCCAAGCCTCGATTCCGCCGCGAACCCGACAGGAAGCATGACTGGGCAAGTTCGAGGTGTGGTTGAGGTGAACGGGTCGGTACAAATCGTCGGCTGGAGCGACAGCCCGAATGCCACACCGGCATTTGGCTACCCTGCACCGGAGGCCACAGCGTGGTCTCTGTCAGGGATGCCCGTAGGACTGGGATTCGCCAGCCAAACTCTCCGCGAGAGCAACATCTACGCCGCGTCAGTAACGGGTATCGCCGTGGGATACGATATCGCCGGCGCCGCGGTTGGAAGAATCGGCACCCCTTTGACGTTACTTCCCAGTGCATTCCAAGGGACCGGTGCCTGTGCCGTAAGCGTAAGCGCCAGCGGCGAGCTCATCGGCGGCTGGGACAACGACGCCTACACTCCCGCCGCGTGGAAGGGAGATCCCAACGATCTCTCCTCCTACCACCAGCTCACCACCAACTACGCGTACGCTACCGACGGCGGCATCCCCGACATGTTCTGGTACGTCGCTGTCACCGCCGACGGCCGCGATGTCGGCGCTGGCGACTACGTCACGAACTTGGGCGCAACCGCGGTGGGGCTCTGGGACCTCGACACCGGCGATTTCATCACCGGCCTCGGCCCCGGGACGACCATCCAGGACATGATGGTCGTCGACGGCGAGACCGTCATCGCCGCCAACGGCCCGGACGGCGGGGTTCTCACGACGCTGGATTACCCGACCGACCGCTTGCGGCTGATTGACCTGCCCGGCATGAACGCCCTCGGCCTCAGCGCCAACCCGGCGTTCGTGCATGGCGGACTCGCCGTGGACGGCGACGGTCATCTGATCGTGACCGGTCAAGCCGCAGATGGGACGCTGATCGTTGGCGGATGGACGGTGGGGGAATCCTCGGAAAACCGCCATCCTTGGCAGAATCCTGCCCTGCCGCAAGATGTCGACGGGCAAGAAGGTGTGACACCGCTGGATGTGCTTACGATCATCAATTACATCAAC
>CAIYOB010000535.1 GCA_903927685.1 uncultured Planctomycetaceae bacterium
CCCCCAGAGGCGAATACTGGGGGCTCGCGGTTCGACCCCAGCCACCCTGCTCTAATTCTGGCCTTGAGCACCCTAATCTTTCACCTAATCTGTACGTATTGGATGCAGTAAGAAGAGGTGAAAGATTAGGTTTGCGGATTCCGGTGGAGCTGCACCATCGGCAATGCGGGGCATCACGGCGAGGTCGGGAGACCTGCGCCGAGCGCGACTTGGGTCGAGCGCCCATCACGGTGCCGCGGCGTTCAGCAAGCGCGTCAAACCGGCGCGGAGCAGGCCGGTGCAGGCCTGACCCACTTGCTGGAACAGCAGCTGGACTCGCGCGCGGTCCAACTCGGCGTGCAGCGTGCGCAGCAGGGCGCATGCGCGAGCTTCGCCCAGCGTCTGTAGCATGGCCGGCAGGAGGTTTTCGTAGGGCCCCCAAGCCCGTTGGCGGGCCACATCCGAACAGACGGGGATCACGTCCGCCAACTGCGTGCCGAATTGCTCACGGGTGTACGCCACCGCCCCGGCGATGCTGTGTTCTTTGGGCTGGGACGGCGTGCGCCAGTCGTACGGCGGCGACCACTCGAGCGGCGGGCGAAGCTGGTCGATGTGCGTCAGCACGCCCAGCACCGGCGGCGTCTTCAAGTGCAAGTGCTTTTCTCGCCAGGCGGTCAACTCGCTCAGCAACCGCACGTCCGCGCGGCGCGCCGGACTGGTGGCGTCCAGCACCAGCAGGACCAAGTCCGCAGCCCGCAAGGCTTCCTGCATCTCCCGGATCTGGTCCGGCGTCGCGCCGTAGTCCGCGTAGCCGGCAGTGTCCAGCAGGACCAGCCGATCGCCGCTCGCTTCGCCCGACGCGCCGACCTGCAGCTCGTACCGCTGGACCTGCTTCGTCTGCGGCAGCACGTCCACGGCGGCCTCTTGGCGTCCCAGCAGCGCATTGATCAGGCTCGACTTGCCGGCTTTCACCTGGCCCACCAGCGCGATCCGCACTTCCAGCGACTCCGCGGCCGTGTCCGGGCCGGCGGCTGCGGCGGCCGCTTCGCTGGCGGTCTCCTGGCCGACGACCGACGCGGGGACTCCCTCCGCTAACTGGGCCTGCAGCCGGCGGTAGCGGGCCGCGCCGCCGCGCAACCGGCCGCTGTTCATTTCGATCAGGTAGAAGCCCGTGTTGCGGATGAAGATCATGTAGAACCAGCCCAGGGCGTGCTCGCGCAATTGCCGGGTGGCCGATTCCGTGGTGAACTTCGAGATCAGGTACCGGCCGAAGTTCAGCGGGTTCAGCAGCACGGAGGCCGCCCAGGTCAGGTTGCTGGCGGTGCTGAACCAGCCCGGCGCATGGCCCAGCAGCCGCCATTGATCCACCGTCAACAGGTGGCTGGCCGGGACGTATTGGCGGCACCAGACCTCGGAATCCTCGATGGCCAACTGGGCCGCGGCCAGCAGGTCCAGGACCGTGAGCGACCCGACCGGGTCCCGGGCCTGGGGATGATAGTGCCGGGCGATCCCCAGTGCCAGGTCCATGGCCGACTGGAGATAGAAGTGCGGATCCGTCAGCTGGTCCGCCGCAATCTTGCCGATCTGGCGCTGCTGGGCTTCGATCACCTGCCACGCCTCGCGATCGCGATCGGTCCAGTGTTCGGCCGCGGAAAAATCTGTCTCGAGCGGCGGGGCCAGTCTGGCCCGCCAGGCCCGCGTCAGCGCATACGCCGCGATCCAGCACAGCGGAGCCAGCCACCAGACCCACCCGTACCGCCCGGAGCGCCAGACGACCACGACGCCGACCGCAAAGAACGCGGCGACCGGTACGGCGTACAAGGCGAGGATCACCAGCCAGCGCCAGAGTTTCAAAATGCCTTCTCCTGCCAGGGCGAACGAGATGAATTCCGCGTTACGAGGTTCCCGGCGGCGCAGGGCCATGATGCTTCTTCCAAGCCCGCGCCGCCTGGGTCAACTGGTCGTGCCAGACCTGCTCGAGTTCCGCCGCCGACGGCGCGTTGCCTTGCCGCACCTGGCCGTAGTACCAGCCGCAGGCCTTGCCCAGCCCGAAGGTATAAGCATACGCCAGGGCCGCGTTCGCGGCGACACCGACGAAGGGAATGAACTTGAGCGTCTCGCGGACGACTTGCCGAGCCAGCAACCGCCCGCCGATGGGGCCCGCCAATTCCAACAGCGTGCGCACATCCAATGCCTGGCCATAAATGCGCGCCAGCCGATAGACCAGGTGCGACTGGACGGCCGCCACGACGGGGATGTCCAGCCAGGGCAGCGGCACGGCGGCAGCCCACGCGGCCAGCATGCTGTGCCCGATCACCGTCGGCAGAGCGCGGCGATCGTTCAAGTCCTTGAGCGAAGCCATCGCGTCGTGCAGTGTCAGCAGTGTCTGCCGGTACGCGGCGGGCAGCAGCCCGACCAGCGTCTCCTGCAGCCGCTGGCCGCCGAAATCCGGCGGCGCAAAGCCGTCCTCCGGCAGGGTCAAATCCAGCGGCACAATCCGGTCCACCAGGCCGGCGAACCGCGTCTGCTGGGCCTCGAGGCTTCGCCGCAGTTCGGCGGGCAGCGCGTCCGGCCAGGCCCCCCGCGACAGGGCCGACTCGAACGGGTCGGGGTGCGGATGCTGTTGGCCCGGATACGCTTCGTGCAGGCACGTCAGGGCGAGCAGGACCGGCCGGGCCGGCGCCGCCCGGCGGATGGTCCGCAGCGGTTCGAGGATCTCGTCCAGCGCGTGATCCAGGGCCCGCACCGTGACGATCACCACGTGCGTCGCGTCGCTGAATTGGGCCAAATCCTCGCGGGGATCGTACTGCGTTTCTCCCAAGCCCCGCGTGTCCAGGAATCGCACCAGCGGCGCATCGGCCGAAGGAAAATCGTACTGCTCGGACCGTTGGGTCTGAGGCCGGAACCCGCTGCCGATCTCCGCCCGCTCGGCCCCCGTCAGGTACTTGACGAGCGACGTCTTGCCGCTGCCCGTCTTGCCGAACAGCCAGAACACGGGCACCGGCGCACGGGCCAGCAACCGGTCCCGCTGGCGGCGGTACTCGTCGTCGGACAGCGTGCGAAAAGGCAGCCAGGTCTTGAGTTTGCGGAACATCCCGTCGCCCGGCGTCGGCCGGCTCCGCGTTCATCGTATCGCAACCAGGCCCGCGGCTGCAAGCGTTCCGGACGCGCTGCTGTCGGGCGCGCTGCGAAGCTCAATGCCGCCGCGCCAGCACCCAGGCCACCAGCGATGGGCACAGGCGGTTGACCAGGTGAAAGGCTTTCGCTTCCAGGCCCGGCAGCACTTCGCGCTGGCCGCGGCGGATGGCCCGGACCGTGGCTTGGGCCACGGCTTCAGGAGTCAAGCCGCGGGGCGAGCGCCACGCCGTCGGCGCGGTCTGCTCGAGCATCCGGTCCCAGATCTCCGTCTCGACGGTCGCCGGGCTGACCAGCAGCACACCCACGCCGCAGCCGTGCAGTTCGGCACGCAGCGCGTCGCTGAACCCGCGCACCGCGAACTTGGCGGCACAATACTCGCTCAAGTGCGGGATGGCGACGTGGCCGAGGATCGAGCCGACGTTGACCACGCTCGGCCGCCGGCCCTGTTTCAGCAGCGGCAGGGCGGTCCGCGTCAGTTCGACCAGCGAGAAGAAGTTGACCGCAAAGATCTGCCGCAGTCGGTCCGGATTGGCGTCCTCGAACCGTCCCAGCGCCGCCACTCCGGCGTTGTTCACCAGGAGATCGAGACCGCCCAGACGCTGGTGAGCCGCGTCCAGCACGGCTTGGCGCACGCGGGCGTCGGTCAGGTCGCCGGCGACGAATTCGGCGCGACGCCCGCCGGCTCGGATCTCCGCGGCCAGGGCTTCCAGGCGATCCTGCCGGCGGGCACTGAGCACCAGATCGGCTCCGTGGCGAGCCAGTTCCAGCGCGATCGCGCGGCCAATGCCGCTCGACGCCCCCGTTACGATCGCTCGGCTGCCCGCGATCTCCCGCCGCTGCCACCAGCGGGAAGGCTTGGCTGCCGGGGCGGAAGTTGTACACATACTCGTACACTCCTATCTCTTCCTAGTCGGAATGCGACAAGTGTTTCTTTGCCGGCGAAACCGTGCCGCGCCGAATCCGCAAGCCGGACCGCAGGGTAGAAATCGGTAGACGGAAGAGGCTGGTTATAGATTCGTGGTTATAAATGGGAAGAAAACAAGCCACGGCAGCCGGGTGCCGGCAGCTGGGAATCATCGCCGCCAGCTTCCTGGGCGGATTCGCTGAACTTTGCCGCTGTTCCAGGCCGATCCTTAGGAAGTGGTAATGCGCACGAGGTGCGCGCCGCCGGAAGCGGTGGGGCCAAGTCGCCGGACTGGAATACGGTAGGCCCGTCAAGTGCAGTCAGGGACCAGACTTGCAGCCTGGGACCGATGGCAAGTCCATGGATGGAGGAGGCCTTCGATGATGTCGCCCTTTGCCTCTTGGAAACACTGGTTTCGTGATGCGGCCCGAGCGCGACAGCTGCGCAGGGACCGCCAGCGGCGACAACTGCGGCTGGAATCGCTCGAGTCGCGAACGCTCCTGGCCGCCGACTCGCTGGCAGCGATCGCCGGCACGGTCTATGTCGATGTGACGGACAACGGGCTCACGGCCGACGATTTGCGGTTGCCCAACGCGACGGTCGGCCTGTACCGCGACGGTGGCGACGGCGTCTTGGACCGCGGCGCCGGCGGGGGCGACGATACGGCGGTAGGCTCGCAGACCACGGACGCCTCCGGGCGCTATCGCTTTGCCGACCTGACGGCGGGAACCTATTTCGTGGAACAGCCGACGCTGGCCGGGCGTCTGCGCCGGGCGAATACGACGGTGCGGCAAATCGTGATCACCGCCCAGGACGCCGCCGGGGAGATCGGCCAGCCGATTGACTCGTACGACGTCACGACACAGTCCGTCCAGGCTTCCTCGCTGGGGCCGACCAGCGCCTCGTCTTCGGTGGCGGCTCCGGAATCGCTGGGCGGCGAACGGGACTTGTCCGTGGAACTGACCGGCGGCACGGGGCGCATCGAGCTGTTGGCGAATTCCTTTGCCCCCAGCGTGCTCACCTACGCCTCGGACCCCGCCGCGGTGGGCCGACGCGTGGTCAGCTGGGACGGAACGGACGGGGACGGGGCAGCCCTCGCAGCCACCGGATTGGGCGGCATCGACTTGACCGAAGGCGGAGCCAACGTCGGGATGCGATTGGTTATGGGCGCCGACCAGGACAACGGAGTTGCCACGCTGACCGTCTATACGGATGCCGGCAACTATTCCCGAGCCGCCGTGCCGATCCCGAACACGGGCACCGGCGTCGCCGGCGCTCCGGTGGTCGTCCGACTGCAGGACTTTGTGACCGTCGCGGGCAGCGGCGCCGACTTTGCGGACGTGGGCGCCGTCCAACTGGAAATCGAAGGCGTCGCCGCCGTGGACGGACAGATCGACGACTTGGGCATGATCGGGCCGACCGTGCTCGCCGCGGACTTCGCCTACCTGCCGCCCCTGTCGATCGGCGATCTGGTGTGGCTGGATGCCGACAACGACGGGCTGCGGGACAGCGGCGAAAACGGCATCGCCGGCGTCAGCCTGACGCTGTACACCGACACGGATGGGAACGGCCAACTGACACCCGCCACCGACGCCGTCGCCGGCAATACCAGCACGGCCGCGGACGGCAGCTATCAGTTCGAGAACTTGATGCCCGGCGACTACCTGGTCCAAATCGATCCGGCGAATTTCGCGGCCGGCGGAGCGCTCGCCGGCCTGGTGACCTCGACGGGCAATGACCCGGCGCCGGACCCGGACAACGATGTCGACGGCGACGATAACGGAGCGAGTGTCAGCGGGGCCGGGGTCGTGGCAGCGGCCGTCACGCTGACGATCAGCGGCGAACCAACGGCGGACGGGGACGGCGATCCCCAGTCGAACCTGACCGTCGACTTTGGGTTGGCGGCAATTTCCGATCTGATCGTGATCAAGTCCGACGATCCCGATCCGGTCGTGGCGGGCGCGGCCCTGACGTACACCCTGGAGGTGACCAACCAAGGCCCGTCGCCGGTGACCGGAGTCGTGGTGACCGACACGTTGCCCGCGGGCGTCGCATTCACGAATCTGACGACCACCCAGGGCAGCGGCAGCCACCAAGCCGGAACGGTCACGGTGGAACTGGGCAGTCTGGCCAGCGGCGGGTCCGCCACGATCACGATTGTCGTCGCCGTCCTGCCATCCACCACCGAAGCCCTGCTGAACCAAGCTGTCGTGACCGGCGACAACTTTGACCCGGTCCTGCTGAACAACGCGGATGATGAACCGACCCAAGTCGTCCCGCAGATCGATCTGGCCATCGAGAAGACCGCGACGCCGGAAGCCGTGGTCGCGGGCCAGCAATTGACCTATACGCTGGTCGTGACGAACCTGGGACCGTCCAACGCGACCGGCGTCACCGTCGAAGACGCCTTGCCCGCCGGGGTGACCTTCGTGTCGGCGACGCCCAGTCAGGGAACCGCGACCGAGTCCGCGGGGACGGTGACTGCTGCGTTAGGCAACCTGGCCGTCGGGGCTCAGGCCACAATCACCATCCTCGTCGACGTGTCGGCCTCGGCCCGCGGCACGCTGCTCAACGACGCCAGCGTCAGCGGCAACGAGACGGAAATCCTGCTGACGAATAACGAAGACCGGGTGTCGACGCAAGTCAGCACCTTGATCGACCTGGTGCTCGACAAGGCCGGACCAACCGCTCCGGTCACGCCGGGCCAGCGGCTGACCTACACGCTGACCGTGACCAACAGCGGCCCGTCCGACGCGACCGGCGTCCAGGTCGTGGACACGCTGCCCGGCGGCGTCACGTTTGTGTCGGCGACCTCGAGCCAGGGAACTGTCAGCGGCTCCGGAAGCACCGTGACCGCCGCCGTGGGCAACCTAGCCGACGGGGGCCAGGCGACGATCACGATCCTGGCCGACGTCGCGGCCGGCGCCAGCGGCACGCTGGTCAACTCGGCCACGGTCACCGGCAGCGAGACGGAAACGAATCTTGACAACAACACCGACCAGGTCTCGACGACCGTCCAGCCGCGAATCGACCTGGCGATCATCAAGGCCGATTCGCCCGATCCGGTGGTGGCTGGCGAGCAACTGACGTATACCCTGTCGGTCGTCAACAACGGCCCGTCCACCGCGACGGGCGTCACGGTGGTCGACACGCTGCCATCCGGGATCACTTACCAGTCGGCCACGGCGTCGCAAGGCACGGTCAGCCAGTCGGGCAGCACCGTGACCGTCAGCGTCGGCCAACTGGCCAGCGGCGCCACCGCGACCGTGACGATCGTCACCACGGTCGATCCGGCCACGCGGGGCTCCGTCACGAATTCCGCAACCGTGACCGGCAACGAGACGGAAACCAATTCGGACAACAACCTGGACGACGAGCCGACGCAGGTCCAGGCCCGGGTCGATCTGGCGATCACGAAAGCCGATTCACCCGATCCCGTCGTGGCCGGCGAAACGCTGACGTACACGCTGTCGGTCGTCAACAACGGCCCGTCCACGGCCACCGGCGTGACGGTGGTCGACACTTTGCCGTCAGGGATCGCCTACCAGTCGGCCACGGCGTCGCAGGGCACGGTCAGCCAATCGGGCAGCACCGTGACCGTCAGCGTCGGCCAGCTGGCCAGCGGCGCCACCGCGACCGTGACGATCGTCACCACGGTCGATCCGGCCACGCGCGGGACGATCACGAACACCGCGACCGTGACGGGCAGCGAGACGGAAACCAATCCGGACAACAACGAAGACGCCGAACCGACGCAGATCCAGACGCAGGTCGATCTGGCGATCACCAAGACCGACTCGGCCGATCCCCTCACGGCGGGCGGCCAGCTGACGTATACGCTGGTCGTGACCAACAACGGCCCCTCCGACGCGACGGGCGTGACGGTGACGGATACCCTGCCCACCGCGTTGACGTACGTTTCCGGCACCAGCACGTCCGGAACGGTCAGTCATGCCAGTCAAGTCGTGACCGCCGCCGTGGGCGACTTGGCGGCCGGGCAATCCGCCACGATTACCCTGGTGACGCAGGTCGATCAGCAGTTTTCCGGGACGCTCACCAATACGGCTTCCGTGACCGGCAACGAGACCGAGAGCAGCACGAACAACAACGCGGCGTCGCAGCCGACGGTGATCGACGACGTGCTGTCCTCGATTGCTGGCCTCGTGTACGTCGACTCCGACAACGACGGCCAGAAGGACAGTGGCGAACAGCCGATCAGCGGCGTGGTGATCGTGCTGGCCGGCACGGATGCTCAGGGCGCCGCGGTCCAGACGCAGGCGACGACCGGCGCCGACGGCACGTTCCGCTTTGCCGATCTGCGACGCGGAACCTATCGTCTGACCCAGCAACAACCGGCGAGTTATCTGGACGGCAAAGACACCGCCGGCAGCCTGTCGGCCAATACGAGCGTCAACGACGAGTTCTCCGCGATCGCGTTGCCGGCCGGCACTGCCGCCGTCGACTACCTGTTCGGGGAGCGCCCGGCGACGTTCTCCAAGCGGCGGTTCCTGTCGTCGCGCTAGGCGCCGAACCCGGCCTGCAGGACCGCTGGAGACACGGTCGCTGGAAGCCGCCGGAAGTCCGACTGGGCATGCTCGAGCGAGGCTTGCAGCGCGGCGGCCAGGCCCCGTTGTCCAGGCAACGGCACTCCCGCCCCGGGCCGAGTTTGGCTACAATGCCGGGCGGCTTTTTGCGGCGGCAGGCGAACCTGAGCCAGCGGCAACGGCTCCCTGCGATCAGGGATTAACGTGTTCTTGGCTCACGTCCACGGAGCGATCATGACCGAGCGACGGAGTCTGGTGACATCGGCGTTGCCCTACGCCAACGGTCCCATTCATTTGGGGCATCTGGTCGAGTACATTCAAACCGATATTTGGGTCCGGTTTCAGAAGCTGCGGGGCCGCCGCTGCGTGTACGTCTGTGCGGACGATACGCACGGCACGGCGATCATGATCCGCGCTCGCCAGGAAGGCCGTCGCGAAGAGGAGCTGATCGCCGAGATGCAGCGTGCCCACGAACGGGACTTCGCCGGCTTTCACATCGCGTTCGACAATTACGGCAGCACGAACAGCCCGGAAAACCGCCGTTTCTGCGAAGAGATCTGGCGGGCGTTGCGCCAAGCGGATTTGGTCGCCGAGAAGGATGTGTCGCAGTTGTACGATCCTCAAGCCGGCACGTTCCTGGCCGATCGCTTTGTGCGCGGCACGTGTCCCCGGTGTGGACGAGCGGACCAGCCGGGCGACAGCTGCCAGTGCGGAGCGACGTACAGTCCCGTCGAGTTGCTCGATCCGGTCAGCATCCTGTCGGGCGCGAAGCCGGAGATCCGAGAGGCCAAGCATCTGTTCGTCGAGCTGGAAAAGTTGCACGGCTTCCTGAACGAATGGACCCAGTGCGGCCGGCACTTGCAGCCCGAGGTGGCGAACTATCTGCAGGGCCATTTCCTGGGCGAACCGCTCAAGGACTGGGATATCTCGCGGCCGGCGCCATACTTCGGCTTCGAGATCCCCGACAGTCCCGGCAACTACTGGTACGTCTGGTTCGACGCGCCGATCGGATACATCGCCTCGACCCAGCAGTGGTGTGATCGCCACGGCGAGCAGAATGACGCTTGGTGGCGGAGCGAGCAGACGGAAGTCCACCACTTCATCGGCAAGGACATCACGTATTTCCACACCCTGTTCTGGCCCGGCATGCTGAAGGTGGCCGGATTCAGCCTGCCCACCAAGGTCCACATCCATGGGTTCTTGACGGTGGGCGGCGAAAAGATGTCCAAGAGCAAGGGGACGTTCATCCGCGCCGAAACGTACCTGAAACACCTGGATCCGGCTTACCTGCGGTACTACTACGCCTCGAAACTCGGCGCCCGGCTGGACGACTTGGATCTGAACCTGGACGAGTTTGTCGCCAAGGTGAACGCGGACCTGGTCGGCAAAGTGGTCAATCTGGCCAGCCGGTCCGCGCGTTTCGTGCAGGACCTCGGTTTGTCGGCGACTTATCCGGACGACGGCGGCCTGTTCGCCTACGCCGCCCGCGTCGGCGGCGACATTGCGGCGGCCTACGAGGACTGTGATTTCAACCGGGCGATGCGGCTGGTCATGGAACTGGCGGACCGCGCCAACCCGTACGTCGAAGCGGCGGAACCCTGGAATCTGCGAAAGGACCCCGCCCGGACGCAGCAGCTGCAGGACGTCTGCACGGTCGCCCTGAACCTGTTCCGACAGCTGGCCATCTACTTGGCCCCGGTGCTGCCCCAGTTGGCGGAACAGACGGAACAGCTGCTGAATACGCCGATCCGGAATTGGGACGAGGCGCAGACCCCGTTGACCGGCGCTCGCGTGGCCGCGTTTCAACACATGCTCAAACGTGTCGAGAAGAAGGACGTAGACAAGATGATCGAAGACAGCAAGGAACAAGAAGCCGCCGCTCCGGCCCCGGCCCCGCAGTGGCAGGACAGCGACCAGCCGCTGCAGAACGAACCACTGGCCGAGACCTGCACGATCGAGGATTTCGCCAAGGTCGATTTGCGCGTGGCGCGAGTTGTGGCGGCGGAAGACGTCCCCGAGGCGAAGAAGCTGCTCAAGCTGACCGTCAGCCTGGGCGGCGACGTACGGCGGACGGTGTTTGCGGGGATCAAAGAGGCGTACAAGCCGGAAGATCTGGTCGGCAAGCTGGTCGTGGTCGTCGCCAACCTGGCCCCGCGGAAGATGAAATTCGGACTCAGCGAAGGCATGGTCACCGCGGCGGGCGCGGGCGGTCAGGAAGTCTTCCTGCTCCGCATCGACGAGGGCGCCCAACCCGGCCATCGCGTGCATTGAGCGAGCGATGCGCCGCTCGTTCCTCACTTGGCTGACCGATCGCCTGATCCTCTGCCCGACGCGGTACCCCCTGGACGCCGAGGGCAAAGTCCGGCGGTTGGTTCCGCTTGCCGGTGGCCAGGTGGAAATCTGGACGCAGCGCGTCGGTGATCCGCCGTCAGGGAGGGCGGATCTGTACGTGCTCAAGTTCCCCGGCACGGCGGGGCGCGCCGAACGTTCGACCGCTCATCCGGCCGACGCCTGGCCCGGGCTGGCCGTCGAGTTGTGGACGGTGAATCCGCCCGGATACGGCGGCAGCAGCGGTACGGCGAGCCTGCGGCACACGCCGGCAGTAGCGGACACCGTGTTCGAGCAACTGCGGTCGCACGCCGCGGGCGGGCCGATCGCCGTGACGGGCAACAGCCTGGGGTGCGTTAGTGCCCTGTATCTGGCCGCACGGCACGCGCTGGCGGGGCTGATCCTCCGCAATCCGCCGCCGTTGCGCGAGGTCATGCTGGCCCGGTACGGCCGCTGGCCGCTGAAACCGGGTGTTTCGTTGCTGGCCCGGCAGATTCGCCCG
>CAIYOB010000536.1 GCA_903927685.1 uncultured Planctomycetaceae bacterium
CCGCGGCGGCCGCGCCGGCGGCGGCCGGACTGCCGCCGCCAGCGTCCCCCCTGGCGCAACGGGATCCGCGGACCGGCCAGAAGTTCGATGTGGCGGCCGAGCACCTGCAGACGCAACTGGTGCGGCGGGGCGACGAGACCCTGGTCGAACACCTGCTCCTGGACGGCCGGGTGCAACTCCGTGAAGTCCGCACCGAGAAGGCGGGCGACGTACCGCTGGCGATCGTCGGCCAACTGGTCCAGGTGGACGACGCCACCACCAGCGCCGCCCGCGTCGTCGTGCAGGGCCAGCCCGCCGAGGTCGCCGCGCGCGGCATGACCGTGGCCGGAGACAAGATCCAGCTGAACCGGGGCGACAACCGCATCTGGATCGACGGCCCCGGCAAGATGATCCTGCCGGCGCCGGTCCGCAAGCGGCCGGAAGCCGCCGAGCCCCTGGCGGCGCAGGCGAGCGCCAAGCCGCTGAACGTGGCCTGGGGAGGCGGCATGAACTTCGACGGCCGCACCGCCCGGTTCCTCCGCGACGTGCAAGTCAGTTCGGCACAGCAATCGCCCCGGGGCGAGATCTTTGATCTGCTGGTCATGGGACACGAGCTGGCCGTGACCCTCAACCAGGAAGTGAACCTCAGCCGGGACAAGCCGCCGCAGGACCTGGATGTCCAGCAGCTGGCCGTGGTCGGCGGCGCCTTCTTGCAGAACAGCGGCAGCCTGCAAGGCAGCCGCACGTCGTACGACCAGCTGCAAGTCCGAGACTTGACCATCGACCAGCGCAGCGGACGCTTGCACGCCGACGGCCCAGGCTGGGGCAGCTCGGTGCGCTACGACAAGAGCTTGGGGGACAATCCGCTGAATCCGGCCGCCGACAGCGGCGCGACGGAACCGCGGCTGGTCTATGTGCGGGTGGACTATGACGACGAAATCGAAGGCCACATCGAGGCTCGCGAAATCGAGTTCCGCGGCCGCGTGCGGACCCTGTACGGCCCCGTCGACTCCTGGGACCAGACCCTCGATCCCGACCCGGTCGACGGCCTGGGCCCGGGCCAGTACCTGCTGACCAGCGACCGCCTGGCCGTCGCCGACGCGGCCGTGCAGGTCAGCGGCCAGGAGGCCGGCATCGAGCTGACCGCGCTGGGCAACGCGACCATCGAAGGCGAAGCGTTTTCCGCCCGGGCCTACCGCGTGGCCTATGCCAAGGCCAAGGAACTGGTCATCCTGGAAGGCGACGGGCGAGCCGACGCCGAACTGTGGCGCAAGGGCAGCAGCACCCCGGATTTCTCGGCCAAGCAGATCCGCTACTGGACGACGACGCAAAGCGTCCAGGTCGACGAATTCCGCCATCTCAACCTGGGCGGCGTCGACACCCCGCTGAATCTGCCGAAACGCTAGGGCGTTGTCCAGGCTACAGGCTCAATGTTGGGGTGCCTGGGGTCGAGTGCAGCGAGCCCCCAGTGGCAAGAACTGGGGGCTCGCCACTCGTACCTCGTGGCTCGACCCCAGCCACCCATCCCCGCTGGCTCTGCCGAAACGCTAGGGTCCGGCGGTCGCGAGACGCCACACGTTGGTAAGTGAGCGGCCGTCCCGCGGCGGGCCGGGTCAATCGTGCTGCCCTCGAACATGCCGGACGGCGCGATAGATCATGAGGTAGATGCCGCTGCCGAACAGGCCCAAGACGACTCCGGCGAAGCCCAGCCCCAGGGCACCTCCCAGGGCGCTCGGCAGGCGGTTGCCGGGATCCGACAGCAGGGCTCCGGCGATCGCGCCCAACGGGCACCCCGCCAGCACGCAGACCAGGATCACCTTGAGCTGAAACAGATTGTCCGACTTCCGCACGTTCATCCCCACGACGGTGTCCGCGACGATGTTGTAGGCGTCGCGTCCCGCTGTGGGACTGCTCCCGGTGCCCTCACCAGGGGCTTCGGGGGAGACGTAGGGGTTGTCCGAGAACGGGTTCGGAGGCGAAGGTTGCGATGTCATGGCTGGACCACTTCGAGGTTCTCGACGCGCACCGGATCTGCGACTCGGTTCAGTCTAGCTCGGCCTCGCCGTCCGGGCCAGGTGTCCATCCGCATCGCGTCTGCTAGAATCGCGGGCTGCGGTCGAGACAAAATCTGACACCCGGTAGAAAGTCGAAATCATGGTTCGTATTCGCCGCCTGATCGTCGGCTGGTGCGTCTGGCTCGGGTTGCTGGCTCCCGGTCTGGGCCAGTCCGTCGGGATCGAGGAACTGTCGCGGCTGGACCGCTTGCCCGTGCTGCGGGATTCCGTCCAGGTCGGCTCGGTGTCCAGCTATGACCGGACCGGCGGCAATGACGACGGATTCTCCGGCAAGTACTCGTGCGTGCGCCAGGACGCCGACGGCTTGGTGCTGGCGGACTTGACCGGCCCCGGAGTGATCTACCGGGTCTGGACGCCGACGCCGACGGAGGATGTGCTCGAGTTCCTGTTCGACGGCGAGTCGCAGCCGCGCGTCGCGGTCAAGTTTCGCGAGCTGTTCCTGGGCCGCCAACCGGGCTTCCCGCGCCCCCTGGTCGGGTTCGGGGCTGGCGGTTACTACTGCTATGTGCCCATGCCGTTTGCCAAGTCGTGCGTGGTCCGGATGCGCGCCGCCAAGGTGCAGTTCTATCAAATCAACTACGCGCTGTACGGACCGCAGACGCCGGTGACGACGTTCCGCCCGGAGCCCTCCGCCGCCGAGCCCGCCCGCGCGCAGGCGTGTGACTTGCTTCGCCACTCGGGCGCGGACATCAGCCGCTGGACCGCGCCGCCGGGGGCGGAGGTCCGGGTGGCACGTGCCAACGTCACGCTCGCCCCGAACTCGACGGCAACACTCTTCCAGAGCGACTCGGGCGGGCGAATTGTCGGGCTGCGAATCTCGCCGGCGTCGGCGGTCGCCGGCAAGGCGCGCGACCTGCTGCTGAGCATCGCCTTTGACGGCGACGAGCCGGCGGTGTTGTGCCCGCTGGGTGATTTCTTCGGCTATGCGTGGGGCCAGCCGGCCATGCAGGGCTTGCTGGCAGGTACGACGGGCGAGGGGTGCTACTGTTACTTTCCCATGCCCTACGATCGCAGCGTTCGCGTGGAACTGGTATCCGAGCGGGCGGCGCCGGTCGAAGTGCGGGCCGAGACGCTGCACGCGGCCGTGCCGCGCCGGGCGGACGAAGGCAAGTTCTACGCGTGCTGGCGGCGGGAGAATCCGACCCGGGCCGGCACGCCGTATACGTTCATCGAGACCGAAGGCCGCGGGCACCTGGTCGGCGTCGTGCTCCAAGCCCAGGGCTTCGAGTCCGGCAAGACGCTGTACTTCGAAGGCGACGACCAGGCCACCGTCGACGGCGAGCTGGCAATTCACGGCACGGGCTCGGAAGACTTTTTCAACGGCGGCTGGTATGACGTGCCGGATCGCTGGGAGCGGCGGATCTCGTTTCCGCTCAGCGGCTGCCTGGGATACGCCAAGCACCTGGGCCGCACGGGCGCGTATCGCTTCTTTCTGGGTGATGCCGTCGCCTACCGTCGGAGCCTCCGCCAGACGATCGAGCACGGGGGTGAACGGAACAGCATTGCGACCGACTACTGCAGCGTCGCGTACCTGTATTCGGAACGTCGTCCCACCGCCGACCTGACGCCGCCGCCGTTAGCCGCTCGGGCGGTCCAGGATCCCACCGAGATCGTCTTCCCGGCGTGGTGGCAGACGCCGATCTATGCGTGGTCGTTCGACCGGGCGAGCTTGACGCGCAAGAGTGCGCGGATCGGGGACGAGGACGTGCGCTTCCTGTCGCTGGCCGCCAGCGGCCAGGACTGGTTCGGGCCGCATTTCCTGTCGCCGACGGTCGATCTGCCGGCTCCGGGCGTGTATGCCGTGTCGATCGAGGCGGTCAAAGGTCCGGCCCAAGCCATGGTCCAGTTGTTCCAGAACGAGAACCCGGTCGCCGACCCGGTGGACTTGTACGCCGCCGCGCCGGCCAAGAGCGGACGTCTGTTGCTGGGCGAACTCGAATTGGCGGAAGGCCGGAACAACCTCGTACTGAAACTGGTGGGCAAGAACGAGAACTCGTCCGGCCTCGGGCTGGATCTGATCAGCGTGATCTGCGCGCGCCGGCAAGCTGGGGACGTCGCCGTGACTGCCGAGACCAAAGTCGCGCGCCCTTGACCGCGGCTGCAGCCCGGGACTGGCGGACGGCGGGCGTCAGCCCAATGCCACTTGCTTGGGGACCATCGGGGGCGTTCTGGTTAGCCCGGTTTTCGAACTGTGATACCGGACGGCTCGCGCCGTGGCGCTACAAAGTCAGCTGTCTCAGGCTGACGCCCGCCGTTCGCCGAGGAACGGCGGGGCCACACCGTGCTTCAGCCCGGGTATCCGTCTGGACGCCGCACTACCGCGATCGGTACGGTCCGCAGACCTTGATCACGTTGTGGCTCTCCGACGTGTCGTCGACGATCGTCACGCGATACTCGTCACCGCCGGGCGAGACCCGCAGGACGATGTGGCCGTGACTGCTGGCCAGGCGGTCGATGTCCGGGATAGCCGTTCGCGCATCGGGATGCACGTCGGTGGCGAAGATGTCGCGGGCACCCGGATAGAGGCGTTCCGACTGCAAGCGTTCCCACACGCTGGGCGTCGGATGATGGGCGTCCCAGACCGAGATCGTCCAGACCCGGGCGCTCAACGTGGCGACCAGCGACTCGTTCATCGAGTCCAGGTAGCCGTGATGATCCAGGATGGCCGCATCCACGGGCCCCACCACCTTGGCCACCGGTGTTTCGATGTCGTACCAGGCCGGACTCTTCGGGCGAATGCCCGGGATGTCGCCGCCGTTGAAGAACTTGAACTTGCCGTAGCTCAGCCGGAACGCGATGCTCAAAACGTTTTCATCCGGCCATTGCTTGCGCGGGACGGACTCCAAGGACGGCATCCGGCGTTCGGTGGCGGTGCCCTGGCCGGTCCAGATCTCGCCGCTGGCTGCCACGTTGCGGAATTCGAACTGGGGGTACGTCTGCGGCTGGCGGCGCAGGACGATTTGATCGTTGCGTCCGGGCACGAACCGTTCGACCTGCAGGCCGTTGTTCTCGGCTTGCCATTTCACGCAGGCCAGATAGTTCTTCAGGAACGGCGATTCGGGCTGAGTCGCGTTGGCATAGTCGGGCCAACTGCGGTCCAGCAGCTGGCCGACCTTCAGATCTTCGAGCACGCGGGTGACGCCGGTGAGTGTGTATCCGTGGGGTGACACCGGCATGTCGGCTGCCACTTCGCCCATGTGATCCTGGTGGAAGTGCGTCAACAGCACGTAGTCCAGTGCCGGCTGCGGGTCGTGCCGCAGCGCGTGGCGCACGTAGCGGACGATCCACTCGCCCGCTCGCCGCGTATCATCCGGCCGTGCGGGTGTGTGCTTGGGACTCGCGCCCGGCAATTCGCCCGCATCCACCAGCAAGGTCGTGCCGTCGGGGAAGATGTACAGGCCCGCATTGCCGCGGCCCGTGCTGATCTGGTGGATCTCGAGCATTCCCGGCTGCCAGGACTCGATGGGGCGGCCGACGACATCCTCGGCACGCGCAACCAGGGCGGCGACGGCCAGCATCACGATCGTCAGAGACCAGGGGAGTTTCATCGACTTGACCCTCGGCGGTAGTGTCGAAGAGGAGGAGGCATGCCCCAAGTCTATCCACCTGCTCCGCCTGGGCCAAGCCGTGCACAGCCTGCTGGGCGCGGGTCTCCCTTGCGGTGCGCGGGTCTGCCCTGCGGTGCGCGGGTCTGCCCTGCGGTGCGCGGGTCTGCCCTGCTGTGCGCGGGTCTCCGACCCCGCACCCGTCCCGACCGGTAGGTCTCCAGGAATTCGGGAGACCTGCGGTCGGCCGTTTCGGCGAGGTCAGGAGACCTTCGCCGAGCGCGAGGTCGGGAGACCTTCGCCGAGCGTTAGACCTTCGCCGAGCGCGAGCACCTCCCCGCGCGCAACGAGATCAGCTATCCTCATACGCAGCTGGCTGGCAGCAGTCGGGTTGCCGCCACGTCGGAACTCAATGGCCGCCGCGTCTGCGCCGGACGTTGCGGCTTGGTCGTCCAGAACTCCGGTTTGGTCGGCGACCCGCACAACGCTCAGCACCTGGCCACGCCCAGTCAGCGCTTCTGGCGACGCCCCGAGAACTATGCCAACGCTCGTCGCGACGTGATCGGGGAATGCTGCGTGATGAAACGTCACTTCGATTGCCTCGGCTTTGTGGTCTGGTGCTTCTGGAAGGCCGTGGGAACCCCGAGCGGTCCGGTGGGATTCCCTTACTTCACGGAACAGTTCACCCAGCCGCTGAACAGGTCGCAAGTGCCGCCGCTGCCCGGAGACATCCTGTTCTCCCGCACGTCCGAGGACGGGGCCTCGACCGCGTTCACCCACATCGGGATCGCCGTGTCGGCGACCGAGGTCGCTCACGCCGCCGGTTACCGGTGCGGCGTCCAGATCACGCCGATCGACCGAAGTGGCGAGCGTGGTGGGGGAATCGTCTGGGAACAAATGTACGGCCGGCCCAATTGCTTTGCGGCGGGGCGTCGATGAAGTCCCCGTTCGGCCCGATCAGCGGAACGCGTGTCGACACTGCCTAGGAAGAATTCTGATGGGGCGCTACGGGAAATCGTCCGCGACTCAGGACTTTTTCAGCCTTGTCAGCCATTCGCGGAGGGCTTAAGTTCGGCGGATGTGAGTTTCACTCTAGCGAGGGTTCGTGGTGTCCACGAGGAGTGTGTGAGATGCCGAAGCGATCAGCACCCCCGTCCGCAGGGCTGGGCGTCGAGAACGAGACGCGAAAGCGGAGGGGCATGCCTCGCCCGCGAAAGAGGACCGCGGGAGGCCGGGGATCCCGGCTGCCGCTGGCCGTGCTGGCGGGCGACGTCACCGAGCGCAAGCGGCCGCGTGTGGCTCTGAGGCGGCTCCAGGCGGAACTCGAGCGGCAGGTCACGGACCGCACGTCGCAACTGGCCGCAGCCAATGCGAACCTGCAGGAACAGGTCGCACAGCTGCGTGCTGAGCAGAAAGTCCTGCTGGGGCAGCTGCAAGCCAGCGACCACGAACGCCGGCTGGTCGCGTACGAGTTGCACGACGGAGTGTCGCAGCAGCTGCTCGGGGCCAAGATGCTGTTCGAATCGCACCAGCGGTCCCTGGGGCAGGAGTATCGCGAGACGGGAGCCGCGTATCACGAGGGCATGGAAGCCCTGGTGCGCGCCGCGGCCGAAGTCCGCAGTCTGATGAATCGGCGGAGAAACTCGGTGCTGGAGCGGGACGGATTGGTGGCGGCGATTGCCGAGGTGGGCGCGCAGCTGCAGGCCGCGCCCGGCGCACCGCGAGTCGAGTTTCGCCACGCGGTTCAGTTCCAGCACTTGGAGTCGATCCTGGAGGATTCACTGTTCCGGATGGCCCAGGAGGCGCTGGGCAACGCCTGCCGCCACAGCCGGAGCGACGTGGTGCGGGTGACGCTCACGCAAATCGACGCGCGGGTGACGTTGGATGTTCGCGACTGGGGCATCGGCTTTGACCGGGCCGCGGTCCGGCAGGACCGCTTGGGGCTGGAATCGCTCCGCGAGCGGGCCCACTTGCTCGGTGGGCGTCTGGTGCTCGAAACGTCCCCGGGACGCGGGACCCGCGTGCGGGTCACATGCCCGCTGCCCCAAGCCGGCGGCCCGGTGGGGAGTAAGTGTGTCGAAGGCCGAGACCAGTGAGGCTTAATGGGGGGGATTATGAGCGAGGTTGCTGTTCCCGTGCACGCTCAGTTGGCCAAGTCGCCGACCGGCATTCCGGGCTTGGACGAAATTACCGACGGCGGGCTGCCGCGCGGACGCCCGACCTTGATCTGCGGGAACGCGGGCTGTGGGAAGACCCTGTTGGCCATGGAATGCCTGCTGCGCGGGGCCACCGAGTATGGCGAGCCGGGCGTGTTCGTGGCCTTTGAGGAGACGGCGCGGGAACTGGCCGAAAACGTGCGTTCCCTGGGCTTCGACTTGGACCAGCTGGTGGCCCAGCGCAAGCTGATCGTCGACCACGTGCATCTCGAACCCAGCGAGATGGCCGAGACGGGGGAGTACGACCTGGAGGGCCTGTTCATTCGCCTCGGGCACGCGATCGACTCGATCGGCGCCCGACGGGTGGCCTTGGACACGATCGAACTGCTGTTCGCTGGGTTGGCCAACCAGTTGCTGATCCGAGCCGAGCTGCGGAGGCTGTTCCGCTGGTTGAAGGACAAGGGAGTCACGGCGATCATCACCGGGGAACGCGGCGATGGGGCGCTCACGCGGCAGGGCCTGGAAGAGTACGTCTCCGACTGTGTGATCGCCTTGGACCATCGGGTGAGCGAGCAGATCTCGACCCGGCGCCTGCGGGTGGTCAAGTATCGCGGCTCGGCCCACGGGACCAACGAGTACCCGTTCCTGATCGACGAGAGCGGCATTTCCGTGCTGCCCGTCACCTCGCTGGGACTGCAGCACTCGGCACCTACCGAGCGGATCTCCAGCGGCATCCCGCGGTTGGATACGATGCTGGGCGGCCAGGGCTACTACCGCGGATCGAGCATCCTGGTGTCGGGCACGGCGGGGACCGGGAAAACCAGCTTGGCGGCGCACTTCATCGACAGCGCTTGCCGCCAGGGGCAGCGAGCGATATTTTTCGCCTTTGAAGAGTCGCAGGCCCAATTGGTTCGCAACATGCAGTCGATCGGCATCGACCTGAAGCCCTGGCTGGCAGCGGGGTGCCTGCGGTTCCATGCCTCGCGGCCGACCTTGCACGGCCTGGAGATGCACTTGGCGACGCTGCACCGCTTGATCGACCAGTTCCAGCCGCAGGTGGTCGTGGTCGATCCGGTCAGCAACTTCATCTCTGCGGGCACGACGACGGAGTTGCATGTCATGCTCGTGCGGCTGATCGACTTTCTGAAATCCCGGGGGATCACGGCCCTGTTGACCGCCCTGACCAGCGACGGTCCGCGCGAGCAGACGGAATCCGGGGTCTCGTCGATCATGGACACCTGGCTGCTGCTGCGTGATATCGAGCTGGGCGGAGAGCGCAACCGCTGTCTGTACATCCTGAAGTCGCGCGGGATGGCGCACTCGAACCAGTTGCGGGAGTTCCTCTTGACGCCCCGCGGCGTCGAACTGCTCGACGTCTACGTGGGGCCGGAAGGGGTGCTCACCGGATCGGCGCGGCTGGCGCAGGGGGCCCGGGCGGAAGCCGTGCGCGTGGTCCAGCAGCAGGAATTGGAGGCCAAACAACGCGAGTTGGAGCGGCTCCGCCAAGCCCTGGACGCGCAGATCGCCTTGTTGCAGGCCGAGTTCCAGGCCAAGGAGGACGAGTTGACGCGGAGCATCTCGCAACACGTCTCCCGAGGGGAGCAAATGGCTCACGACCGTGTCGCGATGGCTCGCAGCCGCGGCGCGGACCCGGGACAACCGTCCGCCTCCCCAGCCACCGCCTTGCCCCTCGGCGCGGAAGGGCGCTCATGACCGACCACCAAGAGCCCGGGAACTCAGGAATCACGTGGATCCTGCGATTGTACGTGGCGGGGCAGACGCCCCGCAGCGTGCGGGCGGCCAGGAATCTGCGGGGCATCTGTGAGGCCTACCTGGCCGGCAGCTATCGCATCGAAGTCGTCGACCTGGTCGACCATCCCAGCCGGGCACGCGAAGACGAAATCGTGGCGATTCCGACGCTGGTCCGCAGACTTCCGGAGCCCGTGCGGAGGGTCATCGGCGACCTGGGCGATACCGAGCGCGTGTTGGTGGGGCTGGAGATTCGGACGGCCGACCGGGAGTGCGGGGGGCGGCCGCGATGAGAGACAGGGTCCAAAGTCCCGATTTGATCCGGCTCACGGCGGAGATCCAGGAGCTGCGGCAGGAGCTGGCGGAAGCCCGCGCAGCCCTGGACGCCATTCGCTGCGGAGACGTGGACGGGGTCGTGGTCGAGCATGCGGACGGACCGCGTGTCTACGCGCTGACCGGCAGGGATGAATCGTACCGCATCCTGGTGGAAGCCATGCCCCAAGGGGCCGCGGTCTTGACGGGCGACGGCGTGATTGCGTACGGCAACTCCTCGCTGGCGGTGCTGCTTGGCCTCCGCGCATCCGACCTCTTGGGCCGGCCCTTTGGCGAATTCATAACCCCCGAGAGCGTGCCAGTCTTCGAATCCCTGCTGCGGACCAGCGCCGCGGAGACCGGCCGCGGCGAAGTTCTGTTGTCGCCGGGCCACGGGGCGCACGTGCCGACGCTCCTGGCCCTGCAACAGTTCCAGGCCGGCGGAACGCGCTGGGTCGCGCTGGTGGTCACGGATCTGAGCGAACAGAAACGTCACCAGGAGACCCTGCAGCGCACGCGCTCGCTGCTGGAGACGCTGCTGATCCAGGCCCCCATCGGGTTTGCCTATTTTGACCGCGATCTGCGGTACGTGCTGATCAACGATCGGCTGGCGGAAATCAACGGGATCCCTGTCGACTCGCACCTGGGCAAGCGGATCCATGAACTGCTGCCGACGGTTGCCTCCCAGGTCGAAGGAATCGCAAGCACAGTCCTGGCGACCGGCCGGGAAGTCCGAGACACGGAAACAACTGGCGAGACGCCGGCGCTTCCGGGCGTGGCGCGGTCCTGGAACACGAATTGGTATCCCATTCGCAACGTCCGCGGCGCCATCGACGGCTTGGGCGTCGTTGTGGAGGAGACCACTCAGCGCAAGCAGAGCGAGGCCGCCCTGCGGGCGAGCGAAGAGAGATATCGAACGCTATTCGAAAACTCCCGCGATGCGATCATTACCCTGGATCTTGCCGGGCGCTGCCTGGACTGCAATCAAGCCGCGGTGGCGATGTTCGGTTTTGCGAACAAGCAGGCGCTGCTGGCTCAAGACGTCTATGCCCTGTCGGCGGCCCATCAAGCCGGCGGCCAGGATTGTCGCGAGGCAGTCGCGGAGCAGATCGCGAGGAGCAAGACTCTGGCCCAGGGGCAGCATCTGGTCGAGTGGTTGAATCGGCGGGCGGACGGCACCGTGTTCCGTTCTGAGGTGTCCTTGAGTTTGATCGACATCCAGGGCCAGTTGGTGGGGAGGTGCCTGGTGCGTGACATCACCGAACGCAAGCAGGCGGAGACGGAACTGTGTCGGGCCAGAGATGCGGCTGAGGTGGCCAACCGCGCCAAGAGCTTCTTCCTGGCCAATATGTCGCACGAGATCCGCACCCCGCTGACCGCCATCCTGGGCTTCTCGCAGCTCCAGCTCAACGATCCGGCCATCTCCGCGACGCACCGGCAGCAGTCAAGTCGGATCAGCCGCGCGGGCGAGCACTTGCTGAGCGTCATCAACGAGGTCCTGGAGATGGCCCGCGTCGAATCCGGTCTCGTCGAGCTCCATCCGGCCGCCCTGGCCCCCTGTCTGCTGTTGGACGACCTGGAACAGATGTTCAGCCAGCGCGTACAAGGCAAGGGGTTGCGGCTGAGCGTCGAATGCCGCGACGAACTGCCACATTGCCTCATCGCGGACGAGGTCAAACTCCGCCAGATGCTGATCAACCTGCTCGGCAACGCGGTGAAATTCACCCCGCCGGGAGGTGCGATCACCTTGCGAGTACGAGTATCCCAGGAGTCGGAGGGCGAGTTCCGGTTCGAGGCGGAGGTTCAGGACAGCGGCCCGGGGATCGCTCCGGCGGATCTGCCGCGCGTGTTTGAGCCCTTCTTTCAAGCTCGGGCGGGTCGGGAGGCGGGCGGCGGCACGGGCCTGGGCCTGGCCATCAGCCGTGAATTTGCGCGGTTGATGGGCGGCGACCTGACAGTGGATTCGGAACTGGGCTACGGCAGCATCTTCCGCCTGACCGTCCCTGTCCAGCGAGGCGACAGCGCCGGACTGTCGGTCGGGCCTGCCCGGCCCGTCCGAATGTCGCGGCTCGCGGCCGGGGCGCCCACTTGCCGGGTCCTGGTCGCCGATGACCACCCGGAACAGCGGGAGCTGCTCGAACGGCTGTTGGTCCCGGTCGGTTTCGAGGTCCGCACGGCGGAGAACGGTGCCGAGTTGGTCTCGCAGTGCCGGGCTTGGTTGCCGCACCTGGTCGTCCTGGACCTGCGGATGCCGGTGCTGGACGGCATCCAGGCCGCACGCCAAATCCGCGCCACGTACGGCTCGGCGGTCAAGCTGCTCGCTTTGAGCGCCAGCGTGTTTGCCGAAGAACAGCAGCGGGCTCTCGACGCGGGAATCGACGACTTCCTGGCCAAGCCGTTCCAGGGCCGAGAATTGCTGGAACGGATCAAGCAGCTGACGGGGGTGGAGTACGTCGCAGACAGAGGCCCGGTCGTGGAGCCAGCAGCGACGGCCGCTCCGGACCCCAGCCGGCTGTCGGCGGAAACAGCGGAAGCGTTTCGTCAAGCGGCTCGGAAGGCGGACTACGGCCGGCTGCTGACGCTGGTGAGCCAGGTGGGGACCGCTGACCCAGCCCTCGCCGCCCGGTTGGGAACCTTGGTCGAGTCCTTCGACTATGCGGCGCTGGAGAACTTGCTCGCGCAATATCGAGGCCCCGCCTCGTGACAACGATGCGGCTCGTTCATCTTGACGGAGATCCACAATCCCGGGCCGGCTCTTGGAGGAAGATGATGGAAGTTTTGCTCAAAGTACTGTATGGCGATGATCATGTCGGGCAAGAGACCACAATTCCACTTCCCAAATGTCTTATTGGACGCAACCCGGAGTGCCATCTCCGGTTCCAGCATCCGGCGGTCAGCCGCCGCCATTGCGTCGTGTACGTGCGCCAGGGTCGAGTCTTCGTCCGCGACCTGGGCAGTCACAACGGGACGTCGTTGAATGGCCGATTGCTTTGCGACGATCAGGAACTCAAGACCGGGGATGAGTTGCAACTGGGCCCAGTCTTTCTCGAGGTGCAGATCCTCCTCGACATCTTCGCCGACGAGCCGGCGGACTGCGACGCGGCACATTCCACGGCGTCTCAGCTCCCCGTCGTTTCGTCCCAGAGCATCCGCGGAGTGGACAAGGACAGCATTGCCGCTTGGCTTGCGAAAGGCGTCGTGCCAACGCCGCAAGACACGGCCAACGATTCACAGACCCGCCTGATTCGGTAGTCTGCCGCCGGGTACACGCGACGACCTGGCCCCGGCCCGACACCGGGTTCCTGGGCACCCGAATCCTCGCCGCGTCTTGTCAAGCAGGTGTGAAATGGTAGCATCTTAGGGATGTTTTGTGACTCTTACCCAAATCTGCAGCCCCGATTAATTGATAAGAAATTGCTTTTCCGCCACAGGACTGAGGCTAAGCAGGGAAACGTGGTGAAGTCAAGGGGGGCTGGCG
>CAIYOB010000537.1 GCA_903927685.1 uncultured Planctomycetaceae bacterium
CAGCGCTCCCAGGGTCTGGTTCAACTTGACCGGTTCCACCTTGGCCAGGACTTCGACGAGGCGCTCGAAGACGGTGTTGAACTCGACGGTGACTCCGCCTCCCTGGATGACCGTGCCGGCGGCCAGCGAGGCGGCCGAGGGGTCGGGCGGCGACACGAGTTGGACGAACTTGGATCCGAACACCGTCGAGGAGGTGATCTCAGCCCCGACGTTGGCCGGGATGGCCGATACCGCGGCCGGATCGATGGCCAGGCGCAGCGCCGCACGTCCGTCAGGCAGCGGGTCGATCGACGCGACCTTGCCGACCTGGGCCCCGTTCAGCTTGACCTTGGCGTCGGGGTACATGACCAATCCGGCACGATCGGTGAGGACGGTGACCGGCAACGTAGTGCGGAAACTGTCTTGGAACAGCCCGACGGCCAGGGCCACGATGGCGGCCAGGGCGACCACGGTCAGCAGACCGGTCAACGGCCGGACGTAGCTGCGGGCGCCGAAGTGCCGCCCGGGACGGGCCGCGACCGGCACGGCCGCGCTCTCCGTCTCAGATCGGTCAGCCGGTCCCGGACCGAGGTTTGCCGTCACCGCCGCTCCCCTAGCCCGCCAGGTTGAAGTTGCCGTTGGAGCCGTAAACGGCCAGGGAGACCAGCAGGGTGACCGCGACGACGACGACCAGCGATGTCCGCACGGCGTTGCCCACCGCGACACCGACGCCCGCGGGTCCCCCGGAGGCGAAGTAGCCGAAGTAGGTGTGGATCAACAGGATCGTGATCGCCATCAACACCGCCTGGAAGAAGGACCACAGCAGGTCGATCGGGTTCAGGAAAGTGTCGAAGTAGTGCTTGTACAGTCCGGCGGACTGTCCGAAGATCACCACCGTCACGAACTGACTGGCCAGGAACGACAGGATCACGGCGATCGAGTACAGCGGAGTGATCGCCGCCATCCCGGCCACCAGTCGGGTGGACACCAGGTACTCCACCGGACGGATGCCCATGGATTCCAGGGCATCGATCTCCTCGTTGATCCGCATCGCCCCGAGTTGAGCGGTCACGCCGGCGCCGAAGGTCGCGGCCAACCCGATGCCGGCCACCACGGGTGCGGAGATCCGGACGTTGATGAACGCCGCCAGGAATCCGGTCAGCGCTTCGATTCCGATGTTTCCCAGCGACGCGTAGCCCTGAACAGCCAGCGTTCCCCCGGCCGCCAGGGTGAGGAAACCGACGATCGCCACCGTGCCGCCGATCATGGCCAGCGTCCCGGCTCCCATGCTGATCTCGGCGATCAGCCGGATGACCTCGCGGCGGTAGTGCACAGCGGCGTGCGGCATCCCCGCAATCGCCTTGCCGTAGAACAGAATGTGATCACCGATCCGGCCGAAGAACCCGGCTGGCCGGCGGATTTGGCGCGCGATGCGCGGGTAGGTCGCGCGAAGGGAGGTCAGTGTGCTCACCGGTCAGCCCGTCGTGAATCGGATACCGATGGCGGTCACCACCACGTTGACCACGAACAGCGCCATGAACGC
>CAIYOB010000538.1 GCA_903927685.1 uncultured Planctomycetaceae bacterium
GGTTGGTCGTTGTCGTGGTCACGGCGCCGAGCACGCGCAATGTCGGCGTCGAGCCGTTGACCACGCACGCCACGCGGCCATTTGCGTTCAGCGCGAGGGATCCCACGGTGAACGTGCCGGATGGCGTCGCCGCCTGCGGTCCGATCGACGCCCCGCCTTCCACCATTACCGCGCTGTTGCTGATCGAGCCGGTGCCCCACAGCCGCCCGTTGCCAATGACCGTGGCGCCGGTGTAAGTGCAGTCGGCGGCAAGCATGAGGTAGCCGGCGCCGGACTTGGCTATGCCTCCCGTGCCCGCGCCGTCGGCGACACCCGCCTCCTGCCGGTAGACCGTTCCCGCCGCGGCGCTAGAGGCACCAGCATAAGCCGTGTTCGTGCCGGTCCACGTCGAGAAACCCCCTGTGGTAAGAACGATGGCCACCCGCCCGCCGCCGCCTGACCCGCCGACGCCTGTACTGTTTGCGCCATTGGCGCGGATCGTGCCGCTGCCGGCCAGCCACCCGGTGCGCAACTTCACACTGCCGCCGGACCCACGAGCATTCCAGCCGGGTCCGAACCCGTTGGCCGAGATCATGCCCGCGGACGACACGGTCGTCGTGCCCGCCACAGTCAGGTTGATGACCCCGCCTCCGTGGTTCCCACCAGACCCGCTGCCTCTATCAGTCGGCGAGATAATAGATCCGTAGGTGTTCTGATTGGTACCGTTAGCCACCGCATAGAAGGCTCCGCCGCCGTATGCGCCGCCGGCCTGACTTGATCCACCCGGCCCATTGGTACCCATGTATCCCCGCCCGTCCGCATCGATGCTGCCGTTCACCGTCAGGTTCCCGGGAATCGAGAGACGGATGCCCACAGAACTGGTGAAGATACAAGAGATCGCACTATTGGCCGCAACCGTGATGTTGGTCAGTTTGTTCGTGTCCACGCTGTTCGGGAACAGCGTGTAGTTGCTGATGGTCCAGTCGGCTGGATAGGTGACGTTGGTGTCTGTGTTGATGGAGATATACGAGTTGGTGGCCCCGTATACGGTCGGGGCAAAGGTGCCGAAATTGACGGTGGTATCGCCCTTGATGCCCAGCACACCGTAGTTGCGGATGATGACGTTCGAGAAACTATGCAGGTTCACGCCGTCCGGCATCAGCGTGGAGATGTTGCCATACGGCACAAGCCCCAGTGCGGCAGTTGTACCCCCGTTGTTGTTGTCGATAATCAACTCGTCCACTCCCGCTGCGGTCCGCCGGTAGACGGTGCCGGCGGCAGCATTCCCCGCCCCGTTGACCGCGTTTACCTCCGCGCAGGCTCCGCCGAAAGCCTGATTGGTGCCGCCCCAGGAAGTAAAGTCCGCGTTCGCACCGGTAAGCACGATGGCGACGCGTCCGCCGCCGCCGGCATATGAAGCGCCAGTCGGCTGTCCGCGCGGACCGCCGTTGGCCCGGATCGTCCCGCCAGTTCCTGTGAGCCAGCCGGTCGTCAGGAACACGCTCCCGCCCGATCCGTTGTAGTCGCTGGCCGAGGCAGTGGCTCGCGCATCCAGCACACCCGCGGAAGCGACCGTCGTCGTACCCCCCACGGTCAGGCATATCGCGCCGCCGCCAGCGACATCCCTGCCGCCGCTGCCCAAGTTCGTTGGGGCGACGATGGATCCGTAGACTTTCGTGTTGCCGCCCGCCGCCATGCCGCCATAGGCGCCGCCATCCGTAGTACTGCCTCCGGGCCCCTGTCCCGCTGCGTAACCACACCCCAACGCGCTGATCGTCGCGCCGCTGCCGATGTACAGGTTCCCTCGCACGGTCATACTCAACCGGTTCGTTTCCCCGCCCGTGTTGGCCGGGTGCGTCAGCACGCCGCCGTTGATCGTGCAGTTGGTCATCGAGAAGTCCGTGAAGTCGCCCTTGCCGGGATAGACGGTCGCGACGGTGACCGTGCTGCCGGCGTAGGTGGCGTCGAGCGTGAGCGAGCCCAGGTTGGCGTTCGCCGTGTCCACCGTGCAGTTCGAAACGCTGTGCAGACTATCGAAGACGACATCTTCGCCCAGTTGCGGCACGTGGCCCAGCGACCAGTTGGCGTCATTCGTCCACTTGCCCGAGCCGGTCGAGTTGATCCAGTAGTTTATGCTCGCATTGGCCGGCTGGTAATAGACGTAGATGCTCTTGTTCCGATTGGTGACCAGCCACGTGCCGGAGTTGCTGAGCAGGAACGCGGTCGTATCCAGCGTGAC
>CAIYOB010000539.1 GCA_903927685.1 uncultured Planctomycetaceae bacterium
ACCATCGGCAGCCAGCCGGCGCGCATGTCGGTCGTGTACCGCAGCGAGTTGTAGGCACATGTGTCGCCCACGGGACAGCCATCGGTGCACCTGGCCGGCGCACCGGCCGGGGCTCGTTGGCGCCGGAAGAACTCCAGCGAGCCGAAGCTGGCGACGCGCAGGCAGCGGCGGCCGACCAGCCAGTGGACGATGTCCGTGTCGTGGCAGCACTTGGAGATGATCATCGGCGAACTCTTGTCGACCACGGACCAGTGGCCGCGGACAAACGAATGCGCCTGATGCCACGGCATGACGCCCTCGCTGGCCTGGATCGAGGCGATCTCGCCCAGCACGCCCGATTCGATGATCTCCTTGACCTTGCGATAGAAAGCGGCGAACCGCAACACGAAGCAGACCATCACGCGGCGGTCGGCGGCGCGGGCCAACTGTTCGATCTCCAGCACCTGCTCGACGCGCGTCGCGATGGGCTTTTCCAGCAACACGTGATAGCCGGCTTGCAGCGCCCCCCGGCAGTGCCGATAGTGATCGTTGTCCTGGGTGGCGACCAACATGACGTCCGCGATCGGTCCCGCCGCCAACAGGGCGTCGGCGTCGGTAAACCCGAGGAAGTCCTCGCGTCCCGAGTTCCGCCGCACCTTGTCGACGCGTTCGGCGACCGGGTCAGCCCCGGCCACAATCTGAAAACGCTCGGGCTGGCGAGCCGCCAGCGCGGTATACGTCTGAGCGCGGGAGCCGCAACCGATGCAGGCCAAACGCAGGGGGCGGACTGTCGTCATGTCATCCTCCTCAGGCAACACAGGATCGCGTGGTCGGACGAACCCCAAAGGCTGTCTCGCACGAGCCGTTGATTGTAGCGTGTTACCGCGGGGCGCCGGAAGCATCCAACGGCCGCAGTTCGCGCAGACTGGCCCAGGATCGCTCCGGCAAGCCGCTCACCCGGACTCGCAACTGTCGAATCCCTGTGGCGCTGAATGCCAGGCGGTGCGGCCCCTGGAACGTATTCTGCCGCTGGTCGCTCAGCGTGGTCCAGGTCGTCCCGTCGGTGGTGCCTTCGAGCACGTAGCGGTAGCCCGCCCGATCGAACTCCCAGGCCAGTTCGCAACCGGCCAGGTCGGTCGGTTCGTTCAGTTCGACCTGCAGCCACTGCTCCGCGGCGTCCGAGGACGCGCACCAGCGGGTGCTCTCGTCGCCGTCCAACGCCTTGTCCGGCCCCCGCTCCGCAGACTCGCTGGACGACGCCGTCGCTTTGCCTTTCACCGGGACCGCGACGGCCAGCAACGCTTGCACGACGTCCGGCGCGAGTTCGACGGCCGGATCAGACTGCGGCGAGCGGACGTAGTCATACAGGCTGCCGAGCAGGTGCCGCGCCCCGATCCCGTCCGCCGCCAACAGATCGCTCGCGCACACCAGCAGCCGGCCCGCTCCGACCTTCGCCTCGAAGACCAAGCCCAGCTTGTGCACGCGATCCAGGTTGTCCACCACCTGGACGATCGGCCGGAGTTGTTTCGGCAAGCTGTCGAGAATCACCGGCTGGCTGATCGTC
>CAIYOB010000540.1 GCA_903927685.1 uncultured Planctomycetaceae bacterium
CGATCCCCGCGATGGTCGCCGTCCGTCATGGAAGACCTTTTCTACGCAAGGAGTGCTGAACGTGAAGACCTCGCTTTGCTCCGCCGCCCTGGCGGCTGCTCTCTTGGCTTGCGGGCTCGCCGCAAATCCCGCTTACGGTCAGACGACCGGCACGGCCGTGGCCGTGATCGACGTGCCGTATATCTTCAAGAACCACGTCCGCTTTCAACAGCAGATCGAGGACATCAAGAAGGACATTGACGCCTACAAGGAAGTCGTGACGCAGCAGCAGAACCAGCTGCGGACGGAAGCGGAGAAGTTGAATCAGTTCAAGCCCGGCACGCGCGAGTACAAGGACGCCGAAGAGAGCATCGCGCGGCTGCGGGTCGAGTTCCAGCTGGACAGCGCCAAGCGGCAGAAGGAGTTCATGGAACGGGAAGCCAAGGTCTACTTCAACGTCTACAAGGAGGTCGAAGCGGCGGTCGCCGACTTCGCGACCCGCAACCGCATCGGCCTGGTCCTGCGGTACAGCGCCGAGGAAATGGATCCCACTAAACGGGAGTCGATCATGCAGGGGATCAACCGCTTTGTGATCTACCAGAGCCGGTTGAACATCACGGACCTGATCCTGGACACGCTGAACCGAGGCACGCCGGCCGCAGCCCCGGCCGCCGCCACGGCCACCCCCGCGGTCGCTCCGCCGATTCCGCGGCGCTGAGTCCCGGGGGCGAATGTCTCTTTCTCCTGACCACGCTTGCACAGATGGGCTTCCCTTGATCAGCTTCTCACGCCAACAGCGAACGCTTGCGGGCGTCGCCCGTGTGGAAGGATTCGGGTACTGGACCGGACAGGACGTCCGCGTGGAATTCCGGCCCGCGCCTCCCGATACGGGGATCGTGTTCTGCCGTGCGGATGTCGGGCCAGCCCGCCGGATTCCGGCGGGCGTGCGGTATCGCGTCGAGGTGCCGCGCCGGACGTCGCTGCGCGACGGCGGCGTCCGCGTGGACATGGTCGAGCATATCCTGGCGGCCTTGGCGGGGTTGCGGATCGATAATTGCGAGGTCCATGTGGACAACCCGGAGATGCCGGGTTGTGACGGGTCCAGTGCGCCCTTTGTGGAGGCCTTGGATGCGGCGGGAATCGCCCCGCAACCGGCGGCCCGCAAACGGCTGACCGTCCGCCGCACGTTGCGGGTCGGCGACGAGCAATGCTGGGTGGCCGCGCTCCCCGCGGTGGGCCGGGAGATGACGGTCGAGTGCCATCTCGACTACGGTCCGACGGGGCCGATCCAGCGCCAGTCGCTGACGCTCGAGGTGACCCCCGAATCGTTCCGCCGCGAATTGTCCGCGGCCCGGACGTTCATCTTGGAAGAGGAAGCAGCGTGGCTGCGTGCCCAGGGATTGGGCGCGCGGGTCACCTGCCAGGATCTGCTCGTGTTTGACGACACCGGGCCGATCGACAATCCCCTGCGGTTTCCGGACGAGTGCGTCCGCCACAAGACCTTGGACATGGTCGGCGACTTGGCACTGGCCGGCTACGATCTGGCAGGGCATTTCATCGCTCATTGCAGCGGCCACCGCTTGAACGCCGAACTGGTGTCCCAGTTGTTGGCCGAGGCGGCGCGGGACGGCTTGGCGCGGACGGCCTAGCCGAGGCCGGATCGCCCCGGGCGCCGGTTGGCGGCCGGCCGAAGGAGGTTGCGGCGCTTATGGCAACGAAGATTTCCGCTCGCGCGGAGGTGGACCCCCGGGCCGAGATCGGCGCGGACGTCGAGATCGGTCCGTTCTGCTGCATCGGTCCCCAGGTCCGCATCGGCCGCGGCAGCAAGCTGTTGGCCAACGTCTCGATCTTCGGCCGCGTGACCATCGGCGAGGAGAACAAGTTCTATCCCGGGGCCGTGATCGGCGGCGAGCCGCAGGACCTGAGCTATCGCGGCAGCGACACGCAAGTCGTCATCGGCGACGGCAATGTGTTCCGCGAGGCGGTCACGGTCAACCGCGCGACCGACAAGGAAAGCGGCGTCACCAGTATCGGCAACGACTGTTTCCTGATGGCCTGTTGCCACATCGCCCACGATTGCGTGCTGGGCGACCGCGTCATCATCGCCAACGGCACGCTGCTCGCCGGGCATGTCCGGATCCACCATCACGCGACGCTGTCCGGCAACGTGGGCGTGCACCAATTCACCACGATCGGCAGCTATGCCTTCGTCGGCGGGCTGAGCCGCGTGCTGCACGACGTGCCGCCGTACATGCTGATGGAGGGAAACCCTTCCCGGCCAAGATGCGTGAACGTCGTGGCCTTGCGGCGGAATAACTTTCCTCCCGAGTACATCGAAGCGCTGTCCGAAGCGCATCGGCTGCTGTTCCGGGCCAAAGTCGGCCTGGATCCGGCGTGCGAGATCCTGCGGACCCAAGGCCACCTGGTCCCGCCGGTCAATCACCTGTTGAGTTTCGTCCAGGAACAACAAGAGGGCCGGTTCGGCCGGGCGCGGGAACGCCGCAAGGCGGCGTGAGCCTGGCCACGCTGCGGTGCCAGCCAGTCCAATCCAACGAGGCACGTTCATGAGCGGTCGCAAACTGCGGCTGGGCGTCATCGGCGCCGGCCACCTGGGAACCATTCACACGCGGCTGGTGCGCTCGATCGACGACGTCGATCTGGTGGGGGTCAGCGATCCCTTTCCGGCCGCCCGCCGGCGGATTGCCGAGGAGTTTCAAGTCGAGACCTTCGAGGACCATCGGCCGCTGTTGGGCCGGATCGATGCGGCCATCATCGCAGCGCCCACGCGCGATCACTACTGGATCGGAATGGAACTGGCCGAAGCCGGCGTGCATTTGCTGGTTGAGAAGCCGGTGACGGCCAGCGTGGCCGAGGCGGACGCGCTGGTCCGCGCGGCGCGAGCGCGGAACCTGGTGCTCCAGGTCGGCCACGTCGAACGATTCAACCCCGCCTTCTCCGCCGCCTGCCAGATGGCCACGCCGCGGTACATCGAGGCGGTGCGGGCCAGCGGATACACCGGCCGCTCGGTCGATGTCGGCGTCGTCCTGGACTTGATGATCCACGACCTGGACCTGATCCTGTCGCTGGTGGGCAGCCCGTTGGTCGAGGTGGACGCCGTGGGGACGGCCGTGCTGGGCCCGCATGAAGACATGGCGCACGCCCACCTGCGGTTTGCCAACGGCTGCGTCGCCTCGGTGAACGCCTCGCGCACCAGCTATCAGCCGCAGCGCACGATGCAGATCTAC
>CAIYOB010000541.1 GCA_903927685.1 uncultured Planctomycetaceae bacterium
CTCTCTCGGAAACGCAAACGATAACGCACTGATGCTAAGCGAGTCTGGTCACCGTTTGGCCTTCTGTCTTTCCGACTGCGACGATCCTCAACATGGCTACGCAACTGTGCTGCTCCGGTGGCAGGGAATGGGATGGGACGTAGAGGCCGTCGTACAAGAAACACTCCCAGAGCTTATCGAAGCCAACAAGTTTTCAGGCGAGCGGGCAGAACTCAAGGCGACGGATATTGAATTGACGGCCTACCAGCCGGCTAGGTGCGATGCGCCCATTCCCGCATCGGAGATGCCCGAATCGCTCAAATGGAAGCTCCGTTACTTCGACTTGCTAAGCAAACACAAGGTTCTGTAGCTAGAATTCAATTGCACAACGGTGCATCCCGGGGAGTACTGCCATGCCTGCCGCTACGATGCCGGATGTTGACTTGATGAATTCCGCGGTCTTGGAATGCACCGCCACGCTCCAACGCGTTTCGACGTACCGGCTCCCAGCGGCGCTCGATCAACGGTTGCTGTGGCTGTCGGAAAACAAGGAAGCACAGCGACCGAAAAGAACCCGTTGAGCTCGTGCGATTGAGCGTTGGGGCTGCTTCCGCCCCGATTTCGACCCGGTCCGGTTCGCCGCTTGGCACCCGGCCCCGCCTGGTCGCTGGTGTTTGCGGAGGTTCTCCACTGGAGACGGTAGATTATCCTGGTTTTCTCGCCCCGAAGGGGCCAAAACACGTCAGCCCAGGGCAGCGCCCTGGGTGCCGGGACAGCGAAGTCCCGCTAGCCCTGAAAGGGCGAAACAAGGAGAGAACCCGGGCCTTGCGACCATTCGGTTGCGCCCTTTCAGGGCCGAAATCCCGAATGCGATCGTAACCCAGGGCGGCGCTTCGCGGCTGACGCCGCTCCGCTGTGCCCTGGGCTGCCGTGTTGCGCCCCTGCGGGGTAAGAGACGAAACAGGCTCCCGCCTTTCCCACGATGCCAATGTCCCATGTCAATCCCAACTTCGCATCACCCGAGCCGGGGCCTATGTCCGATTGCCAGAGGGCTTTTGCCAACAACGATGCGGAACAAGCCGACCAGGTAGCCGCCGAGAACCGAATCGCCGCACGCGGCCGTGCCGGGAGGGTACGGCGGCGACCAGTCGCGGTACAGGATCGCAAAGGCGAGGGAACCGCCCGCCAGGAAACCGGCGGTGGCGAACCACTTCGCCAGTCGCCACGTCACATCGCCGCGCCCGAATGCCTTGGCTTCGACTTCCGACACCAGGGATTCGTCCGGACTAGCGTTTGTTCTCGGGCATCGGCCAATTCCGGCGAAGTGCCCCAATTCCCGCCTTCGCGCGGAGAGCAATCTTGGACTCACTCCTACAGCAGATCCTCGATCCGCCCGTAGTTCTTGGCGGCCACCAGGTTTTCGTTGAACGGCGTTTGGCCGCCGGTCGTGTCGCGGATGTCGCGGTCGATGTAGTACTCGTTGTGCGGCTTGAACCCGGGGATCGTCAGCACGTTGACGAATACGTCCAGTCCGCGGTGGCCGGTCCCGGGCGGGATGTAGACGAACATCCCCGGCGTCAGCGGATGCTGCTGGTAGCAACGCAAGTCCCGCAGATCGGGAAACGTGAGCAGCCCGGCCGAGCGGCCCCACGTGTTCAGTTGATAAGCCTGCGGATCCAGGACCAGGTACATTTCGCGTTGCGGAATGCCGCCCGCAGATCCGATCCCCCGCGGCGGATGAAAGTGGGCCGGCGAAGTCTCGCCGGGAATATTCACCACGTGACTGTTGACCCAATTCAGGCCGTCCCCGGTCTCGCCCGGATAGTTGTAGTACCAGGTCAGCGGCAGACGCCGGAAGGGATCGAAGTCCGGATTGCAGCCCCCCGCCGTGTCGGCCAGGTAGCGCAGCCGCCGCACGGCCGGGATGTGACTGGTCGGTCGCGCGAGATGCTCCATGGCCAGGCAGGCAAATCGGCCGCGGACCGGCAATACTTCCTCGCCGCTGGCGATCAGCTGGTCACCCGCCAGCAGCGGCTCGAACGAGTCGCCTTGTTTGGTGGACCAGCCGGTCTGCCGATAGCGGTGAAACAACGAACCCAGCTCGGCCTCCAAGGCCTCGTTATCCGCCCAGGGCCGGGCGACGTGGTCGAGCTTCCAAAGTTCACCCGCATAGTCTCCGACGAACGCGCCGTCGCGCCAGCGGCGGAGAATCGCATCCACCGGCACGCGGGCGGCCGGAGCCAGCGCGGCGCGTTCGGCTTGCAGGCGTCGCAGCGTCTCGCCCCAGGCCGGATCGAGCGTGTCCGCGGCATAGTCGCCGGGCAAACGCTGGCCGTCGCCTTCCTGCGTGCGGTAGCCCCGCGGCAGGAAGACCTCGCCCTGGCCCCGGTAGATCCAAAACACCCGCA
>CAIYOB010000542.1 GCA_903927685.1 uncultured Planctomycetaceae bacterium
CTTACGACAGCTCGCCGATGGTGCCCGGACCGCGCACCGTAATAGTCTAACGAAGATCCGGAGGTCGGACATCAGGGGTGCATGCCCGACATGTCATGCCCGACACGGAGACCATCTCGTACAACGAATGCTCGGTTGCTTGTTTTCCTGCGCGCATTTTGAACAGGAGGAAACGGAGATAACTGAGAAGTACCGGCTCCTCCGTTCCCTCCGTTTTCTCCTGTTCAAAATCCAGGTCCGCCTGTCAACGATCATGCGATCGTCCTGTTGACTTCCTGCAAGTCCTTTCAAACCTGCTTGACGCGTCCTCGCTACCGCTATAGATTCGACACTTGTCGAGAATCAACTACAACACAGGTCGCCGATACCATACGCGGCGGCCAGTGGCAGGGAGCAGCCAGTCATGGGCAAATCCATCGCCGGCCTGGGCAAGGCGGAATGGGCGGTTATGCAGGCGTTGTGGAATCGTAGCCGTGGCACGGCGAGCGAACTGCAGCGGGATTTGGCCGAGGACCACGGCTGGGCCTATAGCACCGTTAAGACGATGTTAGACCGGCTGGTCGAGAAGGGCTACGCCAAGGCTCGCCGAGTGGGCAACGTCTACGAGTATTCGCCCAAGGTGGGTCGCCAATCGGCTGTCTCCCGTGTGGTTGACGATGTCGTGGAACGGGTTCTGGAGGGGGCGTGGGCTCCGTTGGTGAGCCGGCTGATCTCCCAGCGCCGACTTTCGTCGCAGGAAATCGCCGAATTGCAGGCCATGCTCGACCAGTACCAGGATGAAGCGGACGCGTGATATGGACGACGCCCTCTTGCGTTTCCTGATGGACGCCTCCCAGCGCTGGGCCGCGTGGATGCTGGACGTGTCGATCTTGCTCGTCCCTGTCGTCTTCGTTCTTGCCGCCTGGACTTGGATTCGCCCGCGGACTTCGCCGCGACTGCTGTATGGCCTGTGGCTGTTGGCGCTGTTGCGATTGGTTCTGCCACCCGAGTTCTCATTTCCGACCGGTTGGGGCTGGTGGGTCCGGCCGCCACAGTCTCGCGACGCTGTAGCAGAGCGATGGAGGGACTCCGATAGAAGTGACGTTGTTGAAGAGCGCCAGTTGCCAACGCTGTCGGTCGGATCAGGGGGCGGGTTGGGCGCCGGACCGGAAGGGGTCGAGCCGTCTGGCGGCCAGGAGCGAGCGACGTTGGGGCCGATTGCCCTTACTGGGCGACTCCCCGGCACGTGGTGCCTCGTCCTGATGCTGGCCTGGCTGGGAGTCGTTGCCGCGCGGCTGGGCATGTTAACGACCGCCGCCTTGCAGGTCCGGCTGTGGATCGCACGGGCGCCTCCGATTCAGGATGCCGGGCTCTGGGAACTGCTCGCGGATGCCTGTCGGCAAGTCGGCTTTCGACGCGCGGTCGACTTGCGGAACTCGGAAGCGTGTGCGACGCCGCTGGTCGTCGGTTGGTGGCGTCCCGTCGTGCTGTTGCCGGCGACGGTCATCGAGCGACTGGACCGTCGCGAATTGCTGGCGGTGTTTGTGCATGAACTTCATCATGTGAAACGGGCTGACCCGCTGATCAGTTGGGCGCAGGGCCTGTTGGGGGCGGTCTACTTCTTTCATCCCCTGGTGTGGTGGAGCAACCGGCAACTGCGGCGTTGGCGCGAGGACGCCTGCGACGAATTGACGATCGCCACGTTGCAGGGCCAGCGTGGCGTGTATGGGCGAGCGTTGCTCAAGGTGGCCGAGATCGTCGGCTATGTCCCGCCTCCGGTCGTGCTGGGGATACTGGACTCGCCCACTCCGGCGCGCCAACGGTTGGCGCGCATTCTGGAGGGCCCCAATCCGCCGCGGACGCGCCCGTGGCTGTGTTACTTGCCGGTCGCGGGTCTGGCGGCTGTCTTGCTGCCTGGGGGATCGCCGCCGGGAACGTCCGTTGCCGCCACAAACGTGACGAGACCGACAGCCGCAATGATCGGCCCGGGGCCGGAAGCGGTGAAAGAGGCATCCGCCGAGCCTCCTATCGACGGCCCAGCCGTAGGTTGGGTCACCGACCCGACCGCCTCGCCGTCGCCATCCCCGGACAACCGACGGTTGTGCTACCGCTGGCGACCGGGGATGCGGTTCAGCTATGCCTGTCAGATCGAAGTCGAGCACATTTCGTGGCAAGAAATCTTCACAGGAAAGACCCAGTACGTCGTCGAATCGGCGGACGAGCAAGGGGCCGTGTTGGTCATGACTGGCCGGCTCGCGACACGGTACACGGGAGACGATCTTCCTGCGGTGCTGCCGCACGAACGCCGATTCAATCCCCGCTCGCCGTACAACGCGTTGGCCGGCTCCGGCATGGCTCGGCATCACCGCTTGCGCGTGTCGCCCGCGGGTGACTTCCAGACGCTCGACGGCGGGTCCGAGTTGCCGTACTACCTCGGCGACCTGGCGACGTTGCCGTTCGTCTCCACTCCCGAAGCGCCCGCGGAGACCTGGACCAGCACAACCGAGATGATCTTGAGGATCGGCGATCCGGAGTACATCCCGCCGTCGTATTGGCCGTCAGGAGCACCCGCCATCGAGCTGCCCGACGCGAAAGTCACCTCGACGTACACCATGCGAGGCGTTGCCGACGGCGTGGTGAACCTGGACAAAACCCTTAACCTCCGATCCATCTTCGAGTCGCGTGGCGAGCCCCAGCATGAAGTGACGGGGACCGCGACGGTTCAATTCAGCCTGTTCCGGGGCTTGCCCCTGAACTACCAGGCGCGATTGGTGATCTTCGACCGCATGATGGAACGTATCGAGCGGATGCCCGTAACGTTCACTTGCCGGTTGGAGCCTGATTCCCCCAGTTCTTCTCCCGGAGAAGCCAAGTGAACTCGACCGTTTTATTTGCTGCCGTCTTCCTCGGCCTGCTCCTGACGTCGATCGTCTTATGGGCGTTGTTCCTTCGCCTCGGGCTTCTTTGGGCAAGAGTGCCCAACGTGACCACGCGTCGCGTTCTTCTGGCAACTTTGGCTGTCTTGGCACTCCAAATCGCAATCAACATCTTGTTTGCCCTTGTGTCGCCATCTTCCGATTTGCAGACGATCCTCCTCGCCA
>CAIYOB010000543.1 GCA_903927685.1 uncultured Planctomycetaceae bacterium
GCCTTCGCCCGTCGGTCCGGCGATCGAGAACGAGATATAGCCTTCGCCGCCGAGTCCCAGCGACGCCATGCAGGGGCCGTTCTTGACGAACAAGGTCGTCTCCAAGGCGCGCCCCATCTTCGTCATGTTGCGGACATTGTTCGAGTGGATGATGCTCGTGTGCCGGAATCCGTGTTCGGCTTTCTTGGCCTTGGCAATCGCCTCGTCGACGTTCCGGCAGCGCACGAAGGGCACGAAGGGCATCATCTGCTCGACGGGCACAAATGGGTTCGCTTCGTCCGTCTCGCCGAACAGCAGTTCCACGTCGTCCGACACGGTGCGGCCGGCCCCGCGAGCCAGGACGGCGGCGTCCTGGCCCAGGAACTCCTTGGCCGGCGCGTCGTGCTTGTGTTTCTCGTCTCCCACCTGGATGATCGCATTCCGGGTCAGCTCGGCGATCTCCTTGCTGCACAGTTTCACCGCGCCCGCTCGTTCCATGGCGGCCAGCATCTGGTCGAATACCTGGTCGACGACGAAGACTTCCTTTTCGGCGATGCACAGCAGGTTGTTGTCGTAGGCCGCGCCCTGGACAATCGCCCGGGCCGCGCGATCGAGATCAGCCGTCTCGTCGACGACGACCGGCGGATTCCCGGGCCCGGCCACGATCGCCCGCTTGCCGCTGTTCAACGCGGCCCGAGCCACGGCGGCTCCGCCCGTCACGCAGATCAGCTTGACCTCGCGGTGCTTGAAGATGGTATCCGCCGTCTCGAGTGTCGGCTCGGCGATCACACAGATCAGGTTGTCGATGCCGATGTCGCGGTGGATGGCCTCGTTGTACCGCCGCACGCCCTCGGCCGCCACGAGTTTGCCGCTGGGATGCGGGTTGACCACCAGCGTATTGCCGGCGGCGATCATGCTGACCGCGTTGCCGGTGATGGTCGGCAACGAGTGCGTGACGGGGGTGATCGCCCCGATGACGCCGAAAGGAGCGTGCTCGATCACGGCCAAGCCATGGTCGCCGCTGAACACCTCGCTGCGGAGGAACTCGACGCCGGGACTGCGGTCGCCGAGCGTCTTGAGCTTCTCGATCTTATGTTCCAAGCGGCCGATCTTGGTTTCGTTCATCTCCATCGTGCCGAGTTCGACGCATTGGTCGATCGCGATCCGGCGGATATGGCTGATAATTCGTTTGCGGTCTTCCATGCTCCGCTCGCGCAGCCGGTCGTAGGCTTCGGCAGCCGCCTCGATAGCCTCGTTGGCATCCGTGAAGATCCCGTGCCGCCCTTCGTAGCTGGTGCTGGTGAGAGGCGGAATCCGGCCGACTTCGGCCAAGACTTGCGCGACCACATTGCGAATCAGTGCTTCGTCGATTTGCATGGTATTCCTCGAAAATCAGGGTTGCCCCTGACAGGTGTCTTGCTGCTTGCTCTGTTCGTTGCTGCAGCCGGTGAGGCCGCAGGTCCCAGTGGGGCGGTTTGGCAATCCGCCCGACCAACTACATGGCCCCCTCGTCGGCCTCATTCGACTCCCGCGAATAGACGCACGCCGAATCGACGCGCACCTTGTCAACGATGCCGATGATCACGGTGTCCAAGGGCATGTTCTTGGTCTCCGGAGTCAGCCGGGCGCTGGAGCCTTGCGAGATCAGGACATAATCCCCCTCGCCCGCCCCCAACAGGTCCACCGCGACAAACGTCCGCCCGGTGGTGATCAAAGTCTTGCGATCTTTCGGTTCCAGCCGGTACGGCTCGACGATCATCAGCTTGTAGCCGACCATCGACGCGACCTTTTGGGTCGAGACCAGCGATCCGGTTACTTTGGCGACAAAC
>CAIYOB010000544.1 GCA_903927685.1 uncultured Planctomycetaceae bacterium
CTGACCATAATGGAATCGTCCGTTCCTGGCAATGCCGCTGCCAGTGAGCCAAGAAATCGGGTATCTTCAAGATGTCGACGGATTGGGACACGTTGCCAACGCAGGAGAAGAACCATGAGCAGACTTGACGTGAATCGCCGCACATTCCTGGCCGGCACCGCGGCCGGGCTGGCTCTTCCTACCATTGTCGCTCCTCACGCGGCGGGCGACCAGGCGGCGCCGGGCGGCAAGCCCATCGGCCGGGCTCAAGGGATTCATCCCGGACGCGTCGTCTGGTGCCACGATCCGGACGTGACCGCCTGGCAAGGTCCGGGCGACGGGTTCTGGTGGGCTGGCGACCGCGTCAAGCAAGAGCGGGTGGACGCCATGCTGGCCCGGGCCGTCTGCGAGTTGACCGGTCAACCCAAGACGCACCAGGCGTGGGACAAGCTGTTTCGCCAGCGGAACCAGGCGCGCGGCAAGGGCGACGTCGGCTACCAGACTGGCGAGAAAGTCGTCATCAAGCCGAACTGGGTCGGCATGATCTATCGCGAGGGGCACGTGGACCCGGCCACCTACACGTTTCTCCGGCGGCAGGACTATATGAATACCGCGCCGCAGATGATCATTGCCCTGCTGGGACAACTGACCGGCGCCGGCGTGCGCCAGGAGGACATCACCGTCTGTGACACGTTGGCTTATCTGGTCAACGAGTTCCACGGCCCGTTGCACCAAGCCTTCTCCGGCGTGCGCTACGAGGATTACGCCGGCGAGTTCGGACGCGTCAAGGTCAGCAGCTCGACGCAGCCGCTGTTTTGGAGTTGCCGCCCGCAGGCCGAATTGCAGGACTTTCTGCCCACGTGCTTTGCCGAGGCCGACTACGCGGTCAACTTTGCCAACTTCAAAGCCCACATGGGCTCAGGCGTCACCCTGTGCGCCAAGAACCACTTCGGCTCGCTGGTTCGCTGGCCGGTCCAAAAAGGCTACTACGACATGCACCCCGGTTGCTTCTCCAAGCAGACCGGCATTTACCGGCCGCTGGTGGATCTGATGGGCCACGCCCACCTCGGCGGCAAGACGGCGCTGTATTTGATCGACGGATTGTTCTCCGGCCTCCATCCCAAGGATCCCGCGCCGAGCCGCATGCGGACGCCGCCGTTCAACGGCCACTGGCCTTGCAGCCTGTTTGCCTCACAGGACCCCGTCGCCATCGATTCGGTGGCCCTCGACTTCCTGCAGGCCGAGTGGTCGGATTTCCCCCGGCAAGCCGGCGTGGACGATTACCTGCACGAAGCCGCCCTGGCCGACGCCCCGCCGTCCGGCACGTTCTACGATCCGAACCACGCCACCGCGACCACGCGGCTGGCCAGTCTCGGCGTCCACGAACACTGGAACAATCCGCAGGACAAGCAGTACTCAAGGAACCTCGGGGCGGGCGAAGGCATCGAGCTGCTGGCGGTTTCCTGAGCCAGCGGACCCCCGGATCGTTCACGTACTTGGGGCCGGGCTTAGCTCAGCCGGCCCAGGCAGACCAGGCAGATGTCGTCCGTCTGCGGGTGGTCGCCGATGAACGCCTGCAGGTCGTCGATGATCGCTTGCCCCAGATCCCGGGCGTTGCTGCCGACAGCCCGGACATGCCTCAGAATGCGTTCGGGGAGAAAGTCCTGACCGCTGGAGTTCCTGGCGTCCGTGACGCCGTCGGTGTACATCGTGAGCGATTCACCGGGTTCGAGGGTGATGGCGTCTTCCTGGTACTGGACGCCGGGGAGGATTCCCAAGGCCATGCCCGACGTATTGCGGCTGGGCTCCGTCACCGCCCCGTCGGCCCGCCGCCAAATCGGCGGCATGTGGCCGGCGTTGA
>CAIYOB010000545.1 GCA_903927685.1 uncultured Planctomycetaceae bacterium
GTGACGACCGAGAAGCCCACGACGCGCATTCCGCAGTGCACGGCCACGATGACTTCGGGCACGGTGGACATGCCGACAACATCCGCGCCGATCGTCCGGAGGAAGCGGTATTCGGCCCGCGTCTCCAGGTTTGGTCCGGGCACCGCGACAAAGACGCCCCGGTGCGCCACAATATTCTCGCGGCGGGCTACCTCCAGTGCACGTTCGATCAGCAGCCGCTGGTACGGCTCGCTCATGTCGGGAAAGCGAGGGCCCAGCCGATCGTCGTTGATTCCGATCAGCGGGTTGTCGCCCAGCAAATTGATGTGGTCCTCGATGACCATGATGTCGCCGCTGCGGTAGTAGGGATTCATGCCGCCGCAGGCGTTGGACACGACCAGCAATGGGGCCCCCAGGGCCTTCATGACGCGGACCGGCAGGGTGATCTCTTTCAGCGAGTAGCCTTCGTAGCGGTGGAACCGGCCTTCCATCGCCAACACGGGCAAGCCTTGCAGCGTGCCGCAGACCAGTCGCCCGCGGTGTGCCGGCGTGGTGGAACGAGGAAAGTGGGGGACTTCGTCGTAGTCCAGGGTCGCTTCGACAGCGATCTGTTTCACGAGGCCGCCCAGGCCGGTGCCCAGAATGATCCCGGCCTGCGGTTGCCCCGGCCACACGGCGCGAATCGCCGCGACGGCGGCTTCGATTTTGTCGTACAAGTCGAGCATCTTCCGTGTCCTTTCTGATTCTTGGCTGTAACGACGCGTTCCGGCTGCTGCCCGTCCGTCACCGACTGTGGCTGACATCGACCAGGTTGGCCAGCAGGACTTTGGCGGCTCCGCTGTCCAACGCGGCGGCGGCCAAACCCGCGGCGTCTCGCAGCGAATCCGCCCGCTGTGCCGTCCACAAGGCGGCGGCGGCGTTCATCACCACGATGTCTCGAGCCGGGCCCGGGCGGCCGTCCAGCACCTGCCGAATCAGCGCGGCGCTGGCTTCCGGGCCGTCAACTCGCAACGCGGACAAGTCGCCCGGCGGCACGCCGAACAGGTCGGGCGACCAAGCCGTATCGACGATCCCGTCCGGCGTTACTTGGCTGACGTCCGTCTCGCCGGTCAGGGTGACTTCGTCCAGGCCATCCCGCCCGCAGACAACGACCGCCTGTTGTCCGCCCAGTCGCTGGAGAGCCGCCGCGAGCAGCGGTCGCAGCGCCGGCCGCCCGACGCCCAACAGCTGGAAGGGGGCGGCAGCCGGATTGCACAACGGGCCGAGCAGATTGAAGATCGTCGGGACGCCCAAACGCTTGCGCACCGGAGCGGCGTGCCGCATCGAAGGATGCAGCAGCGGCGCGAAACAGAAACAGATGCCCACCTGGTCCAGGCAGCGTTCCACCAGGTCCACCGGCGCCTCGATATCGACTCCCAAGGCGGCCAACACGTCCGCGGATCCCGACTTGCTGGTCACACTCCGGTTGCCGTGCTTCGCGACCGGCACGCCCGCCGCGGCGGTGACCAACGCGGCCCCTGTACTGATATTGAACGTGCCCGAGGCGTCGCCTCCCGTCCCGCACGTGTCGATCACTCCGGGCCGCGATGTCCGGATGCGCGTCATGTGCTTGCGCATGGCCTGGGCCGCACCGGCAATCTCGTCGACCGTCTCGCCCTTGGCACGCAGGGCCAACAGCAAGTCGGCGATCTGGTCCTGGCCGCAATGCCCCTGCATGATCTGGTCCACAACCGCCGACATCTCGTCCAGGCTCAGATGCCCGCCGCGGCGGAGGCGTTCGACCAGATCCGGAATGCGCATGGAAAGTCCTTCGAAACAGGGCTCAGATTCGGACGCCATTGTGTCACGTCTCCCGCCCGACGGCAAGCGTCCTGGCCGACCCGCCGGACTCCGACTTTACCGGCGGCCAAGACCCAGTGTGCGGCAGAATTGCAGACTGCGTTCGAGTTCTTCCTGCTGGTACCTCTGCTCCGCGGGCAGCCGCTCGGCGCCGGACGGGTAGGCGTGCGGCTGGCGTGGCCGGCCGTTCTTGGCCAGGGCCAGGAACTGGTCGTAGCCCGGCGGCTTGCCCTTCGGCCACGCTTGCCAGTAGTCGTCCTTGTTCACGGGCAGTTCATAGTTGAAGCCGGAGATGGTCTCGATGTTGACCGGGACCTCGGGGCACAGTTCGGCGAAGCGGGCGAAATAGGTCTTCCAGTCGATGCAGCCATCGCCCATCGCCGTCCACTGGATCTCGACGCCGTTGTCCGTCTCCCAGATCGCCGAGTCGCGGAGGCTGGTGCAGGCGGTGTAGCGGGCCAGGTTCTCCAGGTTGAGCAGCGGGTCCTCCAGCGTCCAAGTCGCATTGCCGGCGTCCAGGTTGGCGCCGACATAGTCGCTGCCGGCCTCCTCGATCAGGCGGACCAGTTCCGTCGAGTGCATGTCGCCCGCGTGGTTCTCGACGGCGATCTTGACGCCGGCATCCAAGGCCCGGCCGCGAGCGGTCTTCAGCACCTGGATCGTATCGGCGATGCGGGCGTCGATGCCGCCTTCCGTCGTCCGGTCGCGGCGCGTGCCCAGGATCACGCGAAACACCGGGGAGCCCAGCGCTGCGGCGACGCGTACACCCAGGGCCAAGTGCTCCTCGGCCGATCCCCAGTCCTGCTTGAAACTCGTCGAGGTCGGGCAGATGCTCCAGCTGCCGACATACAGCGCCAAGCCTGAGTCAGCCGCTTGCTGGCGGAGGCTGCGAAGGTGCGAGTCCTCCAGATTCTCGAACGCAAACAGGTCCGTGATGAACAGCGCGTCGAGTCTCAGCCGAGCCGCGTAGGCGACCAGTTCCCGGGCCTTCCAGTTCATCCCGCGGACCGCGAAATTGTCCAGGCCCAGCTTCAGCGGCGTCAGCGCTGCAGGCTCCGCGCCAATCGCCCCGCGGTGCGCCGCCGCGGCACCCAAGCCGGCGGCCGCCAAGCCCTGCAGAAAACGTCGCCGCGAAACGGAGGATCGCTCGGTACTTGCGTGTGGTTGCATTGGCATGGTGATCGATCTTGGATTGCCCGGGGGTTGTACTCCGCTGTCGGAAAACGCCGTCGCCCCGCCTCAACCTGCGTCGGCAGCCATCGTACCATCCGCGGGCGAGGGTTCAAGATGATCAAGTCAAGCCGGTCCACTGTCCGCGAACAAGGCGTGGACGAATTCCTCGGGATTGAACAGTGCCAGATCCTCGGCGCCTTCGCCGACGCCCACGTACTTGACCGGGATATTGAACTGCTGGCGGATGGGGATGATCACGCCGCCCTTGGCGGTTCCATCCAGCTTGGCCAGGACGATGCCGGTACAGCCAGCGGCGTCGGAGAAGCCCTTGGCCTGGCTGAGCCCGTTCTGGCCTGCGGTAGCGTCCAGGACCAGCAGCACTTCGTGCGGCGCCGCCGGGATCTGCTTGCTGATCACGCGGCGGATCTTGGACAGCTGGGTCATCAGATTGGCTTGGGTTTGCAGCCGTCCGGCGGTGTCGACGATGCACACTTCGGCGCCGCTCTCCAAAGCCCGGGCGACGGTCCGATGCGCGACGCTGGCCGGGTCCCCACCCGCGTCACCTTTGATCAGTTCCGCACCGACGCGTTCGGCCCAAATGGTCAGTTGTTCGACCGCCGCCGCCCGAAACGTGTCGCCTGCGCCCAGGATCACCCGCTTGCCCTGGTCGCGAAACATCCGCGCCAATTTGGCGATCGACGTCGTCTTGCCCGAACCGTTGACACCCACGACCATGATCACGGTCGGCCCGGATTCGGCAAACGCGATCGGCTGTTCCGGCTGGGCCAACAGTTCCAGCAGCTTGGCCCGAATGACCTGGAGAATCTCGTCCAGCTTGACCACGCGGCCGCGATAGTCGCTCTGTACCTGCTCGCAGATCGCATTGGCGGGGCCCGTGCCCATGTCCGTGCGAATGAGCAGCGCGAACAAGTCGCGGGCAAAGTCCTCGTCGACCAGCCGCCCCTCTTGCTTGAACAGGTCGCGGATGTCCGTGTTCAGCAACTGGGCCGTGCGTTTCAGGCCGCGTTTGAAACGGGCGAACAGCCCTTCGGGTGCGGACGGCGCCGGTTCCGGTTGGGAAGCGGCCGCGTCGGCCTGGGGGCTGGTTTCCGCGGGCAGTTCCGCTTTGCTCTTGAAGCGATCAAAGAATCCCATTTTTTGGATGCTCTCTTGGCTGTGATTCTGGAGACCTTCGGTCGGCGGTTTCGGCGGGGTCGGAGACCCGCGCCGAGCGGCGAGTCGCTTGTTGGAGTCCACGCTTCAGCGTGCTTGTGCCGGAGCGAATCCGCCGCAAAAAGGCACGCTGAACCGTGAACTCCAGCCCGGCCGACGGCCTTCAATCCGCTACGGTGCGTCCCTCACTTCCGTCGCTATCAAGCGTCTCTTCGCCCGCCTTGGGCGTTTGCGGTGCGCCGTCCTGCCGCCCCTCGTGCATGACTCGGTCCAGAATCCCGTTCACGAACGCCGCCGATGGCTCCGCGCCGAATTGCTTGGCCAACTCGACCGCTTCGCTAATGGCGACTTGGCCCGGCGTGCCGGCGTACAGGATCTCGTAGGCTCCCAACCGCAAGATATTGCGGTCGACGGCGGCCATCCGCTCGACCCGCCAGTTCTGGGCTTTGCCGGCCAGCACCTGGTCCAGTTCGGCGCGGTGCTCGCGCACCCCGTCCAGCAGGGTCAAGGCGAAATCGCACAGGGCGGCGTTGCCGCTCAGTTCCCTGCGGATGAATTTCGCCACGGCCGCGGGGGCGACTTCGGGATTCAGCTCGTCCTGATACAGCAACTGCATCACGACTTGGCGGGCTCGGCTGCGGGCGGACATGGTGTGACAATACTCGCGGTTACGGTAGTTTCTTCAGCAGGCCGGCCATTTCCAGGGCGGCTTCGGCGCACTCGACGCCTTTGTTTCCCACGTTGCCCCCGGAGCGATGAATGGCCTGCTCCAGGCTGTTGCACGTGAGCACGCCGAACAGCACGGGAACGCCGGTCTGGAGTGCCGTCCGCCCCAGACTGAGGCTGACTTGCCGGTTGATGTGCTGGTCGTGCGTCGTCTCGCCACGGATCACGGCGCCCAGGCACAAGACGGCGGCGTAGCGGCCGGACCGCGCCAAGCGGTCGGCCACCAGCGGGATCTCCCAAGCGCCGGGCACCCACGCGACGTCGATGGCCTCGTCGGCCACGCCGTGGGTTTGCAGCGTCTGTACGGCGCCGTCCAGCAGCTTGCGGGTGATGGTATCGTTATAGCGGGAGACCACGATCGCAAACTGCAATCCGGCCCCCGCCCGTTCGCCTTCGATCACGTTCGGCATGCTGCGCTCCCCATCACTTCGAGACGTTCATACTCATCAAGAACTCGGCGTTGGACTTGGTCTTCTGCATCCGCGTCACCAATAACTCCATCGCGTCCGGCGCGTTCATGTCGTTCAAGACGCGGCGCAGGATGACCACGCGGCGGTACTCTTCCGGGTCCAACAGCATCTCTTCGCGACGCGTGCCGCTGCGGTTGATATCGATCGCCGGCCAGATCCGCTTGTCCACCAGACGCCGGTCCAGGCAGATCTCCATGTTGCCGGTGCCCTTGAATTCCTCGAAGATCACCTCGTCCATCTTGCTGCCCGTATCGACCAGCGCCGTGGCGACGATCGTCAGCGAGCCGCCTTCTTCGACTTTGCGGGCCGAGCCGAAGAACCGCTTGGGGTTCTGCAGCGCATTGGCATCCAAACCACCGGACAGGATCTTGCCGGACTGCTGGCACTCGGAATTCCAGGCCCGCGCCAGCCGCGTGATGGAATCCAGAAAGATGACCACGTCCCGGCCGTACTCGACCATCCGCTTGGCCTTTTCGATCACCATTTCGGAGACTTGGACATGCCGTGACGACGGTTCGTCAAAGGTGGAACTGATCAC
>CAIYOB010000546.1 GCA_903927685.1 uncultured Planctomycetaceae bacterium
AATTGGGCAGCCAAAGGGCGAGGATGCGCGGCATGACGCTCCTCCTGTTCGAGGTGACTCGGCCAACCGGCCGGACTCTGCAGCGCCGCATGGTCGCCGTTCGATCCAGTCGAAACCAGGTCCCTTTTCAGAGTCGGACTGCCCAGCTGACCGGACCATTCATCCAAGACCAATTCCACGCTGCCGCTGCCCGCCGGGCGGCAGCGCAGCAACTCGACCCGCATCCGCCGTCCCGCCGCTGCCGCTAGCGGTTCGGTCCACCAGCGCACGTCCGCCCACGTCGGTTCCGTGCGTGCCGCGCCGGGCCGCAGCAGCAACCCCAGACAGCCGCTGGTTTCCGCCGACAACTGCCAGCGGCGGAACAAGCTGTCCTCGGCCCGCTCGATCCAGCCCCAAACCGCAGCCACGCCGGGACAGCGCAAAGCCTGATCCCAGGCCCAACCTTCGTCCCGGGCGGTTTGCGGCTGGACAAAGACGACCCGATCCAGCGCGACGCCCCAAGCCGCCAAGGCGGGCGGATACACCTCGCCGCGGCGGTCCAGCACGACAATGACCCCGCCCTCTTGCGCCGCCTGACGGGCCGCTTGCCAAGCTAGCAATGCAGCCCCGCTGCCTGGCTCGTCCGCCAGCCATTCGACCAGCGAGCCGCGCTGCAAGCCGCCGCCGGGCAGCAGCCGGTCCAACGGCGGCCAGCCGGTGGACAGCGGCCTGTCCCCGCCCCCCCGCCGCGGTTTTTCCAAACCGCGGAGCTGATTCCGCAGCTGCGCTACAATCTCCGGCACGGCAACCATCGAGCGAGCCTTCAGTGTACAGATGCATTCTGTGTACAGGTGATTATGCGAGTATATACCTGTACATCGACTGCTGCAAGCGGTGGACTGCAGGAATTGACGATCGAGCCGACCGGCGGTACAACGAGCGAAAACCCCGGCAAGGAGCCAGACGATGGAGTTCCGCGGATTTCAGCCCTCGCTCTTTCAGTTCCTGGAGGAGTTGGCCGACAACAACGAGCGTGCGTGGTTTCTGGACAACAAACACCGTTACGAGACCGACGTCCTGGAACCCAGCTTGGCGTTCATTCGCGCCTTTGTGCCCCGGTTGAAGAAGATTTCACCGTATTTTGTGGCCAGCGACCGCCGGATTGGAGGGTCGTTGATGCGTGTCTATCGCGACACGCGGTTCGGCAAGGACAAGACGCCCTACAAGACCAACGTCGGGATTCAATTCCGACATGAATTCGGCAAAGACGTGCACGCTCCGGGGTTCTATGTCCACGTAGCGCCCGGCGAGTGCTTCCTGGCTTTGGGCGCCTGGCGTCCGGAGAAAGATGCCTTGGCCTTGATCCGGCAAGCGATTGTGGATCGCCCCGACGGCTGGAAACGGGCCCGGGACGACCGCAAGTTTCGCGCTCGATTCCAGTTGGACGGCGACAGCCTGAAGACGCCGCCGCGCGGATTCCCCGCCGATCACCCGCTGGTCGAAGACCTGAAACGCACCGACCTTGTGGGCCTGCAACCGATCCGCGAGCAAGACGTTCTGAGCCCCAAATTCATCGACACCGTAGCCGCGTCCTTCGCCGCCGCCCGGCCCTTCATGCGGTTCCTGTGCGACGCCCTGCACGTGCCTTTCTGAGGCGATCTTTCTAAGGCGATCGTCAACACCTCCCCGCTTGCGGCGCGGCTTACGGAGTTCCCCGTGCGTTCGGTTCAGCGCCGCGCAGGCAGGCCGCGAAGCCGGGCGTCGCCTGCTCGACCCAACCGTCGCCGGACCGGATCATACACAGGATCTCCAGGCCGCGCTGGCGGGC
>CAIYOB010000547.1 GCA_903927685.1 uncultured Planctomycetaceae bacterium
GACCGTGTCCAGCGGCGCCTGCCAGACCTGTTCCGGCCGGATGTCCCGCCCGTCGGTCTCCAGCCGGTACGCCCGGCCTTGTTCGGCGTACGGCGTCACGTAGAAGATTTGCCCGCCGCCGTACACCGGCGTGCTGACGTTGGTCTCGAAGCGGTTCCGCAGCGGCACGGTCCACAGCAGGCGGCCGTCGTCCGCGTCGACCCCAAAGCCGTGGCCCGCCGAACAATTGGCGATCAACCGGCGGCCGGCGTGGCGGAAGAGGATCGGCGAGCTGTACGACGTCGGTTCGCCCTCCAGCGGCGGGCTGGTCCAGATCGTCTGTCCCGTCTCGCTGTCCAGCGCTGCCAGCAACGCCTGGGGCCCGCCCGGGGTCACGATCACGCGCCGTCCGTCGACCAGCAGGCACTCGCTGATCGCCCAGGTGATGTTGGGCGCCTGGAACCGCTCCAGCACGTCCGCCGCCCACCGCGGGTCGCCGGTCGCCGCATCCCAGCAGGCCAGCCGTCCGTGGGCGTTCAAGTGGTACACTCGCCCGTGGGCATAGACGCAGCACGCCCGGGCGCCGGGATAGGAGCCCTGCCAGGCCGCCCCGTTCTTGCCCTGCCACAACGGCTGACCGTTCAGATCCAAAGCAAAAACGACCAGATCGTCGCCGACGTCCCCCGTCACAAACAACCGGCCGTTGACGATGATCGGCGACGACCAGCCTTGGCCCAAGCCGCCAACTTTCCACAGCACCCGCGGACCGCCCTCCGGCCACGTCGGCAGCAACCCGGTTTCCGCCGAGATGCTGTCCCGCCGCGGGCCCCGCCACTGCGGCCACCCCGACTCCGGCGACGCGATCAGTCCGTCCGCATTCCTGCCCGCACCCGGCGGCCCAGCGCTCGCTTTGGCGTCTTCCGCCCCTGATTCCGCGGCGCCGCCAGCCACGGCGATCAGGCCAACCAGAAGCACCGTGACTCGAAATAGGAAGAACTGTCCGACTCGGCCCATGCGTTGACACCTCACTTCGTTGGCGGCCAACTTACCGCGGACCTGCGTCAGCGACAAGAGGCTCGCCCAACGATCCGCCGGTGGAAATCGCTCCCCGTTGGGTCGCGGTTAAACGAGGCGTCAGCGGCAAGAGGCTCGCCCAACGATCTGCCGGGTGCTCACGCGGCTTCGCCGTCCTCCCACCAGCGGGTTCGGAAGTCCGTTCCGGGGGACGATCCGGCAAAGGCGGGTTCCAGGTCCGCGTCCGCCAGCCGCAGTTCATCGTCCTCGCTCCAGCCGGATTCAGTTTCGGATGCGGCCTCGGCAGCGGCGTCGTCTTCCGGCTCGGCAATTTCCGCGGCGAGCCACTCGCTCTTGTCGGGCGTTTCGTCGTCGTCCAGCAGGGACTCGCCTTCGTCTTCGGTGACGGATTCCTCGTCCGCCTCGTCCGCCTCCGCCGCGACCGGCTCCAACTCGGGTTCCGGCTCGACTGGCGGCGGTTCTTCCGCGACTTCCACCGGCTCGGCCGTTTCGACCAATTCGCCGGCCGCTTCCTCCGATTCGTCCGCCTCCTCGACGGCGGCCGGCTCGGGCGTCTGGGCCGCGACCTGGGGTTCCGCGATGACTTCGTCGTACCAGCCGAAGGCGTCGACGCCGTTGCGAACAGGCAGCAGGCGCACTTCGACTGCCGCCGTCTCGAAAATCCGCATGATGTGCTGGTGGCAGGTGAACATCAGCATCTGGTGGCCGGCGTTGGCGAAATCGCGGAGCACCGCCGCCGCGGCTTTGGCTCGCCGCAAGTCAAAGTTCACCAGCACGTCGTCCAGCACCAGCGGCAGGACCGCCCCGCGCCGCGAGTAGGCTGCCGACAACGCCAGGCGGAGGCTCAGGAACACGGCCTCGCGCGTCCCCTGGCTCAGCAGGTCCAGCGGCATCGACTGGCCGTCGGCCGCGTCCACCCGAAGCACGTCCGAGCTGAGCGGCGTCCAGATCCGCACGTATTTGCCTTCGGTGAAACGTTCCAGGTACTGCGAGGCTTCCGACAAGGTCTCCGGCTGCCGCTCGGTTTCATAGATCTGCCGGATCGCTTCCAGCATGATCGCGGTCACGGCCAGGACTCGCCACCGCTGGACGGCCTGCCGGATCTGCTCGTCGACGCAGCCCAGCTGCAACTGGGCTTCGACCAGCCGGCGGTCGGCGGCCAGGGTCTTCATTTCCTGGTTCATCTCGCCGCGGCTCTGGTGCATCTGCGTCAGTCGCGACTGGGCATCCTGCAGGCGGGCAACCAGGCGGTCCCAGTACTGGTCCAGCTTCTCGTCGCCGTGGGTCCGCAGGACTTCGCCCAC
>CAIYOB010000548.1 GCA_903927685.1 uncultured Planctomycetaceae bacterium
ACGTGGATCTCGCCGCCGCTCATCTCGCTGCCCAAATGCCGTCCCACGCTGCCGGCGATGTGCAGCCAGCCCGAATTCATCCCCGCGCCGACCCAATGCACGCCCGTCAGATCACCTTCCCATTCCATCCGCCCATCCGCCGGATCGCCGGAAACGGCGAAGAACTCGGCCAGCGGGACCGTCGTGTTCCCGTGATAGATGGCCAGCTTTTCAATTTCCGCCAGCGGCTTATCGCGCACCGCGTCGGGAGTCACGCCTTCGACTTCGACAGGCACACTCGAGCGGCTTGTCAGCACCAAACGCAGAGTCATGTTCGCGGCACTCCCCAGGGACCGACGAGTCGACAGCTGTCGGGAACTCGCCGGTTCTCAACAGGTTCCGAGTCGGGACGAGTATAGCCCAACCGCTGTGTGCGGGCTAGTCTCCTGCATGGACGGAGTGCATGGACCAGCATTAACCGAGAATCAGGCCGGGTGCCTGGGGTCGAGCCACGAGGTACGAGTGGCGAGCCCCCAGGTCTTGCCTCTGGGGGTTCGCTGCACTCGACCCCAGGCATCCGGGGCGGTGATACGTCGTTTATTCCCGCGTCGGCGGTTACCGTACCGCGACGACGCGCAGGGCGAGATCCTCGCAGAAACCCGGCGTTGTCAACGGCTTGTCGCCGCCGGCGTGTGAGAACTCGCCGGCCGGGGTCACTTGGCCCGTCTTGGTGTCCCACCATTCCGCCTGGTAGCGGCCGGCGGGCAGGTCCAGGACGATCTCGGCCGTGACAGAGCGGACGGAATACTGACGGAGCTGTTCGTCCTGCGCCTTCTTGGGCGGGGGGACGTGGAGATAGACGGCATACGCCTGGCCGCGGTGACTCAGCGCGCGGGCTTGGACGCCGCTGCCCACGCGGCGGATGGCTTGCGCGTCGGGGGCCATCCGCACGAAATCGAACCGCTGCAGGAACCGTTGCAGGATCTGCAACTGGCGGCGCAGCGCGGGACTGCCGCCGCCCGGCGATTGGTACTCGATGAACGTTCCGTCCGGATGCGCGGGCGTGAAGGAATAGTCCAGGTTGTTGTACAGCCCGCCGCCGGCCAGCAGGAACTCCCAGGCTTCCGTGCGATACAGCACATCAGCGCGGCCGCGAAAGCCGGTTTCATTCTCGCCGATCACGCGATTCAGATCGTAGTTCATCGCCACGGCGTCCGGCGGTGTGCAGTAATGGAAGTTGAAGATCGACACGCCGGGGTGCGGCTGATCCACTTTCCGGCTGCCGTTGGCGATGTTCAGCGAAATCAGGTGCCGGTGCGGAAAAGCCTGTTCGGCGGCGACGATCGTGTCGACGATCTTGTGCTGCCATTCGAGCGTCACGCCGCCGAAGTACGGTTCGTTGCAGACTTCGTAATACAGATTGTCGTAATCCTGCAGCTCCTGGACGAACTTGCGGGTCAGGGCCAATTGGACTTCCAGCAGGTCCGCGTGCTGCAGCGTATAGACTTCTTCGCGGCCGCACCGGCCCACGCCGTTCACGTTGTTGGCGGCGTTCATGGGGCTGGCGCGCCACAGTTCCTCGTTGTACAGCGGGCAGAACAGATTGAATTCGACCACCACGCCGCACTGCCGGGCTTGCGACAGGAAATCGTGCAGGCGGGCAAAGTAGGCCGGGTCGTACTTCGTCAGATCAAACCGGTTGCCGCCGTCGAAATAGCCGGGCGTGTCGCTGCGGGCCCAGGGGCAGACAAAGCGGTTCGGATGCGGCGCCAGCGTGTTGTCCGTGATGCCGAACGAGCCCGGGATCTCCCGATAGGTTCCCGAGAACGTCCGCGTGTGATTCAGACCGTCCGCTTGCAGCGCGCGGAGGTAGGCGGCATAGTCGAAATCCAGATTCAAGACGGCGCCGTAGTGCTCGGCGGAAGTGATCAAGATCGTCGGCTGGCCGCGCCACAGGAAGTAGTGCGGGTTGTCCGGGTGCAGGGCCAGCGGCGCGGGGGCGGGCTCAGCGGCCAGCAGAGACGACACGAGCAAGACGAACGGCAGGCAAGTCATTGGCGGAATCGCTCCTCGAGTTGCAGCAGCTCACCAGTGCATGACCCCGGTGCCCCAGGACAGTCCGCCGCCAAAGCCGCTGAGCAGCAGGCGGTCGCCGCGGCGGAGCCGGTTCTGCTGGCAGGCTTCGTCCAGGGCCAGCGGCACGCTGCCCGCCGACGTATTGCCGATCCGGTCCAAGTTCATGACGACGCGTCGGCGATCGAACTGCATGTCGTCCACGGCCGCATCGACAATCCGGGCGTTGGCCTGGTGAAAGATGACCAGGTCCATGTCTTCGGGGCTCAGCTGCGCATGCCGGAGCACGTCATGGGCCGAGTCGACCAGCACGCGCACGGCCCACTTGAATACCGAGCGGCCTTCCATGTGGATGTACTGCCGCCCGGCGGCCAGCGTTTCGGCCGTGACCGGTTCGCGCGTCCCGCCGGCCGGTTGGCACAGCCAACCTTCCGCGTCGCCCTCGGCGCCCAGGGTGTACGACACGAATCCCTGGTCCGGCTCGCCGGGCCCCAGCAGCACGGCGCCGCCGCCGTCGCCGAACAGCGGATACGTCCGCTTGTCCGCCGGATTGACCGCGCGGGACATCAGGTCCACGCCGACGATCAGCGCCCGGCGGGCGCAGCCGGTCTTGATGTATTGCATACCGGTCACCAGCGCGTACATAAAGCCGGCGCAGGCCGCGTTCATTTCCAGGGACGGCGCCACACAGCCCAGCCGCTGTTGCAGCAGGCAGGCCGTCGTGGGCATGGGCGAATCGGGCGTCATGGTGGCGACCAGGATCAAGTCGACTTCCGCCGGACTGACGCCGGCCCTGTCCAGGCAGCGGACCGCCGCCTGATAAGCCACATCGCTGGTGACTTGTTCGCGGGGCGCATGCCGCCGTTCGCGGATCCCGGTCCGCTGGATGATCCAATCGGCGTCGTAGCCCAACTCCGCCAAGTCCTCGTTGCGGACGATGCGTTCGGGCAGATACGAGCCGGTCGCCAGGATCTGGACGCCGGTCAGCGTCGCCAGACGGCTGCGGCCCGAGAAATGCGACCGGCCTCGCGTGGGAAGCTCTGTCTCGGACGGAACTGCGGCCGCCTCACGGGTCGCGGAGGTCGCAGGAACAAGTTCAGGGTTCAAGGCAGACGATCTCATGAATGGGCTTACTCAGGCAACTTCCTAGCGGGGTTCGTCCGGAATCTCGATCCATACGCGCTGCTCGTGCGACTGCAGCACGGCATCCGCCACGCTCTGGGCGCACAGTCCGTCGTAAAAACTGGGTACGGCCTGTCGGCCTTCGACGATGGCGGAGACGAATTCCCACATTAAATCGTAACGGAACACCGTCGCCGGCACGCCCGCCCGCGGATCGCGGGGGCTGTCCGACGGTTTGAGGAACGGCTCGGGAACGTCGTGGGGCGCCAAGTCCTCGCCCGTCCGTCCGAGCCAGAGTTGATTGGGGGCATGCAACCGGTAGACGGCCGAGCGCTGCGAAGCGTTCACTTCCGCCCACTCGTGTCCGAATCCGCTCAGGTGATAGCCTTTGGCCAGCGTGGTCCCTTCCCAAACCCCGACGGCCCCGCTGTCGAACTCGCCGATCAGCGAGGACCAGTCGTCGACCTCGGAGGGCCGGCAAGGCTGGCCGTCCTTGGTGACGTCCCGCGCGGCATACCGCGCGACGGCACCACACACCCGGCGGATCGGCCCCAGCAGATCGATGGCAAAGTCGATCCGGTGAATGGTCATGTCGAACAAATCGCCGGCCCCCGCCTGGTCCTTGTACTGTCGCCAGCCCCAACTGGTCTCCGGCCAATCCAAGAACCGCTGGCTGCGAAAATGCCGCGGTTGGCCCAACTCGCCCGATCGCAGCAAATGCCGCAGATAGCGCATCGACGGGGCAAAGCGATACGTGAACGCGGTCATGTGCACCACGCCAGCATCGCGGCACGCGTGATACATGTCGCGGACTTCGTTCGCGTTCAGCCCCACCGGCTTTTCGCACATCACGTGCTTGCCGTTCGCCGCCGCCGCCAGCGTGATCGCCCGGTGCGTCCAATTCGGCGTCGCAATGACCACGGCGTCGACGTTTGGATCGGCGCAAACCTTATTGTAATCGGTGCTTACGACATCAATACTCCAGTCGATACGGCGCCGATCCAGCAGTTCCTGGCTGGCGTCACAGGCCGCGGTCAACCGGGCCCGCGGGTCCAGCCGGATCCCGGGTACATGATGGTAATCGCTGACAGCGCCGGCCCCGATGATCGCAATCTTGACGGGGTTTTCGGCGGAGAACTTGGGCATCGTTTCTGCCTCCGAGGCATATCCTGGCACAGTAAGACATAGCAGACTAGAACGTTTTAGCCCGTTTCACAAGACCGTAAACCGGATTTCCCGGTCGCCACGACGGTAAAGATTCTGGAGTCATCCCCCTATTGTAAGGTGTTAAATCGCCGGTTTTCGCCATACATTGAGCAGACCGTCACGACCGGATGTGTCAGCACAGGACACCTTGAAGGAAAGGCGTGATTGACAGCGATGTGTATACTTGCAATCCAATACCAACTCGTTAACGACTCTCCCATCCTCATCGCGGCCAACCGCGAGGAGTTTTATGATCGAGTCTCCCATGCGCCGTCGATCCAGTCGGGCAAACCGCGGATCCTGTGCGGGCTCGACCAGCAGGCGGGAGGGACTTGGCTGGGGGTGAACCAGAACGGGATGTTCGTCGCCGCGGCCAACCGTCCGAGATCGCGCCAGCCGATCGCCACCCGCTCCCGGGGCGTTTTGTGCCGCGAACTGCTGCGCTGCAGCACGTCTCGACAGGCCTTGGAGCAGGCCCAAGAAGAACTATCGACGGGCAAATACGACGGCGTGAATTTCCTGATCGCGGACCAGGAATCGGCGTGGGCCGTACATGGCGGCGACGACGTCAACGCCGTCGAGTTGGACCAGGGGCTGAGTATTATCGGCAGCGGCGACGTGAACGACCCGCGGGACGAGCGGGTGCAACTGGCCTACCGCCTGTTGACCCTGCAAACGCTCGACTCGCCTGTGAAATTCCTGGCGGTGGCCAGCAAGGTCTTCGCCCGGACGCCTTCGCTGCCCGGCCGGCCGACGATGATCATTCGCGGCAAGGACTGGGGCACGGTCAGTTCGACCCTGATCTCGTTGGGCAAGAAGCCGCGAGACGCCATCTACCAGTTCGCCAACGGCGCGCCGGACCAGGCGAAGTACGAGGATTTCTCGCCGATGCTGCGGGATATCCTGAGCCGCGGCTTGAGGGAAGCCCGGGCGCGGGCCAAGACGGCGTCGACGTGACCGCGTGTTCCTATGAATACGATGTCGTGGTCGTAGGTGCCGGGCACGCCGGCACCGAGGCGGCGCTGGCCGCCGCGC
>CAIYOB010000549.1 GCA_903927685.1 uncultured Planctomycetaceae bacterium
CGCCCGGGCGGGCAGACGCAGGGCGATCCGCTGATCGGCACCCAGGCCGATTTCGACGCCACGGGCCGCTGGACGGGCGTGATCATGGAGTACCTGCTCCGCGATGTGCTGGCCGAACGCGGCCAGAAAGTGGTGATTGATGAATCCGGCCAGAAACAGATCGCCGGATCGGTGGGCGATCCGGCGGAACTGCTCCGGGCGGTCAAGCTCGACCAGTGGAACGACTATACCGTGGTCGCCAAAGGCGGTCACGTCGTGTTGACGATCAACGGCGTAACGATGTGCGAACTGGACGACCGCGATCCCCAGCGGCTTGTCCACGGCTGGCTGGCCCTGCAAGTCCACGTCGGCCCGCCGATGCGCGTCCAGTTCAAGGACCTCTACTTGCGGCGGCTGTGACGTGGAGCCGGCGCCGCGGGGCATCCGCATCCGCTTCGACTTCCTCGGGACGGGCGGCCAGCAACACGCGAAACGCCGGCTGGTCCACGGCCTCGGTCGGGCCGCGTACCATTCCCGCGGGAGGGCATGGTCTGATCGAAGCGATCCTGGAACCCCCTGTTGGCGGGAATTCCAGGAAACCTCCAACCGACGGGCGTCGGCCTATCGCAAGTCGGCCGTCAGGTCGTGCAAATCCTGGGGAATGACGTCATGCCGGGCCAGCACGCGACGCTGGTCCGCGTCCAGCACAGGTGCGATTCCAACGTGCTCGACGCTCCACGACTGGTAGGTCCGGAGCGTGCCGAGAAACCGTGTGACATGATCGCGGAAGTTCGTGACGTCCGCGAGCAATCTCGCCGGCGAGCGCTTGCACGAGCCGAAACGGATCCGCTGGTCGGGCTCATTGACGGCGACCAGGTCGATCTCGATATTGCTTCGGTCCCAATAGCCTTGAATGCGTTGGGACAAGGGAAAATCGCCGATGCCACGGCGACTGCGTTCCTCGTACAACTGCCCGACCAGTTTTTCCAGCGTCCCGCCTTCGGCGATTGCCAGTCGCTGGTCGGCTTCGTCCAGCAGTCCCTCCAGCGGACGAAATGCGAGGGCGGCGGTAGGGTTCGCCAACGCCGCCAGCCAGGCCCGCAAGAAATTGTCGGTCACGTAGTACCGGCTGCGCCGCGCCTCGGGCGTGGCAAAGACCGGCAGTCGCTTCTCGATCAGACGAAAACGCTCCACAAGCACCTTGAGATACCCGCCCACCTGAGCCAGCGGATCACCGCTGGCTTCGCGAATCGCATTGACCAACTCGTTGTGCATGCGGCCGGGATTTCGCGCGACGAACTTCAGCACCACATCGTACCGGCCCCGCAACTCGCGCAGGAACCAATTCTCGGCCTCCGTCCTCAAGGGCGATGAACTCTCGAAGAAGACCCGCCGCAACAACTCCCGGCGCGGCGCTCCCAGCACGCCTTGCTCGTAACAGTCGCGGTAGAACTTGGGGACTCCCTCAAACAGGTTCCACAGAAACAGCAGTCGCTCCGGCGACGCTTCGGCATGATCGGACAGGATCGCCAACACAGCGGCGATGTCCAGGTGCGTGATGTCCAGGGAATCCGTTACGCGGTTGAACAGCGGGGCGCTGCGATCTTCCAGCAGGGCCATCATTTCCGTATGGATCGAGCCCAGCACGATCATCCCCCCGGGCACTTGCTCCGCCCGGGCGCTCAGCCGGTCCACCACCGCCTGCAAATGCGAACAGAATTCCTCGTATCCTTTGCGGTTCAGATACTGAAACTCATCCAGGACCAGGACGTATCCCTCCGCCGCCATCGCCTCCCAGAGCCGCGCAAGTTGGGCCAGATTGCGGGGCCGAGGATGCCGGTCCGGCGGGACCGCGAATGTCTCCAAGGCGTCGTTCACTGCCGACAGGACTCCGGCCGGCTCTGAATCGGGAATCTGCACGTAGAACACAGGCTTGTCGTTGCCCACGGCCTGGAGCGATTGCTGGATCAGGGTGGTCTTGCCGATCCTCCGCCGGCCCATGATTTTGACGAAAAACCAGCGGCCTCGCCGGAGGATTTCCTCCAAAGCCGCCAGTTGCTCGTTCCGCCCGTAGAATCGCCAGTCCATCGCGGCACCCACAAAGTAAAGTGGCTTTATCTTAATAAGGTAAAGCGGCTTTATCTTGCTGGTTGGACAGGCGTCTGTCAATCGGCGATAACGCCGAGCCGGAACTCACCATACTGGCGCAGCCGCGAGCTCGCCCCAAGCCGGCCGCAACGCTGACTTGCTTAACCAAGACCACCGCGTCGCTCGGGGACGCCTCGCTGGCCTCGCTGGCCATCTACCGAAAGACGGGCGCATCCTGTACCGTGAGGCCGCCGGTCAATAGCCAGCCGGCTGGGAACCACTCGCATTGGGGAGGTTGTGATCGAATGATTCGACGAATGTTATTTCACGGGTTGGTCTTGGCAGCCTGTTCAGCCGTCGCCGCCGCCGATCCGGCGTTCGACGCGCCCGGCAACTTCAATCCGCTCGTGCCGGGCTATTTTGCCGATCCGACGCTCAAGCAGTTTGGCGACCTCTTTTACTTGTACGCCACGACCGACGGCAACGGCGGCGGACGCGGGCCGGCGACCGTTTGGGTTTCGCGGGACTTCGTCGACTGGGTGCTGGTCCCGATGAACTGGCCGACCACGCCGCACTATTGGGCACCGGATGTCGTGCGGCGTCCCGACGGGCGGTACTACCTGTTTTACAACCAGCCGTGCAATACGTTCGGCGGCGTTGCCGAGGCGCCCGTCGGGCCGTGGACTCCGCTCACGCCCGGCGACGGCCTGGTGATCCGCGATCGGCTGGTCGAGAACGTCATCACGCTGGATACGCAGGTCTTCGAGGACCGGGACGGCACGCTGTACGGCTACTGGGGCACGTGGGGGATCTTTCCCAACAGCGGCTGCGGCATCGGCGTGTTCCAGCCCGACATGAAGTCTTTCGCCCGCTTGGCCATGATTCCCAACACCCAGGCGAAAGACTTCTTTGAAGCGCC
>CAIYOB010000550.1 GCA_903927685.1 uncultured Planctomycetaceae bacterium
CTGGGCGAAGTCCGCAACCGGTGCGACCTGGTCGTCTTCTGGGGTTCCAATCCGCTGCGCAGTCACCCGCGGCACTTGGAGCGTTATTCGGGTGCCGCGACGGGATTGTTCGTGCCGCACGGCCGCCGCGATCGGTTCGTGATCGTGATCGATGCGGAGCCGACTGAGACGACTGCCGAGGCCGATCTGTTTCTGCAGGTGGAACCGGGCCATGATTTCGAGGTGCTCTGGACGCTGCGCACGCTGGTCCGCGGGCTGCCGGTCCGCGGTCCGCTGCCGAACTTGGGCCCCTCGCTGGTGGAACTGGAAGCGTTGGCCGCACGCCTGAAGTCCTGCCGATCGGGCATCGTCTTTTTCGGCCTGGGGTTGACGCGTCACGCCCGCGGCGGGCACCACGTCGTGGAAGCGCTGTTGCGGCTGGTGACCGACCTGAACCGCCACACTCGCTTCTATGCGCGGCGGATGCGCATTCCCGGCGACGTGGCGGGCGCCGACAGCGTGCTGTGCTGGCAGACCGGGTTCCCGTTCAGCGTCAATCTGGCGCGCGGTTATCCGCGCTATGGGCCCGGCGAGTACTCGGCCAACGAGGTGCTGGAACGCGGCGAGGTGGACGCGTGCGTGATCGTGGGCAGCGAATCCCTGCAGCGTTTGTCGCCGGCGGCCCTGGCCCGCTTGCGCACGTTGCCCAGCGTCGTGCTGGACTATCCCGGTGTTGCTTGCCCCTTTCCGCCGCACGTCGCGTTCACCACCGCGATCTATGGCGTTCACGCTCCCGGCACTGCGTACCGGATGGACGAGACGCCCATTCCCCTGACTCCTTTCTTGCCCAGCGACCTGCCCACCGACGGCGCCGTGCTGCGGGGCATCGAACACGCGTTGCGTCCCGCACTGCCCGGTGCGAGTCCATGACCTGACCCGTAACCATCCCCTTTCCGCCTTCCCAAGGAGACCGACCGATGAGTAAGAAACTTGCTTTGGGCCGTCGTCAGTTCCTCGCCGGCAGTGCCGCCGCGGCGGCGTTCACGATCATCCCGCGGCACGTACTGGGCACCGCCGAGACGCCTTCGGCCAACAGCAAGCTGAATATCGCCAGCGTCGGCGTCGGCGGCATGGGCTCGGGCGATGTCCGCAACGTGCCGACGGAGAACGTGGTGGCGGTGTGCGATGTCGACTCGAGCCGCGTCGCGAACGTCTTGCAGCAGTTTCCCCAGGCCAAGGGCTACAGCGATTTTCGGAAGATGTTCGATGCCGAGAAGAGCATCGATGCCGTGATGATCGCTACCCCGGATCACAACCACGCCATGATCACGATGGCGGCCCTGAAACTGGGCAAGCACGTGTTCTGCCAGAAGCCGCTGACGCACAGCGTGCACGAGGCGATCGAGATCGGCAAAGCGGCCCAGGCCGCGGGCGTGGCAACGCAGATGGGGAACCAGGGGCAAGCCAGCGAAGGGGCACGGCTGGTCAGCGAGTTCATCTGGGCCGGGGCCCTCGGCAAGGTCCGCGAGATCCACTCCTGGTCGAACCGCCGGCCCGATATCAGTCCCCGGGGGATTCCGCGTCCCCGGGAGACGCCGCCCGTCCCGGCGAACCTGGACTGGGATTTGTGGCTGGGTCCGGCCCCGCAACGGCCTTTCCATCCGTGCTATACGCCGTTCAGTTGGCGCGGCTGGTGGGATTTCGGCACCGGCGTGCTGGGCGATATCGGCTGCCACAACCTATCGGCGGCTTTCAAAGCGCTGAAACTCGGCTGGCCGGAAAGCGTCGAGGCGTGTTCGACGCACTGGAACGCGCCGGACGAAATCAAGAACGAAACGGCGCCGCTGGCCTCGATTGTGATGTTCCGCTTTGCCGCCGAAGGCGACCGGCCGGAACTGACCATCCGGTGGTACGACGGCGGCCTGATGCCGCCGCTGCCCAAGGAAGTCGAAGACGGCAAGAACATTTTCGTCGATGACGGCACCCTGATCGTCGGCGACCAGGGCCTGCTGCTGAACCACCGCCTGTTGCCGGAAGCACGCCTGAAAGAAGTCGGCAAGCCCCCGCAGGTGCTGCCGCGGTCGCCGGGCCACTATCAGGAATGGCTCGACGCCTGCAAGGGCGGCCAACCCGCGGGCAGCAACTTTGTCGACCATGCGGCGCATCTGGCGGCCGTGGTGCTGATGGGCAACATCGCCATCCGCACGCAGGAGAAACTGTACTGGGACGCCGAGCGACTGCAGTTCAAGAACTCCGAGCTGGCCAACCAATTGCTGAACCCGCCCTACCGCACGGGCTGGACGCTGTAAGCATCATTCGAGAAATAACTGCCAGGTTGTCGCCTTTCGCTCCGCGAAAGGACGTTACTATCGCGGAGCGAAAGACGACACTTGTTTCTCGAACGATGCTAACGCCGTCAAACGGTGACGCCTTCGGCGTACCGGGGCACCAGGGCGGCTGGCCGCGTGACCTTTCCGGCGGGTCACCACTCCTTCGACAGCGCCCGGAGCTTCTCGTCGGCGTCCAGGACCTCCCGGCAGGACTCCCAGTCGATCTTCTCGACGTGGGTGTACCGGATCTCAAACGGGTGGCTCTTGGGCAACTCGTCGATGATCTTCTTCGCCCGTTCCTTCTCGCCGAGCGCCACGGCCACCCATACGTCTTCCAGGACGTCGGGGATTTGGCCGAACATCGTGAAGATGCCCTGCAGCCGGCCAGCCAGCAGTTCGTGGACGCGATCTTCGACCGTGCCCTTGTAACGCATGTTGTAGATTTCGACCGTGTCGTGGACCTGGCCGATCCGCTGGATGCGGCCCTTGCGTTGCTCCAACCGCGTGGGGTTCCACGGCAAGTCGAGGTTGATCAGTCGGGCGAGTTTCTGCAGATTGAGCCCCTCGGACGCCGCGTCGGTGCCGAGCATCAGCCGAAGTTCCTACTTGGCCACCATCCGCTTGAGTTCGTCCCGCGTTTTTGGTGTCCAGTGACCGGCGAGCATGATGCCCGACGTCGTCGGTCCTGAGTAGATCGCGATCGGCTCGTCTGGCAGTTCCTCCGTCAGTTGCTCGGCAAGCCACTGAATCGAGTCGCGATACTGGCTGAACACGATGCATCCCAGCCGTAGCCAGCCCCGTTCGAGCAGGCACTGACGCACCACCGCGTACTTGGGGTCCCGCTCCTGATTGGCTTCCAGGGCCTCGGCGAACCGCTGCAGCAACTCGCGTTCTGCGGGAATCAACGACCTGGAAACCGTGGCGACCTCCGAGCGACGTGTGATCAGGCCCGACGACACGATACCGACGCGACGGGGGCAGTGGCGGACAGATTCCGGGCCGGCGGCCGGATGTTCGATTCCGCGTTCGTCGACCCAGCGCTTGCCATCCCAGACGGCGGACGGCATCGCCAGCAAGTCCCGCATCTCACCCTGCCACTGCCAGACGAGCGTCTTCGGGCAGATCACCAGGATCGGCCGCTGGCCCGTCAGCGCGATCAGCAGGGCCGACATCGCCAGTTGCAGTGTCTTGCCGAGCCCGACTTGGTCGGCCAGCACGAAACGGGCCTTCTGCAGCGGACCATGACGGTGGTCGAGTACCAGTTTGACGAAGTACTTCTGATGCTCCCACAGTCCGGCTTCCTTGCGGTACACGGGCGCCTCGATGACCGCCGGTGCCGGCTCGACCGGTTGTCCCCTTCCGGCCCAGTCGTCGAGGCTCGGCAACACCCTCCGTTCCGCCAGTCGGCCGATGTCCTCCATCACAAAGTCGGCCAGGGGCACGGCGGACGGGGAGCTCCACAGCGCGTCGAACTCCTCCTGAATCCACTGTACGGCTGCGGGGCTCGAATCTTCCCAGACGAGTTCGTACTTCATTCGCCAAGCGGCGGATGGAGCCGGTGGAATCGCTCATGGATCATTTCGGCCCTTCGATTTGCTCGATGATCTCTTCCAGAAGTGACCGTCGGATGTGGAGGGTCGATACGGCGGACAGGGATCGGAGGATGGCGATCACCTCGTCCTTCGTCCTCTGTCCGCGGCGGATTGCTCGGACCACGATGCCGATGGTGCCATGTACGGGCAACGATAGCTGGCGCGCTGCCAAGCGGGCCGCGGCGTCGTCCGTTAGGAACAGGTCGGCCTGCAGCTCCTGCGTCAAGTGCAGGGCATCCAGTTCACCGCGGTGCAACGTGAATACCTGCGCCACGCTTGCCAGGTCTACGCCCAATGCCGTCCGCGGGTCCCGCCGCTCAAACGTGAGGTTCGGTTGGTTGAGTGCCGCGGGACGATGTTCGGCGATTTCATCCCACACCGACGCGGGAACCAGTACGCGGGAGAAATCCGAGAGCAGCGAGAGACAACCGAGTTCGTGGAGATGGATCGGCGGCCCCGCGTCACAGACGACGATGCGGGAGGCGGCTTCAATCGCGGCCATACAGCCCCCATTCGACGTCTTCGCGGACAAAACCCTCGGCGAGTTCGGCCGAGTGCGATTCCAGGTAGCGGCGCAATGCCTCCGCCAGCAAGTCGTCTAGATTTGCCGCCCAGCCGGCTTCCACGTAATCTCGGGCCTGGGTAACGAGTTTCTCGGGCAGTTCTGCTTGAACCGATGCGGTCATGGTTGGGCTCCCTCTGGTCGCTGCGTCCCTCCGAGACGCTGGCACCGAGTCTCGGAGAGACTCGGCTACGTGAATGGCATGTCTTTACACGTGGTCGTTGCGAACGGCGCCGGCCAATAGCCGGGCGGCCTCCGAGTCCTTGGCCCAATGATCCAGTCCCGCGACTTTGTCGAGGGTGGCCAGGAAATCCAGGATGTGAATGATCTTGTCGCGAGAGTTCCAGTACTCGGGCAACTCCGTTTTCAGCCAGTTCAGGCCGCTCGCCGCTTCGTCCGCCCGCGTGATCTGGTGGACGGCAAACAAGACTTGCCGCACCAGCGACGAAGCGAATCCGTCGCCGCTCAGCATCCGTTTGCCGAACTCGCCCGCGGTCCTCAGCCGGGCCTGATTCGCCTTGGACGTGGCCAACAAGTCGGTGTAATCCGCCGCGCCGAAACCGCGAGCCAGTTCCTGAAAGACGCCGCTGCGGTGCTCGCCGTGCATTTCGACCTCGAGGCCCTTGAGGTAGAACCGCTTCAGCGGCGCCAGTGCCTTCCACATTTCCCGTCCTTACGGATCGAAAACGCTCTTGCGCGGATGACACAGCTCGTACAACGATTTCATGGCAACGCTTTTCCACAACGCTTTTCCACCCTGGTGACACCGATCGTGCATGACGGCAGAATACACGGCTTCCCCAGGCACGGGTAGCCGCCTTGACAACCCCAGCCGTACCGCCCATCGCGCATCGTCCGGTCGCGCCGACCCTGCCAACGGGCGAAATGAAGGCCGATTGGCAAGAACCTACCAATTCCGGCCGCATCAAGCAATCACTTCCAGCGATCTGTGCCCCGACGTTCTTCAGCGTTCGACATGCAGGCGGAGGAAGTGCGTGGCACAGCTGATGCACGGGTCGTAGTTGCGGATCAGGTGTTCGCAGCGGGCGGTGGCCCGGGCGTCGTCCAGGCTCAGGACTTGGGGGACGTAGGCCCGCAAGTCCGCTTCGATCTGGCCTTGGTTCTGCGACGTGGGCGGGACGATCTTGGCTTCGGCGATCAGGCCGTCGTCGCCGATCCGGTAGCGGTGGTACAGCAGCCCGCGGGGGGCCTCGGTGGCGTGACAGCCGGTCCCCGGCCGCGGCTCGTAAGCCACCCGGCTGGGGACGGGCTCGGCCTGATAGTCCTGGACGATCGCGATCGCTTCCTCGTAGGCGTCGATCATCTCGATCGCCCGGGCGGCGATGCTGTGAAAGTTGTTCCGCGACGGCCAGGCGATGCCGCAGGTCTCCGCGGCCCGTTTGGCCGTCGGCGACAGCTGGTCGAAGCACAGGTTGACTCGCGCCAGCGGGCCGACCAGGTAGCTCCGCCGCTGCGGGATCTGGACGCTGTGCAGCGCCGTGCTCTGCCGCATGTGCCGCTCCTGAAAATGCTGCTCGTACTCCTCGACCGGCACGTTCAGGCCGCTGGTCGAAACGACGCGGCCGTGGTTCATCGGGTATTCGTCCGGGTCCTGGATGCAAACGCATTCGTAGTCCACGTTCAGATCCGGAAA
>CAIYOB010000551.1 GCA_903927685.1 uncultured Planctomycetaceae bacterium
CAAGGCTCTCAAGTACCTGGACCAATTTGTCCAGCCGGATGGCGGCATTTATCGGACCGACTCGCTGTACGCGAACTACGAGACGTCGATCGCCATCGTCTGCCTGACCGCAGCCAATGCCGACGGGCGGTACACCGAACGCTTGAAGCGCGCGGACGCCTTTATCAAGGGACTGCAATGGGACGAGGGCGAAGGCAAGGATTCGTCCGACCCGGCGTTCGGCGGCGCCGGCTACGGCAAATCCAAACGCCCCGACCTGTCGAACACCCAATTCTTCATGGACGCGCTCAAGGCCCTGGGGGACGACGAGAACAGCGCAGCGGTCCAGCGGGCGCTGACCTTTGTTTCCCGCTGCCAGAACCTGGAAACCGAACACAACACCACGCCTTTCGCCGCCAAGAACCCGGACGGCGGGTTCTACTACACGCCCGCCGCCGGCGGCTCGAGCATGGCCGGACCGACTCCCGAGGGCGGCCTGCGGAGCTACGGATCCATGACCTATGCCGGCCTGAAGAGCATGATCTATGCCGGAGTGAAACCGGACGATCCGCGGGTCAAGGCGGCCGTCAAGTGGATTGGGATGCACTACGATCTGGCGTCCAATCCGGGCATGGGAGAAGTCGGCTTGTACTACTATTACCACACCTTTGCCAAAGCCCTGGACGCGATGCAGTCCGACACGTTCGTCGACCAGCAGGGCGTCAAGCACGATTGGCGGGCCGAACTGCGGGCCGAACTGGGCCGGCGGCAACAGGCGGACGGCTCGTGGGTCAACGCCGCCGATCGCTGGATGGAGGGCGACCCCAATCTCGTGACCGGCTATGCGCTGTTGGCCTTGGCCTACTGCAAGCCGTAACCCGGGGCGGACCGTCCATGATCGTCACGATCGACGGCCCGGCCGGGGCCGGCAAGAGCACGATCGCCAAGCTGCTGGCGGCCCGGTTGGGATTCCGGTTCTTGGACACCGGGGCGATGTACCGGGCGGTGACCGTGGCCGCGCTGCGGCGGGGCCTCGCCTGCGAGGATGCCGCGGGCTGGGCTGCCCTGGCCCGCCAGCTCGAAATCCGTTTCGCCGGTCCGCGGGTCCTGCTGGACGGCGCGGATATCAGCGACGCGATTCGGACGAGTCAAGTCACGGCGCATATCCGGTATGCCGCGGACAATCCGGCGGTCCGCGAGCACCTGGTGCAATTGCAGCAAGCGATCGGCCGGAGCGGGGACCTCGTGACCGAAGGCCGCGACCAGGGAACGGTGGTCTTCCCGCACGCGGAGTGCAAGGTCTTCTTGACGGCGAGTCCCGAAGAGCGGGCGCGGCGCCGCGTCGCCGACTTGCAGCAGCGGGGCGAGACGCCGTCCTGGGCCGACGTGCTGGCCCAGCAGGTGGCCCGCGACCAGCGGGATTCCAGCCGCACGGTCGGGCCGCTGGTCAAGGCGGCCGATGCCGTCGAGGTCGTGACGGACGGTCTGTCGATCGACGAGGTCGTCGAGCGGTTGGTGGATTTGGTCGGCCAGCGCCGGCGGCGGAACTGAACGGCGGGGTTTGGGGATTTCGATGGCAGAGCGTTCTCGGTTCAAACGAATCGGCTACCGCGTGGCCCGCAGCCTTGTCCGGCTGGCGTGTGTCACGCTGTTTCAGGTCCGCTGCCTGGGCCACCGGCACGTGCCTGCTACGGGCGGTGTCTTGGTGTGCTCGAACCACCAGAGCTTTCTGGATCCCCTGCTGGTCGGCCTGGGCTTCGCCCGGCACTGCAACTATCTGGCCCGCGAAACGCTGTTCCGCTTCGGGCCGTTTGCCCGGCTGATCGACTTTGTCGACGCGATTCCGCTGGACCGCGAGGGCGGCGGGCTGCGCGGGCTGAAGGAGACGCTCAAGCGTCTGAAACGCGGCGAGATGGTATTGATCTTCCCGGAAGGCACGCGCTGCACCGACGGCGAGATTGCGCCTTTGAAGCCCGGTTTTCTGGTGCTCGCCCGGCGCAGCGGTGCGGCCTTGCTGCCTCTCGCCGTGGACGGCGCGTTCGACGCCTGGCCGCGGACCGCCCTGCTGCCACGTCCCGACGTCGTTCGCGTCTGCATCGGCGAAGCGATTTCGCCGGAACTAGCCGCTTCGCTGAGCGACGACCAGTTGCTGGCCGAAGTGGAAACCCGCATGCGGGCCTGCCATGCCGAGGCCCGCCGACAGAGGCATGCCGGGCGCACGCCGGAAACGGACGGCGGTGGACGGCTCACGACGGCCACCGGCTGACGATTTCACAAGGAACATCCATGTTTAATCTGCTCCCCAAAGACACCGCGTTTTTTGATCTGTTCGAGGCCCACGTCGAGCATGTTCTGCGTGGCGCCAACTGCCTGTCCGAACTGGCCGGCCAGTTTCCCGCGATCAAGGGAATCATCCAGCGCATCCGGGACGAGGAGCATGCCGCCGATAACTTGGCGCACCAGGCCTTGGAACGTCTGGATCGGACCTTCATCACACCGTTTGACCGGGAGGACATCCACGAACTGGTCGGCGGCTTGGACGACATCATCGACGAGATCGACGCGTTGGCCAAACGGTTTCCCATGTATCACGTCAATCACATGGAGCCGATTTTTGTCAAGCAGACGCAGGTGCTGATCGCCGCCGCGACCGCGCTCCGCGACGCCGTCCAGCGTTTGCGCAAGTCGCATCGGCTGGTCGATTTGAACCCGATCCTGATCGAGATCCACCGCCTGGAGAGCGAGGGCGATGACAATCACCAGGCGGCCGTCTCGCACCTGTTCGAGGGCGGCGTCGAGGCGCTGGAAGTCATCAAATGGATGGACCTGTTCGGCCGCGTCGAAAAGGCCATCGACAAGTGCGAGGATGTCGGCAACACGCTGGAGCGGATCACGCTCAAGAACGGCTAATTGACGGTCGCCGCTGCCCCGGTCACCAGGAACGCCTTAACCCTCCCCGTTGACATCGAGCCTCCCATGCCTTTCCTCGCTGCTGTCCCCTGCCCGCTGCTTGCCGCCGCCGGCTCCACGCCGGCGGCCTTGGGCACCGGAATGGTGATCCTGGTGCTGGTGACGATTCTGGTGGCGCTCGTGTTCGACTTTCTCAACGGTTTTCACGATGCCGCCAACTCGATTGCCACGGTCGTCTCGACGCGCGTCCTGTCGCCCCGGCAGGCGGTCGCCTGGGCCGCTTTTTTCAATTTCGTTGCAGCCTTCGTGTTCGGTACGCACGTGGCCAAGACGATCGGCACGGGCTTGGTCGAGACGCCCCTGATCGACGTCTACGTGGTTTGTGGCGGGTTGCTGGGCGCCATCGCCTGGAACCTGATCACCTGGTGGCTGGGGCTGCCAACCAGTTCCTCGCACGCGTTGGTGGCCGGCATCGCCGGGGCCGCCATTGCCAAGGGGGGCTTTACCGTCCTGATTCTGCACGGCTGGCTCCTGATTCTGCTCGGGATCGTCCTGTCGCCGGCCTTCGGCTTCTGCCTCGGCTCGTTGAACTTGGTCCTGGTCTCCTGGCTGTTCCGCCGGGCCACGCCGCATCGCGTGGACCGCCTGTTCCGCCGCCTGCAGTTGCTATCGGCGGCCTTGTACAGCCTGGGGCACGGCGGCAATGATGCCCAGAAGACGATGGGGATCATCGTGCTGCTGCTGACCGCCGCCGGCTTGGAGGAATGGACGACCTGGGGGCAGGTTCACCTGTTCGGCCTGGACCACGCCTACGGCATGCCCATCATTCTGTCCTGCCATTTTGCCATCGCCCTGGGCACGATGTTCGGCGGCTGGCGGATCGTCAAGACGGTGGGGTCGAGCATCACGCGGCTGCAGCCGGTCGGTGGTTTCTGCGCCGAGACAGCGGCGGCATTTGCCATCATGGGCTTTACCAAAGTCGGCGGCGTGCCGATTTCGACGACCCACGCCATCACCGGAGCCATCCTGGGCGTGGGCAGCACGCGCCGAGTTCGCAGCGTCCGCTGGATCTGGGGCGAGCGGATCATCCTGGCCTGGATCCTGACCATCCCCTGCTCGGCATTCATCGGCATGCTCTGCTACGCCTTCATGCACTGGTTCCTCGAACCGTGGATCTGAGTGTCGCACGTCACCGTCCAGCTTGGCCAATGCCATCGGTTGACTTTGGCCACCGGGATTCCTAGGGTGTAAATGGCATCCGGTCGCAGCCCCAATCCCATTTCCTCAGCAGGAGTTACCCCATGTCCCAGCCTGATGACCTCTCCCTTTCCCGGCGCGCCTTTGTCCGTCAGACCGGCCTGCTGGCCGGCGGCTTGGTGCTTGGCAGCGAGCGGCTCGGCCCGGCGGCGGAACCGGCCGCCGACAAGCCGGCGGTCAGCGACCAGCCCTGGCCGACGCGCGTCTTGGGCCGCACCGGCGTGCCGGTCACCACGCTGACCCTGGGCACCGCCCCCTGCGGCCTGTCGTCCAAGATCCCGCCGCCGGAGATCGCCAAGATCGTCGACGAAGCGCTGGAACTGGGTATCACCTCGATCGACACGGCGCCCGCCTACAAGCAGTCCGAGGAAGGGATCGGCATGACGCTGGGCAGCCGCCGCAAGGAGATCTTCCTGGCGACCAAGGTGCTGGCCGATACGGTGGATGAAGCGGACCAGTCGCTGAGCAAATCGTTCGAACTGCTGAAGACCGATTGGTTCGACCTGGTCTACTATCACAGCGCGGGCGATCACGATGTCCAGGCGGCGATGAAACCCGACGGCGTATTCTCCTGGCTGGTCAAGCAGAAGCAGGCCGGCAAGTTCCGGTTCCTGGGCATCTCGGGCCACAACCGGCCGGGCAACTTTGTGCCCCTGCTCGAAACGGGCGAGGTGGATGTGCTGCTGACGCTCGTCAATTTCGTCGACCGCTTTACGTACGGGTTCGACCACAAGGTGCTGCCCGTGGCCCGCCGGCACAACGTGGGCATTGTGGCGATGAAGGTGTTCGGCGGAGCCCGCAAGTCCGCGGGCTCGTATGAGAATCCGCAATGTCCGCCGGAGCTGGACGTCGAACACCTGGAGACGGCCGTTCGCTACGCGCTGGGTGTTCCCGGCGTGGCCACCGTGAACCTGGGTGTCCACAACCGCGAGCAACTGCGGCAGAACGTCCAGATGGTCAAACGCTACCAGCCGCTGGCGGACGCCGACCAGGAGCGGTTGCGCACCCTGGGGAAGCAGCTCGCGCAGCAATGGGGGCCCCACTTCGGGCCCGTGGCGTGACCGGGGGCTCAGCCCTACTTGACGAACCCCAGCGATTTCAGCCACTCCGCGCAGCGTTGCGGCCAGGTGTTGACGGGGTGCCCCGTGTTGCGCATCCCAAATCCGTGGCCGCCCTTGGCATACGCGTGCAGCTCGGCCGGCACGCCGGCTTTCTTAAGTTCGACAAACAGCAGCACGCTGTTGGACACCGAGATGCCGTCGTCAAAGGCGTGCACGAAGAACATCGGCGGCATGGTTTGGTCCACGGTGATGTCGTCCCGCAGTTCCCAGGGCTGATCCTTGCGGTTGAAATACGCCGGGTAGACCAAGACGGAAAAATCGGGACGGCAGGACACTTGGTCCACGTCGTCCCCGGGCTCGTACTGCCGCCGGGCGTGGAAGAACGTGGCCAATCCGGCCGTCTCGCCGCCCGCGGAAAAGCCCAGGATGCCGATCCGAGCCGGATCGAGGCCCCACGCGGCGGCCTTGCTCCGCACCAGGCTCACGGCCCGCTGGGCGTCTTGCACCGCAGCCAAGTAGCGTTTCTGCGGATCCCGCGCGGGAACCCGGTACTTGAGTACAATCCCGGTCACACCGATCCCGTTCAGCCACTCGGCCACTTCGGTCCCCTCGTGGTCATAGGCCAGGATATAGTGGCCGCCGCCAGGGCAGATGATCACGGCCGCGCCGGTATCGGTCTCCTTGGCGGGCCGATAGATGGCCAGCGTCGGCGTCGAGACGTTCGTCAGCTTGATGATCGGCCGGTCGCCGACAGGCTTGTCTTCGGGCTTGGTCGTGTTGATCTCCGGCGGCAACTCCTTGGTCTCTCCCGGCGGCTTGCCCGGCCAGACGTTGACGATCTCCGGTTCGGCGGCTGACAGACGGCTGCCGAGCGCGGCCAGGGCTACGAGCAACGGGGCGTAGGAAGCGCGATTTGAGCTGGCAAGGTTCATGGGCACGGTTTCTCCTGTGAGAGTACTGGGGTCGGGAATGAGTTCGTCGCAACAACCTGCGCTCCGCCGTTGTTGGGGCTCGCAATCGAGAGTTGCAGTTCCGGTTCCTCCGCGGGGGCCTGCAGCGCCGCGGTCAGCCGCTGGGTGAAGTCCTCCGCCTGCGCCTGGCTGGGCAGCAGGGCGAACAGGGTCGGGCCCCAGGAACTCTGGCCTACTCCGGCGACACCCAACTCGCGAACCAAGTCGACGAGTCGCGCCAGCTGCGGACCATTGTAGGGGCCGCCTTGCACGGTGGCGAAGCACAGGCCCGCCACGCGTCCATAGCGATACACGCTGGCGCTGAACTGCGCAAAATCGGCCGCCCGGACGGCGGGCAACATCCGCTGCTGCAGCTCGTTCCACAACTGGGCCGTGACTTCTTCCGGGACGGCGGGCAGCCGGTCAAAGGCCGACTGCTCGGCCGCGCCGGACAGGCCCGCATCGACGCGAGGCTGAATCAGGACGAATCGCCAGGACTCCGGCAGCGGAAGCCGGCATTCCAACGGCGAGATCGGCTCGCCGGGCAATCGCCCCCGTTCGACAATCAGTCCGCCCGTCGCGAATCCGTAGCTGCCGACCGCCGATCGCCGCCCGCGGCCGACGGCTTGAGCCAACTCGGCCGGCGGCAACGGCGGACGGCCGAACCAGGCGGTCAAGGCTGCGGCAACGGACAGTGCCAACTGGGTGCCGACGCCCAGACCCGAGTGCTCGCGAGCCGCCGTATGGATCTCGATGCGGCAGGCCAGCGCCGTCGCCGGTTCGGCGGCGACTCCTGCGTACTGCGCCCAGCGGCAGGCGAAATCGCGCGCCCGGTCCGCCAGCGGGCCGGCCGTCTGCAGCCGTTCCGCCGCGGTCACGGACAAGTGCACCCCGGGCCCGTCCACCATCACGCCCGCTCCGCCATACTGGCGTCCGGCCGGATGACCGAACGACAGCAGGCCGAAGTGGAGCCGGCAGGGGGCAACCACTTCGATGCGGCGACTTGGTGCGGGGGTGGATCGGACAAGCGATGGCTGGTCGGTCATGCGCCGGGCGATTCTCGAGTTGCGGCGGAGTTTCTGGGATTCCTGCCCAGACAGCTTAACGAAACCTCGCCCTGAAACCAGCCGACCAACCGCGGTTTTGTCACCCCCGGGCTACTTGGTAACCGGCGTCGTCCATGCTACGATATTCGGCCTGAGTGATCTCCATTGCGCGCACGGAAGTCGTCCATGTCCAAGAAACGCAAGCACGGCGGCGGCAAGCAGGGCTTCGACCTCTTCGAACGGGCTCAGCGCGAGTTGGCCAAAGGCAACATCAAGGACGCCCTCAAGGAGGCCAAGGTCTGCTATCGAGATGATCCCCGGCCGGAGCATCGCCACTTGCTGGAGCGGGCGTATTGTGCGCGGGCCGAACAACTCCAAAAGGCCGGGCTCAACGATCAGGCTCGCAACGCCTTTAGCGAACTGACGGAACTCGGGGTCAGCTCGCCCGAGGTGCAGGCCCAACTGCCTCGCCTTCGGATCCTGCTCGGACTGCTCGATTCCGCCCCCGCGGGCGGCGCGGCAAGTGTGTGGGACGCCAATCCCGAACTGCTGATCGAGTTGGCCGACCAGGCGGTCTTTCATCCCCAGCGTGTTCCGGCGGCCTACGCGGAGATCCACCGCGAATGCCAACAGGTCCGCGCGGCGCTCGAGGCGGTGGAACGGGGCGACGACGCGGCCGCGGCCGACCAGCTGAACAGCATTCCCCGCCGGTCGCCGTATGCGGATTGGAAGTTGTTCGTCCGCGGCTTGTCGGCATTCTACGCGAGCGATCCCGAGCGGTCGCATGCCAACTGGGATCGACTGGATCCCAAACGTCCGGCCTTTCGCATCGCCCAGACCCTGTTGGTGCACTCCGGCCAGTTGGCGGCGGAAGCGGCGGCCTTCAGTGTCGCCAACGGGTTGCGACGGCTGGATTTTGCGCTGGAAAGCGATCCTGTCTGGGCGCAGCTCAAGGTCATGACAGACCATTTCCAGGCCGGCCACTGGTCGGGCCTGTTTCATGCCTACCGCTCGTTCTGCCAGCGTTTCGCGGGCACGCACGCGGCGCTGATCGAGCGGATTACGGACATGCTGTGGAAGCGCGTCGTCCGGGAACGCTGGGACGAGGGTTTTGAGCGGTTGGTCCGCATCGTCCCGGCGCCGCGGTTGGATCCCCGCTGGAACCGGGCTCGGGCCCTGCTGGCCGAGGACTCGCCGCACGAAACCTACCAGACGGTGGAGGGGTATTGGCAAGCGTACGCGCAGGACATCCTGCAGGGCAGTTTCCTGCCGGAGGACGAACGGGCGATTGCGGCGGGCCTGATCTACCAGCGACTGGCCCGCGCCAAGGTCGAAGCCGCCCACCGCGAAGAGTCTCGCTTTTCGTTCTACCGAGGGGACGATTACAGCGATGCCCCGGGGTACCGCCACGACGCCGGTCGGTTCTATCGGCAGAGCATCCGGCATGCGCCTCGTCTGCACAGCGCCTACGGGGAATTGGCCAAGCTGCACTTGGAGCAGGAAGAGGAGGCGGAGGCGGTCAAGGTCTACCAGTTGCTGCTCAAGCAGTTTCCGGACGACTACGCGACCCACGTCTGGCTGGCCAATTACTACCTGGAGGACGACAAGCCGGACAAGGCCGAGCGTTACGCGCTCGAGGCCCAGCGGCTGAAACCTCGCGATGCCGCCACCGTGTCGTTGATGTGGAGCCAGCGGGTGGCGATGGTGCGGATGTGCGCCAAACAGCGTAAGATCGTCTTGGCTCGCCAGGAATGGGAAACGCTGCCGAAGTACATGCCCCCCGACGCCGAGGCGTATTGGCTGGACTTGCTGCGGGCGGCGATCGAATACAAGGCGAAGAACAAGGAAGAGGCCGAACGCTGGGTGGCGGCGGCGGAGGCCAAACTGAAAGAACCCACGCCGGCGTGGCTGATCATGCACGCCCATGCCGCGCGGATTGGGCTGGACCGCGAAATCAAGAATCACTTCGGCAACCGTCTCAAAGCCGCCCTGGCGCACCCCTGTTGCAGCGAGACGGCGGGGCAGCTGACCAAGTTCCTGTACCCGTTCGTCGTTCGGCAGATCAAGTACGTGGGCTTGGCGACGCACAAAAAGCTGACCTTGGAATGCCTCGCTCGCTGTACCGGCGTGGAGTGGAACGGCGACGACCTCAGGCACGTGGTCAACTTCCTGTGCGTCGCGGACAGCTGGCGGCACGCGGCCCTGCGCGACCGGCTGCTGGCCGAGGGCTGCAAGCGGTTCCCCACGGATCCCCAGTATCCCTACCTGAGCGGACGCGTCGCGATGGGGCGGGGCCCTTACCGGGCGGACGCTCTCGCCATCCGGAACCAGTTTGAACTGGCGCTGAAACTGAACGAAACCGCGGCCCACCCGTTGGGCGCTGACTCGATCAAGCTCGCCAAGCAGGCGATCTCGACGCTGAATGAGACGCTCGAAATGCAGCGTGCCAGCTTCTTCGGCGGGCCGTGGAGCGAGGACGAAGACGAGGATTACGAGGACGACGAGTTCTTCGAGGACGGGGACGACGAGGACGACGAATTCTACGAGGACGACGAGGACGACGAGGACGATTTTGACGCCCCGCTCAGCGATGCCCAGCTCAAGAACTTCATCCCCGCGTTCCTGCTGGAGGCCCTTAAGCGAGCCGCCCGGGAAAGGGGGCTCAGCTTGGAGGAGTTGATGCACCAGTTGGTGTCCGGGGAATTGCTGCCGGCAGACGTCCTGGGAGACGCCGGCCCGCCGCCTCCGTTCGGGCCGTTCGGAGGCCGAGGCGGTTCCAAGAAGAAGGCGGCGCGGCGCTAGGATCTAAGTACGAGGTGAACCACCGATGATCATCAATCCCTACGAGGTGCTGGGCCTTGGACAAGAGGCGTCTGCGGACGAGATCCGACAACGCTATCTGACGCTGGTCCGTCAGTTTCCGCCCGAGCGCGAGCCGCAGCGGTTCGCCGAGGTTCGCGCGGCGTACGATCAGCTCCGCGATCCGGTCGTCAGCCTCGAACGGCGGCTGTTCAACTTGACCGCCACCGACACGTTCGACACGGTACAGGCCAGTGAACGTCAGCGGCAACGGGGACGCCGCCTGCCGACCCCGGTGCTGTTGTCCCTGGCCGAGACTTGACGCGCCCCGGATCCGTATCCCGCGCAACCTGGCCGCCCGCTGGCCCTCCTAGCCGACGATGAAGACTGCCCATGAGGCTTGAACAAGACGAGATCCTGCACCGGTTCCAGGACTGGCTGACACAAACGAACCGGGAGCTGGCGCAGCTGGCCGGCGAGACATCCGGACCGGCAGAGATGTCCCCGCAGGCGGACTCGCCGCCGCCCCAGCCGGTCGGCATGCTGCCGCTGGTCGAAGCGTTTACGGCGTTGCGGCATGAACTCAAGTTGCAGACCAAGAGCGCCCGGGGGCTAGAGGAATCGCTGGCCGCGGCGCTGGCCGGGCTCGAGCGTGCGATGGACCGGTTCTCCAGCGTCGAACCCCGGGAAGCGGCGGCGGCGGAGAAGGCCATGCGGCCGCTGGTCGAGTCGCTGATCGAACTGGACGAAGCCTTGCGGCGCGGAGCCCGCGCCGTTTCCGTGGCCCAGCAGCGGCTCAGCGAAGACCTGCCCCGCCGGCTGCAGGAGGACTTGGAGCAGCGCTTCGCCCGCCTGTCCGGCTGGCAGCGTTGGCGAGCCGGCCCGTGGCACGGGGAAGTGCTGCAGTCCGTGCAGCAGCTGGTTGCCCAGACGCAGGCCCCCCTGCTGGCGTCCCTGGGGGACGGCTACGAGCTGATTTGCGGCCGCCTGCAGCGGATGCTGACCGAACACCGCATCGAACGGCAGGCGTGTCGGGGCCAGACCGTCGATCCGGCGCGGATGCGGGTCGTCGAATTGGTCGAGGCCCCCGGAGTGCCGCCCGAAACTGTCGTCGAAGAAATCCGCCCCGGCTACGCGTGGCGCGGACACGTGTTGCGCTATGCCGAAGTCCGCGCGACTCGGGCCGCTCCGCACGGCCAGTCCGGCGGGCCCGACGACGCCGACGGCGAAGCCGCCGCGGCGGAGGCTCCGTTCGACGACGATGACGCCTGGGACGCCGCCGGTACCGTCGGCGCGCAGCACGACGACGAAGGACACAACCAAGACAGCGAACAGGACCTCAGATAGCGAAAGGACGCTCGGCATGGAAACGATCGTCGGAATTGACCTCGGCACGACCAACAGCGCCATCTCGGTGATCCGGGACGGCCTCCCGATCATGCTCAAAGCGGCGGACGGCCAGTCGGTTCTGCCGTCGGTGGTCGGGCTGGACAGCGAAGGTCAACTGCTGGTCGGCCAAGCCGCCCGCAACCAGATCATCCTGGCCCCGGAGCGGACGATCAAGTCCGTCAAGCGGAAGATGGGACAGGATGTCAAGCTGTCCCTGGGCGCGCAGCAGTATTCGCCCCAGGAGGTCTCGGCGATCATCCTTCGGACACTCAAGGAACAGGCCGAACGGGCCTTGGGCCAGCCGGTTCGCAAGGCGGTGATCACCGTGCCGGCGTTTTTCAACGAGACACAGCGCGAGGCCACGCGGGCCGCCGGTGGGCTGGCCGATCTGGACGTCGTGCGGATCATCAACGAACCGACCGCCGCAACGCTGGTCTATGAACCCAAGAGCGAGCACAACGAACGGCTGCTGGTCTACGATCTGGGCGGCGGCACCTTCGACGTGTCCGTGGTCCAGATCGAACAGGGCGTGATCGAGGTCCTGTCCAGCCACGGCGACACCCAGCTGGGCGGCGACGATTTTGACGAGTTGCTGCTGACCTGGATCTGCGAAGAGTTCCTGGACAAGCACGGGCTGGACCTGCGCGATCTGGCCGTGGCCAAGTCGCGGCTGCTGCAATCCGCCGAAGAGGCCAAGAAGCGGCTCTCGGTCGAAGCGTACACGGAGCTGGCGGAAGAGTTCATCGCCGAAAAGGACGGCGTGCCGCTGAACTTGAAGATGACCTTGAACCGCCGCGAGTACGAAGAGCTGATCGAGCCGCTGCTGAACAAGACGGTCCGCTGTGTGGACGCGGCGTTGTCCGATGCCGGCCTGCGGGCCGCGCAGATCGACAAGGTGCTGCTGGTCGGCGGCAGCAGCCGCACGCCGCTGGTGCACCATCTGCTGGAACGTCAGCTGAACCAGAAACCGCATTTCGAGATCGATCCGGACCTGTGCGTCGCGATGGGTGCGGCCGTGCAGGGCGGTTTGATCGCCGGGGTCGACGTCGGCGCGGTGCTGGTAGACATCACGCCGCATACGCTGGGCATCGAATGCGTCGGCCCGTTGCACGGCAGCACCTCGCCGCATTGCTTCTCGCCTATCATCGAACGCAACACGCCCCTGCCGGCCACACGCTCCGAGATCTATTACACGGGCGTCGAGGGCCAGGAAAAGGCCGAGATTCACGTGCTGCAAGGCGAAGACGAAGACGCGCGGCACAACCATTCGATCGGCAAGTTCATGCTCGAAGGTCTGGACGAGAACGCGCCCCAGGGCAGCGAGGTGCTGGTCCGCTTCGAGCTGAACTTGGACGGCATGCTGATCGTCACGGCCGTGGAACGCGCCACGTCCCTGGAAAAGCGGCTTACGATCCAAAACGCGGTCACCCAGTTCAGCGCGATCAGCACGGACGAGGCCAAGGCGAAGCTGGCCGCCATGTTTGGGACCGTGGACTCGACCGAACACGAGATCCTGTCCGTCCAGCCGCCGCGCGATGCCGGTCTGCAGACGGCCATCGACCAGGCCCGCGACTTGATCGCCAAGTCCCGCACCCTGGCCGCGTCGGCCGGCGGTGAAGACGCCGACGAGATCCGCGAATTGTCCGAGGAACTCGAGGCCGCCATCGCCGCCGAGGTCCCGGAGTCGATCCGCGAGATCAGCCAGCGTCTGGAGGATGTTGTCTTCTACCTGGAAGACGCCTGAGCCAGCTTGGCGAGCCCGCAACGCCAGCGAGTGGAAAACCGACCATGCCGTTTGAACCCAGCCTGCCCGCACCCGTCCTGGACGAGTTCCGCTGCCCCACGTGCGGAGCGCGGCAGGTCCTGGCGGACACCTGCCGCCGCTGCAAGTGCGACCTGTCCCTGGTCGTCGCCGTCCAACGCCGCCGCCAGGCCCTGCGCCGCCAGTGCCTGCAGCGGCTCGGCCAGCAGCAGACCGCCGCCGCAGTCCAAGCGGCCGAGGAGCTGTACGCCTTGGCCCCCGATGCGGACAGCACCCGCTTGTTGGCCGTCACCCAGCTCGCCTGCGGCGACTTTCCCCGTGCCCTGCAGACGCTTGGCCGGTAGCATCGTTCACGAAAGTGGAAGACGCCTGAGCCAGCCTGGCGAGCCCGCAGCGCCAGCGATCCGATCAGGCAACAAAAAAAGACCGGACCCCTCGCGAGGCCCGGTCTTCTACAGCGAAACTGGGAGCCTGTTCTGCTGTCGGACTACTTCTGAATCACTTCTTCCTTCTGGACGACGCTCTTCTGGACGACTTCGCCCTTTTCAATAATCACCGGGGCGCTGGTCGTGACCGGTGCACAGCAGCTGGGCGGCGCGCACGTGGTCGCGGGCCGGCACAGCACGATGCGCGGACGGCAGTGAATGCGGGGGCCGCACGTGGTCGCCGGAGCGCAGCTGGCCACTGGGGCGCAGCTGGCCACCGGGGCGCAGCAGCTCGCACAGGTCGTCATCGGAGCACGGTAGACAATCTTCGGGCCGCACGTGGTGGCGGGCGCACACGTGGTCATGGGCGCGCACGTGGTCGGCGGGGCACAGCTGGTCGCAGCATACCCGTGACCGGCGTACGCCTGGGCGCTGACCAGAACCAATGCGGCCAAAGCGGCAAAGCCAAGAACCAAGTTCCTCATGTTGATCCAACCTCCTACTGAAATTGAGTTATGGTGACACCGCGGGTTGCAAAACCCCAACTCTTTCGTCGCTGTCGGTACGCCCAACTGCGTGCCGCGACTTCGCTGCCGACGGCCACTGGCGGGTTCAGTCCAGCCGAGCGATCCGTCATGCCGCCTCACGCCGTCAGGGCGAGGGTGGGAGCGCAAGCGAAAATGGCGTCTCCCCACCAGCCGCAATGCAACGCTCGTGCCCAAGCCGGCATGGGGCCGGATTTGCGACTCAACACCTTACAGCTACGCGAATTGCGACTAAACGAGTAGATGATGTGTTTCCACAACAACCAATGCAGATTGCTCGGTTGCAGCAATTCAATCATGGTGATTTGCAATGGGGCGGATTTTTCGGTCCGAATAGTTTGTCGTCAGCGGGCAAGATGGTAGGATAGGCATTCGGCGCGGTGCCCTGTAAGCCTAACGCTAACGGAGGACGGTTTCATGAAACAACTTGATGTGCTGTCTGGGTGTGCTCGTTGCGTGATTGATCGGCGGAGATTCCTGGCCGCAAGCTGTGCGGCCTGTGCGGGAGCGGCAGGGCTGTGGACGCCTCGCGCCACGGCCCGCGCGGCGCAGGACGACCGCAAGCTGCGGATTCGGATCGTGTATTCCCTGCACGCACCGGTCCAGCCCGGCCCCGACTGGCCGAACGTGGGCTTCGACTTCAATCCGGTCATGCAACGGATTGGTGCGGAACTCGCGCAGCGCTGCCCGGGCTTCGAGTTCCTAGCCTCGACGGCCACTGGGCCGGAGCAGGCTCAGAAGATCCTGGACGAGGACCGGACGGCGGCGATTGACGGGTACCTGGTCTACCAGATGAACTGCTGGAACCGCGTGGTCCAGACGATCGTTACGTCGAACAAGCCGGTGCTGTACGCGGACCTGCAGTACGCAGGCAGCGGCGGATTCCTGGTCTATACGGCCGGGTTCCTCCGCGCCAAGACTCCCAATCTGGGCTTTGTGGCTTCGTCGCGGATCGAGGATCTGGCCGACGCGGTGAAGTGTTTTGAAGTGGTCAAGCGCGGCGGCGCCCTGGCGGACTTTGTCGCCGCGACGGCGCGCGTGCGCGGCGAACGGACGCCTGCGACTGGCGAGTTGGCGTGCACGCCGGACCCGCTGCAGACGCTGGCGACGGACGACTGCCTGCGGCGGATGAAGGAGTCGAAGATCCTCGCCTTGCGGGGCACGGACTCGGGCCCGGCGGAGCCGTTGATGGGAATCCCGATGGAGTACGTGGCGTTTGCGGAGTTGAACGAGGCGTGGAAGGCGGCTGATCGGGACGAGTCCCGGGCGGTGGCGGACCGCTGGGAAAAGACGGCGGCCAAGATCGAGGGCGTGTCGCGGGAGACACTCGAACAGTCGGCTGCCATGTACCTGGCGCAGAAGGCGGTTCTGAAGAAACATGGGGCCAACGCGATCACCATCAACTGCCTGGGCGGATTCTACGGCGGGCATATCCACGCGTACCCGTGCCTGGGCTTCCACGAATTGAACAACGAAGGGCTGATTGGGGCCTGCGAATGCGACGTGCGGTCCACGGCCACGATGGTGGCGCTGACCGCGCTGACCCAAGGCCGGCCGGGGTACATTTCCGATCCTGTGATCGACACGGCCAAGCGGCAGATCATCTATGCGCATTGCGTCGCCTCGAACCGGGCTTTCGGGCCGCAGGGCGCGACGAATCCGTTCGAGATCCTGACGCACTCGGAGGACCGGCAAGGCGCCAGCGTCCGGTCGATCCTGCCCGTGGGGTACATGACCACGACGCTGGAGATCGCCCAGGACCGAAAGGAGATCCTGTTCCACCAAGGCAAGGCCGTGGCCAATGACCCGGACGACCGGGCGTGCCGCACCAAGCTGGCGGCCGAGCCCGTCGGGGACATCGAGAAGCTGTTCACGGAGTGGGATCGCTGGGGATGGCACCGGGTGACCTTCTACGGGGACCTCAAGGAACCCGTATTCGCCTTGGCGGACGCCATCGGCTGGAAGGTGGTGCAGGAGGCGTAGGGCGGCGGTTGGCCAAACTGCGATGAACCAGACAATTCGGCAGTCGGCAGAGCAGCGAAATCCCGGGAAATCCGGTCCGTACGTATTCCCCGGCGACTGACTGCCGCTAGAATAGGACGCGCAGAGAAGAAATGGCGGCCGATCCCGGCTTCCCGCCTAGCCCGTTGTGGCTGCCCGGATCGGCCGGCTGGCAGTCTTGTCTTGGCGTTGTTCGCAGTGACTCGTCGTAGGGGTCTCATGGCCGGTGAACCACCACCCGAATATGCTCCTGAGGCAGTGTCTAGCAATGCGCGCGGTGCGGCGGATCGAGCCGCAGCGCCGGACGGCCGGCTGCTGCCGGCGCACATCACGAAGAGCCTGGTTGAGGTGTTCAAGCTGTTGGCGGACGAGACGCGGCTGCAGATCTTGTTCCTACTGCAGCAACGGCGGGAGCTGAACGTGCGCGCGCTGTGCCATTTGTTGGAGCAGAGCCAGCCGGCTGTGAGTCATCACTTGGCACTGCTCCGCCTGGCCGGGCTGATTGAGATGCGTCGGGACGGCAAGCACAACTTCTACCGCCTGATCGCACAGCGCTTTGAGGAAGTCGCCGGCCTGGTGTTCTCCACCACTCCGGGCGAGCGCAATCAAATCCGAATCAACGATAGCGTGATCAGCTATTCGCAGGCGAAATAGAAAGAACTGTCAGACTGGCAGGTGAGCGGCTTGGCGCTATCGGTCCACCGCTAACGGCCCGGACTCCGGGGAATCCGGCCGTTCCGGAACCGGTGACAAGCGCCAGTCCGCTCCCTTATTTCTCGAACGGCGCTCAGACCATGTCCTTCAGGCCCTTGAGGACGCGGGCTTTGGGCACGACCTTCTCAGGCTTGGCTTCGGCCCACTGCATCTCGCCCGTCGCCGGATTGCGGACTTGGCGGCGCTGGGTCGCGGGGCGGACGGACCGGACGATCTTGATCAGCCCGGGCAGCTGAATCGTGCCGGGACCTTCGGCGGAGATGGCGGCCTGGATCTCGTTCTTGAAGGCGTCGAAAACCTGCTCCACCTGCTTTTTGGTTAATCCTGTGGACTCGGCAATCTTGGTGTACAGTTCGGTCTTGCTGAGCGCTTTACCTGCGGCTTGTGCCATCGTTGACAGCCCTCCTTGCGAACAAAAGTGTGGGGTGGATTGACCTCTCTCCGCCGTGCGGATGGCGATGATTAGAAACAGTACGGCCCAATTTGCAACCGGGAAACACGGGAAAATGCCGGGAAATACGCGAAAAACAAGAATGATCCACTCTTGCTTGGGGGGCGGCGTCCTGGAGAGCCGGGAATCGCCAGCCAGCCCCTCGTTTCCGGCTTACTATCGCCGGCCCCGGGACCCGGATTCGCCCTGTTGCCTTGTCCAGGCTAAGAACGGGGGTGCCTGGGGTCGAGCCACGAGGCACGAGTGGCGAGCCCCCAGTTCTTACCTCCGGGGGCTCGCTGCGCTCGACCCCGGGCACCCCAGCATTGAGCCCTGACGGCGCCCTAGCTCAGGGCGTCGGCAAACGCGGTGCGCAGGCTTTCCAGGGCCTTGTCGCCGTCGCGGCCGTCCACCACGACGTTCACGCGGACTTCGCTGGTGCTGACCATGTCCACGTTGACGCCCGCATCTGCCAGGGCCCGGAACATGCGAATCGCGACGCCCGTGTGGCTCCGCAGGCCCACGCCGCAAACAGATAACTTGGCGATATTGGGGCAACTGGTGACGCCTTTGCAGGCCAACTGCTTGACGAGTCGTTTGGCGACGTCGGTCGCCTTGTCAACCTGGCCGCGCGGCACGGTAAAGCTGAGGCTGGCTCGATCGGCGTGGCTGCCGTGGCTTTGCACGATCATGTCCACGAACACCCCGCCGGCGGCGATTTCACGGAACACGCGGGCGGCGATCCCGGGCTCGTCCGGCACGCCGCTGATCGTGACGCGTCCCTGGGTCTCGTCCAGCGAGATGTCGTCGATGAACAGCTCCTCCATATTGGCGCCCCGCAGCCGGGATGCCACGTCGGCCGCATCGGCCTTGGACTGGGCGGACGTCAGCGCCGTCACGCCGGCAGGCGAGGGCTTTTCCAGCTGGAAGGCGCGATGAACGGCCCGCAGTGCAGGTTGGTGGGACTCGCGGTCGACCAGCACCGAGATCTTGATCTCGCTGGTGCTGATCATCTGGATGTTCACGTTCTCGGCGGCCAGCGCGCTGAACATCGCCTCGGCCACACCGGACTGCTTGGCCATGCCCAGACCCACGACCGAGACCTTGGCCACGTTCTCGTCATGCGACAGCGTCCCGGAGCCCAGCTGAGTCAGGGCCTGCTGCAGGGCTTCCAGGGTCACCGCCAGTTCGTTCTTCGGCACGGTGAACGAGATGTCCGCCAAGCCGTTCTCGCCCACGTTCTGGACGATCATATCGACGTTGACGTTCTTGGCGGCGACGGCGGAGAAAATCTGCAGGCTGACTCCGGGACGGTCCGGGATCCCCAGGACCGAGATGCGCGCCTCGTTCTTGATGACGGCGGCGCCGCAGACCGCGCGGTCCGCGAATTCCGGCTCGGCGACGATCAGCGAGCCGGGCGAATCGCTGAAGCTGCTGCGGACGTGGATCGCGGTCCCGAACTTCTTGGCGAACTCGATCGACCGGTTGTGCATCACGCCGGCGCCCAAACTGGCCAGTTCCAGCATCTCGTCATAGCTGATCCGGTCGACATGCCGCGCTTCGGGCAACAGCCGCGGGTCGGTTGTGTAGACGCCGTCGACGTCGGTGTAGATCTCACAGGCGTCGGCGCTCAGCACGGCGGCCAGGGCCACCGCCGTGGTATCGCTGCCGCCGCGCCCCAACGTCGTGATGTCGAAATCGTCGTCGATCCCCTGGAATCCGGCGGCGATCACGATATTGCCTTCGTTCAGCAACCGTTGGACGCGGTCGGTCGAGATCGACTTGATCCGAGCCTTGGTGTGGGTGGCGTCCGTCTTGATGCCGATCTGGGCGCCGGTCAAGCTGACGGCTTTGTAGCCCAGCGAGTGGATGGCCATGGCCATCAGGGCGACGCTGATTTGTTCGCCTGTGGACAGCAGCATGTCCATTTCCCGCGCGGGCGGCCGTTCGCAGACCTTGTTGGCCAGGTCGATCAGGTCGTCCGTTGTATCGCCCATGGCGCTGACGACCATGACCACTTGATTGCCCTGCTGCTGCGTGCGAATCGCCTTGCGGGCGGCGGCCAGGATCTTTTCCGGATCCGCGACGCTGCTGCCACCGAATTTCTGAACGATCAGAGCCATAGTACTGCCAATTCCGTGCAAAAAGGGGATAGGGAAAGGGTAAGGTTCCTACGAGTTCAGGAAGTAACTCATCAACTTCCAGCCCTCGGCGAATTCCAGTCGGGAGGCCGCGGCCGCCGGCTCGTCGTACGTTGTCGCCCGGTCAGGGGCGAGCCCCGTGCCCGCGATGGCAAAGGGCACGCAGCCGTGGCTGTGGGTCTTGGTTCGGACCGGCGTGGGATGATCCGGCGTGACCAGGATGCGATACGGGCCTTGGGCCTGGAGGGCCTGCCAGACCGGCCCCACGATGTGCCGGTCGATTTCCTCGATGGCCTGGATTTTCGCCGCCACATTGCCTTCGTGCGACGCTTCGTCCGGCGCTTCGATGTGCACGCAGACCACGTCGGTCGTCGGGATGGCGGCCACGGCGCACCGGCCTTTGGACGCGTAGTTGGTGTCCAGGTAGCCGGTCGCCCCGGGCGCTTCGATCCGCTCCCAGCCGATCAACGCGGCCAGGCCGCGGAGCAAGTCGACGGCGGTGATCATCTTGCCCGTCTTGCCGTACGTGGACTGGAACGTCGGCAAGTTGGGCCGCTTGCCCAACCCCCATAGCCAGACGTTCGTGGCAGGCAATTTGCCAGCGGCTTGCCGCGCCCGATTGACGGGATGTTCTGCGAATGTCTCAATGCTGCGGCCCATCAAGTCGCTCAACAGGTCGCTGCCGCCGCCCCGCGGGTAATCGTCGACGACGGACTTGTCGGTCAAGTCGTGCGGAGGGGTCGCCCGGGTATCGGTCGTAAAGGGCGCCGGTTGCCGGTCACCCCGGTACAGCAGCAGATTCCGGTAGCTCACGCCCGGCAGGAACTGGATGGGCAAATCGCCAGCCAATTCCGTTTGGGCGGTCGCGAGCAGCGCGGCCGCTTCCGGGGTCGAAATGTGGCCGGCGGTAAAGTCCCGCATGACCTGGTCTTGGATCGTGACCAGGTTACAACGAATCGCCCAATCGTTTGGGCCGAGTTCGATGCCTTGCGCGGCCGCCTCGATCGGCGCTCGCCCGGTGAACGCGGCCGTGGGATCGTAGCCCAACAGGCTCATGTTCGCCACTTCGGAACCCGGCGGCAGATGGGCCGGCACATGGCTCGCCCGGCCGACCACGCCCGCCGCGGCAATCGCATCCATCGCCGGCGTGCGCGCCGCTTGCAGGGGCGTTCGGCCGCCGAGCGAAGCCAGCGGCTCGTCCGCGCAGCCGTCCGGGATAATGATCGCGTATTTCATCCGCTCGAACCTCGTCCCGTCGGGAATGTAGGCCGGTCTTGTCAACCACTCCAACAAAACCGCACAGTTTGATCGAAAAACGGGCCATCGTCCAGATCTCTGCGGCCCCAGCCGGGGCAGAATTCCGGCGAACCCATACGTCCACCCACGCACACCGGCGGGGTTGGTTAGAGGCCCCGCTCGCGAAGCCAAGCCTGGATCACGGGGGCGATTTGCCGGTGCAACGCCTCGTTGGCGTACCCGCACCAGTGCACGGGGTGCTGGACATTCAAGGGGCAGTCCAGCGGCCGATCGAGACCGTCGGTGATGATGACTCCCGCCTCCCGGGCCACCAGGGCCCCGGCGACATCATAAGGATGGCACTCCAGGCCCCGCGTCGTGTCGCCGGCGGTGCGTTCGAGCAGGCGGTAGAACAGCGGCCGCAGGTCGCCGCAGAAGCGATCGTGCCCCAGGATCAACTCCGCCATCTGCCCGCCGCTGGAGATATACTGATCGTCGAACACGTCTCCCGAGCCGGGGCAGACTTTCCCCAAGGTCGCAGCGACAATCCGTTCCATCAGCTCCGAAGCCAGCACCTTGGTGCCGGGAAAGAAGTTCGCTACGTGGGCAAAGCCGTCCTTCAGCGTCGTCGCCCGGCTGGGGCGCGGCTGCAGCGGCCGCTGGCCGGGCGGGTCCCAACACAGGCGTTGCGCGTCGACTCCGCCGCCCACATAGGCGGAAAACGAATCGGCCCACGCCTGCTTGCTGGTCGGCAACTCGACCAGCGCCGCGGCAAAGGTCTCGGCCAGCGACGTCGCCTCGCCTCGATTCCGCGCCACGGCCGCCAGGAACCAGGCGGAGCGTTTGTCGTACATCAGGCCCCGCGTGCCGTCGATCGGGTCGATGATGAGCCGATACCTGGCCGCCCCGCCCGGGGCGCCGATCTCCAGCCGGCCTTCCGCGCCGAACCCCTCGGCGATCACGCAGACCGGCTCGCCCCACCGTTCGATCTCGGCGACCAGCACCGGTTCGACATGGCGATCCAAGGCGTAGATCGTATCGCCACCCTCGTGGGCGACCGGCGTCGCCAGCGAGTCGGCGTCGCGCGTCCAGACCGTCGCCAATCGCCGTCGGACCGCCAGGCCCAGGTCCCGCAGGCGCCCCGCCCACATCCCGCCTTCCGTCGCCGAAATCATCCTGCAATCCTCCGGTGTTCGTGCCTTGCCAGCGCCCCGTCAATGCGAAGGAGGTTGGGTGGGTGCCTGGGGTCGAGCCACGAGGAACGAGTGGCGATCCCCCAGGTCTTGCCTCTGGGGGCTCGCTGCGCTCGACCCCAGGCACCCGAACCTTGGGCCTTGACGGCGCGCTAGGCCATTCCCCAGTGCGCTCGCATCGCCTCCCGCAGCCGCGCGAACTCCGCCTCCAGTTCGGGCAGCCGGGACCGCAGCGTGTCGAGCTGTCCCGCCTTGCCGGCCTGTTCCAGCTGCCACGCCACCGCGCTCATCGCCTCGCCGCCGACCGTGGCCGCTGCGCCCTTGATCCGGTGCGCATGGCTGCCGGCTTCCTCCGCGCTTCCGGCGGCGACGCTGGCCTGCAGCTGGTCGAGTTGCCGCGGGATATCCCCCAGGAACTGTTCGGTGATCTTCCGCGCAAACGCCTCGTCGTCCATCAGCCGCGCGAGCAGGGCGGCATGGTCAAAGACGAGCGGCGGCGGCGCCCAGTTGGCGGGCGGAGGCGAGGTGCTCGGACGGGTCTGGGAAGGCTCGGATGGAGCCGCATGCGGGTCTGTCACTTCAGGTGTCCCTCGGGTCGGGTCTGGGGGTGGAAACGAAACGTCTTCCCGGGCATCGGCAGCGCGGCTCGGGGTTGGACCTTCTCCGTCCGCCGGCGGCGCGCTGAGCGTCTGCGGGTCCTGGCGAGGCAGCCACTGGTCCAAGGCGGCCACGAGGGCGGCGACTTCGATCGGTTTGACCACATAGTCACTCATGCCGGCGGCCAGGCATTCCTCGCGGTCGCCCTGCAGGGCCCGCGCGGTCAAGGCGATGATGGGGATCCCATGATCGCGCACCGCAGAGTGGGGATCGCGGATTCGCCGGCTGGCCTCCAGGCCGTCCATCTGCGGCATCTGCACGTCCATCAGGACCAAATCGTAGGGGATGGTCTCCAGGGCGCTGAGCACCTCGGCGCCGTCGGCCACGGCGTCGGCACTCAGGCCCAGCTTCTTCAAGATCCCCAGGACCACCTGCTGGTTCGTGGAATTGTCTTCGGCCAGCAGGATCCTCGCCTTGCGGCGAGCCAAGCAGCCCGCGAGATGCGTGGGGTTGGGGAGGCTCTCCTCCGGCCGGTCCGCCGGTTCCCGGCCGCGTTCGACAGCCAGCGCGCTGGCGAGCACATTCCGCAGATCCGTATGCCGAATGGGTTTGGTGAGGCAGGCCAGATAGCCGGTCTCTGCCAAATGGGCCGTCTGGCAGGGCCAGCCCAGGGAGGTCAGGAGGACAATCGGCGTGCCGGACAAGTCCGGGTCCGAGCGGATCGCCAGGCTGACCACGTCGCCGTTCATGCCCGGCATGTGGGTGTCAATCAAGGCGACCTGAAACGGATCACGCTCGGCGCGGGCCCGGCGCAGGGCCTCGATGGCCGTGGGGCCATCAGGGACCTCCTCGGGACGCATGCCCCAGGAAGCCAGCCGGACGTGCAGGATTTCGCGGCTGGTCGGGTTGTCGTCCGCGACCAGGACCCGCTTGCCGGGCAGGTCCGCGTCCGAGACCGGCGGCGCCGTGGCGGCCTGTTTTTCGAAGCGGGCCGTGAACCAGAATTCCGAACCCCGGCCCTGCTCACTGGCGACGCCGATTTCCCCGCCCATCAACTCGGCCAACTGCTTGGAGATCGCCAGCCCCAAGCCGGTCCCGCCGTACTCGCGGGTCGTCGACGCGTCCACCTGACTGAATTTCTTGAACAGCAGGTCCAAGCGGTCCCGGGCGATCCCGATGCCGGTGTCCCGGACTGAGAACCGGAGCAGGACCCCGGTCTCGGTCTCCGTCTGGACCGCCACGCGCACGGCGACCTGCCCTTGGTGCGTGAATTTGATGGCGTTCCCAGCCAGGTTGGTGAGGATCTGGCGGAGACGGCCGGGATCCCCCCGCAACTTCGTCGGCGCCGCCGGGTCCACGCTGCAGAAGAAGTCGAGCCCTTGTTCGTGCACGCGCACCGCCAGCGTGGAGGAAAAGTCGTCCAACAGGCTGATCAGGTCGAAGTCCAGGATCTCCAAGTCCAGCTTGCCCGCTTCGATCTTGGAGAAATCGAGGATGTCGTTGATCAGGCCGAGGAGGGAATCGGCGCTGGTCCGGACGATCTCCGCATACCGCCGCTGCTCGTCGTTCAGGGCCGTATCGAGCAGCAAGCCCGTCATGCCGATCACGCCGTTCATCG
>CAIYOB010000552.1 GCA_903927685.1 uncultured Planctomycetaceae bacterium
GAACCGCCGCACCGGTTCGCAGTCGGGGCCGTCAAAGTTGACCGACGCGCCCCACGGCGTGTGGTGGCGATCCGAAAAGTACGGGCCAAAGTCGGCCAGATAGTTTCCCTCCGGGCCGAAGTGGTTGTAGACAACGTCCAGAATCACGGCCAAGCCGTGCGAGTGGGCAGCGTTGACCAGCCGCCGAAAACCGTGGGGACCGCCGTAGGTGTTTTGGGCCGCATAAGGATGCACCCCGTCGTAGCCCCAATTCCGCCCGCCGGGGAATTGGGCGATCGGCATGACCTCGATCGCGGTGACGCCCAGATCGGCCAGCTCGCTCAGTCGCTCGATCACGCCGTCGAACGTGCCCGCCGGTGAAAACGTGCCGACGTGCAGTTCGTAGATCACCAGATCATCCAGCGCGACGCCGGACCAAGCGGTGTCGGTCCAGGAGAAGTCCTCGACCAAGACGACGGCCGACGGCTGATGTACGCCCGCCGGTTGCCAGCGTGACGCCGGATCCGGCAGAATTCGTCCGTCCGGCAGGCGATAGGCATAGCGCAGCCCCTCGGACACGTCCGCGGACTCGTGCACGAAGTACCCTTCGCCCGTCGGCTGCATGCGGGTCTCGCGGGGCGGGTTGTGGTCCCAGGTCACCAATGTCATTTCGGCGCAACGCGGCGCCCATAGGCACCAGCGGACGCGACCGTCCGGCTGACGGATCGCGCCTTGAGGAGGAAAGCTCGGGGAGGCGGTCATCAGTGCATCCATGTGCTCGTCGTTCGGTTCGGGACTCCGATTGGTTGGGACCGGCAAACAAATCACTGTCGCAATCGGACCAGGAAGAGATCGGAGTGTACGAGTACGTGTACAAGAACGGGGGGGAGTGCCGTACTCCTACACGCGAATCGCATGCATCCGAAGCGATCAACGGCGATCGAAGACGCGTCAGTCATTCCTTCGCCGATCCCGACCGTGTGAACGTGAGGTTGTCCAGGTAAAACGCGGTGTCCGCCGCGGCCGTGCTGCTGTAACCCAGCCACGTCAATTGGTGGAACCCGGTTCCCGAGATCGGCAAGCCGGCAAACGTCTGCGTGGCACCGCCGGCCGGCGTGAGCTGCAGGCGAAACGTGCGCGGTGCGTCCTGGCCCAACGCTGCCTCGATCTCGACGCGAAACCACGTCTGAGCGGGCAGCTGCGCGAGGACTTTTCCAGCCACCGAGACCTTGCCGCTGCCGTCGAATTGCACACTGGGGCCGACGTTCTGCGGATAATCGCCCGCGTCTCGCCACTCGGTAAAGAACTGGGCGGCCGGCTCCAGCCAGACGTCAAACGCGTGGCGAACGGTGCCGTCCGCCATGTTCGGCTCGTAGTAGAAGTGCGGCTGCCAGGATGGCTTGACCGCCGCGGCGTCCGTGACCTTCAAGCTCTGGCGCCCACTCGAGGCCCGGTCGGCGCTGACTCGGATCGACGCCCCGCTCTCCTCACCGCTGGTCCGCGCGTGGGCCGGCGGACTGCCGACCGAAGTCTGCTCAAAGTCGTCGTTCACACTCAGCGGCACGGGTGGCGGAGGTGGCGGCGGCAGCGGCTGGCAGGGGCAGTCGGCGTGGCGGACCACCCGGGCCCAGGCCGGATCGCCGTACAGGCCGACCGTGCTGATGTCAAACGGCTGGAAGCCCAGTTCCAGGGCGGGTGAGCCGGGCTGCAAACGGAAGTCGTGGCCTGCGGGATCCACGAACTTCGGATCGGCCATCCGGCTGTGGACATCCAGTCCCAGGGCCTGCCATTCCGCGAAGGAACGCCGATAGAACTTCAGTTGCGCGGCGCCGCCCGTGTGCCAGTACAGATTCTGGTCCCACTGGCCGGGCGACTCCTGGGCCGCCAGCCGTTCGTTCAGCGACCGTTCGCCGTAGGGAATCAGCAGGGTCCCTTGCGTCAGATAGACGATGTTCCGCTCGAATGTGCTGGGGCGTTTCTCGGAATAGGGCCACAGTCCGTAATCGGCCGGCAGGGCGAAAATGTTGTTCCGGATCACATGCGCGTGGCCGCCGTTGTTGAACATCAGGCCGCCGCTGCGGGTGTTGTAGACCAGGTTGTTCTCGACCAGGTAGTTGCCGCACTGGGCGTCCAGATAAATGCCCCAGCCGAACGGCGGTGTCGAGTAGGGCCAGATGTCGTGAAACACGTTGTTGCGGATCACGCTGCCCGGCGAAACGCCCAGACAGTAGATCAAGCCGGCATCGCTCAGCACGCCGTGCACCAGATCGTGGACGTGGTTGAATTCGATCACGTTGTGGTGCGTCCGGTTCGGCTCCAAGCCCCAGTTCCAGCCGATGCTGATCCCGGAGTACCGCAAGTCGTGGATGTCGTTGTGCGAGAGCTGGTTGTGACTGCTCTGCGCGACCCAGACTCCGATGCCGGCCGCGTACACGTGCCCGCCGTCGTAAATATGGTTGTTGTCCACAACATTGCGGCAGGATTCGGCATCGTCGCTGGCCGCCATGCTGGCCTCGCCGATCCGCACGCCCCCTGCGCCCAAGTCGAACAAGTGGTTGCGCTGGATTCGGCAGTCCTGGCAGCCGCGGCGGAACCACACGCCGTAAGTGCCGACGTGGGCCACTTCGCAGTCTTCCAGCACGCAGTGCCGTGCTCCGTCGGCCAGCACGGCCGCCGGCACGTTGACCGCCGCCTGGGTGCTGCTGTTGCCTGGCGGGGACAGGATCCAGTCGGCGTGATGAAAAGTCAGTCCCCGGAGCGTCACGTGCTCCACCCAGCGGCCCTGATCCGCGTTGCCCGCCCAACGCACGAGTTCCGGCAGCACGGGCGCGACGACTTCGGCCGAGTCCATCTGCTCGCCGGGCAACGGCCAGTAGCTCAAGACGCCCGTGGCCCGATTCAGGTACCATTCGCCCGGTTGGTCGAGTAACTCGAACGCATTCTCGACGTAGTACCGTTGCGCATCCTCCCAGTATCCGATGCTCCACCACTCGCTCATCGGCGCCGCGAATTCCACGGTGTTCGTCGCGGTGTCCACGGATTTCAGCGGATGCAGGGAGGTTTCCCACGAGTGCATCAAGACCACACGCACATCGCCCAGTTGCGGCCACGGCTGGAGATCGCCGGGTGCGAACCCGAATTTGTCGCGGGCCACGGGTTTGGCGTTGGGAATGGGCGGCCCCGGCAGCAGCTTGGCGATGCGATGATAGCCCTCGTTCGGCGAGCGGGCTGGCTGGCGCCGCGTGCCAGCCACGAACAATTGCCGGAAGTACCACTGACCGGCCCGCACCTCCGGCAACTCGACCTGCCATAACTTGCCCGGTCCCGGCTTCCAGCCGGTGATCCGTCGTCCGCCGCTCAGCACCGGTTTCTCGCCGGGATAGGCCGCGATCACCACAGGCCGTTCCGGCGTGCCCGAGTCCTGCGGTTCCAAGACCAAGGGCTGCTGCAGCCGATACGTGCCGCCGCGGACCAGGATGGTCACCGGCCCGGCCCCCTTCTGGCTCCGCGCTTGGTCGCGAGCCCGCGACAGCGAAGCGAGCGGACCGTCCGTCTGGTCGGCGTTCGGCTCGGCCAGCGTCCCCGACCAGGCGTCATTGCCGTTGGCGGCCACGAACAACTCGGCTGCCGCGGCGTCTGCGGCGTGGCCTCCGATCGCCAGGCTCAGCGCTGTCGCTGCGAGCCAGGCTCCTAGTGAAACTCGCAAAATGCTCATCGGAATCCTCCTGGGGTTCGAGGCCAGCAGCATAAAGGAACGGGGAGAAAAATGGGAGGGGGAACGCGGTGTTCAGGCGTCGGTGTCCAGGCGAATATGGCATGGGCGGGCTGCGCGGACTCCGGGCCAGCCCTGAATGGTACGAGCTAAAGAGAAGGCGTCTGGAAGGGGGGCCGGGGGCGAGTGCAGCGAGCCCCCCGGAATCTCCGCAGACTGTGGGCTCGCTGCACTCGACCACAGCCACCCAGGCATTCAGTAGTCCTTAATCGCGTACCGTTCGGGACAATCCAGCTCGTACCGCCCAAGTCGTCGCCAGCGTGCCAGCGCAAAGCAGGCAGATGCATTGCGTCGGCGTCAAGTCCCAGGCCCAAGGTCGCGTGTCGGCGCGAAACCACTCGCAGACAAAGCGAATCGCACAGTAGCCCAACCCGAACGCGAGGAAGGACTCGCCCCACCGAAGCAATCGCCGGTCCATCAGGGCCAGCCAACCGCCGAGCGCCAGCACGGCGACGGCTTCGTACAGTTGCACAGGATGGACCGGCAGCGAGCGCTCGGCTCCGCGAGGCAGCAATCCCGCTGTCAGATGTTGATAGAAGGCCGGGCTGCCCTCGGGATAACGGACCGCCAGCGGAAAGTCGTCGCGGCACAGCGCGGGAAACGTCTGGACTTGCCGCCGCCAGACGGGATCGTCGACCGCCGCCGCCAATCGCCCGGGGGCTGCACACAGATCGCCCCAGCAGCAACCGGCCAGGAAACAGCCCACACGCAACAGGACGATCCCCGTCGCCAGCGGGACGGCAAACGCGTCCGCCAAGCGGCCCAATGGGATCCGGAACGTCAAGCCGTAGCCAGTCGCCACGGCGACGCCTGCCACGAGTCCTCCGAACAGGACGCGATCGTTCGCAACCGCATTCGGCGTCAACAGTGACACCAAGCCACCCAGCCGCGACCCCAGGCCGGCGCCGATCAGGAGCAGCGGCAGCAGCCAGTCGATGTGCCACACGGGAATGCCCAGCCGCCGGGCTCGCGACCGCGCCAGCCACCAGCCCGTGAGCCAAGCCAGCGCCAGCATGCCGCCATAGACGTTGAACGGCGCCACGAGCCACGCACCCAGCAGCCTCACCATTCCATACAGCCCTCGGGCCGAAATGCCTCGAGGATGGCACGGAGCAGGGCCTTGTCTTCCGACTTTGCGAACATCGCCGGTTCGCCTCCGTACAGTACGTCCGTATTGACCCCCTGCTCGATCACCTTCTCCAGGGCCTGGCTGTCGGCCGCATTCTTGACAGCCTCGTTGCCGCCGTCGACCAACCGCAACTGCAGGACGCCGTCCGACAAGCTGAGCTTGGCCACCAAATAAGGCGGCTTCTCAGCCACGCCCAGGAAATGCCCCACGTTCATCGGCTCCATCGTCAGGAAAGTCGCGCCGCCGAGCGACGTAAGCCACGCCTTGCAATTGATCCGCTGCTGAGGCCGAAACGTGTCGCCTTCCTTGCCGTAGGTGAAGATGTTCCCCAGGTACGTGCGGGAGTCGTACGGGCGGAGGACCAGCAGCGAGCGGGCGCCGTCGGTTTTCGTCTCCAACCAGGCTCCCGTGTAAGCCGGGTCCACCTTGCTCTTCTCCGGATCACCCACCGGGTGCTTGACGCAAGCGGTGAGCCACAGAATCACCACGATCAGCGGGGCGACGGTGACCAAGGTCACCAGCGGGCTACCCCTTTTCAGCCACTGGACAAGTCGTTCGCGGTTCATGACGGTCTCCTTGGAATGCGCAAAAACGGCTCCGCGCAAGCCGCCGGACGGTACGGCGGGGTGCCGAGGCCCTCCCGGTCATTCTACCACGAAGGGCAACGCCGGGCATCTGGAGCACAGCGCAGCCTCCCGAGGTTCCTGTGGGGCAGTTCTGCGGATCGAACGGCTGACGCGAACAGGCCACGGCATGCTGCGGTGCTACCCGGCAGCAGATGGGGCCGTTTCGCCGTTTGGGTGAGCAGTTAGCGGTGCAGCATGCGGACACGGAAGATATGGGCGACCGCCAACCGCAGTGCCTGGTCACCGAACTCACCACGCTCCAGCGCCAAATCATCAAACTCCTGGGACTCTCACCCGCTGACTATGGCCGTTGATCTGTTCCTCCCCCACGCCAAAACCCCGGAGATATTGGTTCGTCGACCTGCGGAACGTAGGCAGAATTGGAATTGCCCTGCAGAATTACCACGGGCGATACGGTTCATTTCCGCCCGCCTTTGGAGGAGACGACGGACGCCCCAAGCACAGTTGGCGAGTCCTGATCCTGCCTTTCTTGGGCGAGCAGGCCCTCTACGACGCCTACGATTTTCGGGAGCCCTGGAACGGGCCACGGAATCGACAACTCGCGGCACGCATGCCCGCTGTCTTTCGCTGTCCGGGCGAAGACCGCGAGACTCGCCGAAGCCCTGGTGACCGCACCAGTTACTTGGCCGTTGTGGGCCCGCATGCCGCTTGGCTTGGTTCTGCAGGTAGGAGGGCATCGGATTTTGTCGATCGGCCCTCAGAAACGGTGATGGCACCAGCCAAAACCGCCGCTGACCAGCAGCATCAGCGCCATGATCGTCCGCAGGCTGTACTGGAACCAGCGGCGTCGGGGCTTCGGGGTGGTGGTTGGTGCGGTGGTGGTCATCAATCGATCTTCACGTTCGGCAGCGCCTTCTGGAGTCCGTTGACGCCCGCGTCAGTGACTTGAGTCTGCGTTAGCCAGAGCTTGTTGAGTTCAGGCAGCCCCCGAAGGTGTTCCAGTCCCACGTCGGTTACCTGCGTGTTCGCCAGGTTCAAGTACCGGAGTCCGGTCAGTTCGCGCAAATGGACAAGCCCATCGCTTGTCGTGCTGGTGCCCCTGAGCGACAGCGACTCCAAACAACGAAGCCCTCGGAGGTGAACCAGTCCCGCATCGGTCACCTGTGTGCCGCAGAGATCCAGCCGTCGAAGTCGAGTCAAGCGTCTGAGGTACTGCAATCCGGCGTCCGTCACGTGAGTGTCGAACAGGTTCAATCCTTCAAGGTGAATCAGCCCCTGCAATTGCGCAAGTCCGGTATCGGTCACCTTGGTTCCCCGGAGCGTCAGCTCTTGCAGTTCGCTCAATCCACGCAGGTGCAGCAATCCAAGATCAGTTACGGCGGTGTGGTCGAGGTCCAGGGTTTGGAGTTGCGTCAGTCCCTGGAGATACGTCAGATCCGCGTTGCTGACCCTCGTCCTCCCAAGATGGACCACAGTGACGTCTCCGGTCAAGTCCTCGTCGAACAACTTCCCCAACCAAGCCACTGCGGTCCCGGTCAGACCGCCGGATACGTACTCTACCTCTACTTGGCCCCCAAGTTTCTCAATCCCCGCTGCCGCTTTCTGCTGCGCCCGTGCCCGTTCAACTTGATGGGCCAGCCAGCCGAACCCAGTGCCAAACACCAGCATCAGAACCATCAGCGTCCGCAGGCTGAAGTGCAGCCAGCGGCGACGGGGCTTCGGGGTGGTTGGTGCGGTGTTCATCGTTGTGCAATAAGAAGGTCGCCGTACGCGTTGCCGCAAATCGTTCTAATCGGTGACCGGCTTCGCCGTGTCGTCCCACTTCGCTTCAAGCAACAACTTGTCGATGAGTTGTTCGATTGCCCAGAGTTTGGTCGGACCAGCGTTGGCGTAATTGCAGATCACCTTTCGCTTACCGTTCATGACGACGGTCGTGAAGGCAGCCGGATTATCCGTCACAGCCCGAGAGTAATTACTGTCCAGATCCATGTATCCTTCGTCGCGAATGAACTTGGCCAGTTCGTTGAAGGACCCCTTCTTCACCCGACCAGTGTGCTTGCCTTCTTTCTTGACGAACGATTCACCGACATAACGGAACGAACCGTCGCTCTTGACGATGATGGTATAAGCCGGACAGACGCCGTGGCACGTCGTACGCTCAAGTCCTATTTCAGTAATTTCGTGGTCCCAGGACTCGACTTGCCCGTGAGACCGGCCTTTTGGGAGGCCAGCTTCTCGCTTCACTGTATTTCGATACAGATCCAAGAGTTCCCCGGCTTCAGCCATGCTGCCAAGGAGCAGGCTCACCAACACAACTGTCTTGCACATCCAGTTTGTCCTCAGACCGCGAAGATGGAATTGAAAGAGACCATAAACGCTAAGCAGGTGGCACGGCGAGCTTCGCGTCCACAGGCTGAACTGTAGCCAGCGGCGTCGGGGAGTCGGGATGATCGGCGGGGTGGTGGTCACGTCGCGAATCCTCTAGTCCAGCATTCATTCTATCGCCCCGCCGCGACCGAGAGTAGAGCAGCTGGCGTGGGGAGTGCAATGCGGAGTCCCCACGCGGGCCACGACATTGGCGGCTGATGTTCCGGCACGAGCCGCCGGGTTCGCCACGCCCGGCGGCTCACAACATAAACCGCATCGCCAAAGATCAAGAATCCGCGCGGCAACACGCCGCCCGTTCTGTCGCCTTCGTCGCGATGTAATCACGATGCGGTTGCTACCAGCCGAATCGGCGACCGTCCATCGCCGCGATCACCGCACGATCCGCGTCCGTCGGCAGCGTCTGAGCCGCGGGCGACCAGACGCCACGGAATGGCTCGACGGAGGCAAGCTCCGCCGTGGCGTCCAACGCACCGCTCGCCCGATCCATTGGCTGGCCTCAACGTTGGGCTTCTTCTGCGCCCTTCCCGCTATCGCATTTCC
>CAIYOB010000553.1 GCA_903927685.1 uncultured Planctomycetaceae bacterium
CAGACGCAGAATGCGGTGGTCTGCCTGGATCGCGATTCGGGCCAACAACGTTGGCGTGCCGATAGCGGCCCCGCGGGAACGCTGGTCGTGCACGACGAAGTGATCCTGCACGCCAACCAAAAGCAACTGATCGCCCTGGCCGCCGCCGATGGCAAGCCCCTGTGGACGCTGCCCGGAGCCAAAGGCTTTGGCGCCGTGAATCCGCCGGATTTATTTGTCGCGGACGGACTGGTCTGGTACGCCAGCGGCACGCCGGAGATCGAGAGCCTGACGGGCTACGATCTGCGGACGGGACAGCCGGCACGCACCGTCGAGGTCGGACCGCTGGCCACCCGCGGGCACCACGCCCGCTGTTATCGCAGCAAGGCAACGGACGAGTTCTTGTTGCTGCCCAAGCGCGGCGTCGAGTTCATCAGCCTGCAGGGCGAGCCGCACTCGCGGAATAACTGGGTCCGCGGCGCCTGCCGGTACGGCGTCCTGCCCTGCAACGGCTTGCTGTACAGCCCCCCGCATCCCTGCTTCTGTTACGCGGGTGTCAAGCTGGGCGGATTTCTCGCCCTGGCGCCGGCCAATACGCAGGCCGGCACAGATCGCGAGGCAGCGCAGGGCGAGCGATTGGAACGTGGGCCGGCCTACGGGGAAATGCCAAGCCCGGCGTCCGAGAACCGCGATGGGCTGGATTGGCCAATGTACCGTCACGACGCAAAACGCAGTGGCAGCACGGCTGCAGGGGTGGGCACCGCCTTGGCGCCGGCGTGGGACATGCCCCTCGGCGGCCGGCTGACCCAGCCGGTCGTGGCCGAAGGTCGTGTGTTCGTCGCGCGGATCGATGCGGGCCAAGTCTGCTGCCTGGATGCGGACACGGGAAAGCGGCTGTGGGATTTCGTCTGCGGCGGGCGAGTCGATTCGTCGCCAACGTACTACCAGGGCCGACTGATCTTCGGCTCGGCGGATGGATCCGTCTACTGCTTGCGGGCCAACGATGGCGAGTTAGCTTGGCGGTTCCAGGCCGCCCCACAGGACCGTTGCGTCGTGGCTTACGGACAAGTTGAATCGGCTTGGCCCGTCCACGGCAGCGTCCTGCTGCTGAACGACACGCTCTACTTCACCGCCGGCCGGTCGAGCTTTCTGGACGGCGGGTTGCTCCTGTACGGCCTCGATCCGCGCACGGGCCAACAGCGTTACGCGACCCGACTGGATGGGCCGCACCCGGACGTCAGCCAACTGGACGAGAACGCCTACGCGATGGAAGGCGCCAAGTCGGACATCCTGGTCAGCGACGGCCAGTTGTTGTACCTGTATCACAATGTCTTCAATGCCCAGTTGGAGCGGCAGCCCACGCCGGTGCTGGGCGAACCGGGAGTTCGGAATCTGGGCGAGCGGCAGTTCGGCGAGCACCTGTTCGCCAACGCCGGCTTTCTGGATGACTCGTGGTTCAGTCGCAACCAGTGGATGCTGGGCGACCAATGGACCGCCTTCAACTTTGCCCACCAGGCGCCCAAGGAGGGCGAGCTGCTGGTGTTCGACGATGAGCACACGTACGCCGTGAAGTGTTTCGTGCGCCGCAACGTGCTCAGTCCGCTGTTCTTCCCCGCGACCGACGGTTACTTCCTGGTGGCGGACAGCAACGCCGCGCGACCGGTCGTGGTGAACCCGCGGCAGCAGCCGGACTGGCTGCGCTGGCTGCCTCAGGAGGGCGCGTTGCAGAAATGCTGGAATCTGGACGTGGGCTTTGCCCGAGCCGAGCCGCCTCAGTGGATGACCAACACGCCCGTCCGCATCCGGGCGCTGGTCCGCACCGCCGATGCGCTGTTTGCCGCCGGGCCCCCCGATGTCTGCGACCCGGCGGATCCGCTCGCCGGATTGGAAGGCCGGCGAGGTGCCGTCCTACTGGCGTTCGATCCCAACGACGGGAAAAAGACTCTCGAAATCCGCTTGGAAGCTCCGCCGGTATTCGACGGGCTGATGGCCGCCCGTGGCCGGCTGTACCTTTCGACAGTGGACGGCCAAGTCAGCTGCCTCGCCGCGGACGCGAAACGTCCCGAGTCCTGACATCCTGACAAACAGTTCTTCACTCCCGCGGATACAGCATGGTAAAACGCCGTTTCTGCCCCGCGGTTGGTTGCGAATCCTCGTGGGCGCCGCCCCCGGCGAACACTTCCCGCAAGGCATCAAGATAGCCGAATCCCGCCAGGGTCGAGGGCAGCAGGAAATGGCCTTCGCCGAATTCATTCCAGTTAGCGAGCATGATGATGCGCCGCCCCAGCGAGTCGGCCGCAAAGCCCGGCATGAACTCGTCCTTCGCCCATCGCGCCAGGGCTTGGTAATCCTGCGGCGGGAGCCAAAAGCCGTCCTGCACCCCCCAGGCTTCCCGATCCCAGCCCATGGAAATGCTCGGCAACATCCCCAGGCCCACCGCCTCGGCGGCCTGGCGCTGCCGGAGATTTTTCTCACGCTGCCGCTGATCCTGGGCGGCGCCCCAGGTATAGGCATAACAGGCGTCCACGCCGAGTCCTTTGATCTGCTTCAGTTGGTTGACATCCCCCGTACGTTCTTCCATCAGGACGATGATCCCGGGAAATCCCGCCTTCACGACTTCCTGACGCAACGTCTGGAGGGCGTGTTGTGCCCCGGACGTACCGCCGAAACTGGCCAGGAAATTCCGGTAACTGTAAACGGCCAGGACCGGCTGGCCGCCGAGCGTCAGGTAACGCGGATCCTTGAAGAAGTACTCGATCCAATAGGGGATGATGTTCTCTCGCCAATCCCGTGGATTCGTCGCACCGGCGCCTTCGTTGGTATACATGATGGTGAACTTGGCCAGGTGCGAGTAGCGCGCGTTGAACAGCCCTTGGATCAGCGCGTGGTCCAGGACCCCGTTCTTGATGGGCTGATTGACGGCGTTGTTCGGCCGGTACCAGCAGTGCTGCTCGAAGCCGATGCCGTGCTCGACCTTCCACTTGATCTCCCAATCGGTCACCTCGGGGTTGCCCTCGTCGTACCAGCCCAGGTAGGGCTCGCGTTTGTCCCGATAGGGATAAACGTAGTCCCACCCGGCATAGGCAGTCCCTTCCCGCCAGAGATTGCAGCTTTGAACCCCGAGCATCATCTCCGCCTTGACCGGCTGCGGCTCGGGCACATAGTCCGCCGGATAGTCACGCCAAGGATAGACCTGGAGATCGTCCACCCAGAGGTTGCCGGCAAAGCGGAGCGACTCGGTCGCCTTGGCGAAGGCCAGTTTCTGCGGCAGGGGTTTGCCGTTCAAGATGACTTCAGCCGTCCGGGATTGCGGATCGGCCACGACTTTGGCCGCGTACCACAAGTTCGACCGATAGTTGACGAGCTTCTCCAGACGCAGGCCGCCGAGATCGATGGTCACGCCCTCGGCGGTGACGGGCAACAGGAATCGGCACGCGACAACGGTTCTCTCCGTCCAGGTGCCGATCTTTCGACTCGCCTCGCCGGTCACCTGAAGGCTGAAGATATCCGGCTTCGTGCCGCACTCGAACTTTTCGATCCCGGCGTCGCGGAGTTCCCAGCCCGCTGGGGTTTTGCCGACGCCGCAGGTGACAAAGGTCTCGTTGAGGTGATAGCCTTTGTAGATCGTGACCGGATTGAGATCCAGCTCGCCGACGGCCGCGTCGCCGGTCTTGACCAGGAAAAAGTCGACGCTTTGAATCGGCTGGAGAAAGGCACAATCCCGGGCCTTGAGTTCGCCATCGACATAGACGTCAGCCTGTTTCGCCGCGAGATCGGCCACGACCTGGACGCCATAGTCGCGATTGGGTTCGATCGGGATGATGACTTGGCCTGCTTCCCAGCACAGGTTCCCGTCTTGGGTGACCAGACTGACACCGGCTTGCTCGAGATCCCGCAGCTGCCAACAAACGCCGTTCATGAGGGTCGGCAGCTTGAAGCGGAATTCCAGTGTCAGCGTGCCGTCCGTCTGCCGGGCGATCTGATGCTTCAGTGTCAGCGCCGAGTCCTGGCTCGTGTCAACCAGCTTGAACCAATCGCTGTGAAAGGCGAATCCCTGAGGATATTCACAGTTCGGCTGATAGTCGAAATAGCCGCCCGTCTTGTCCAGGTCCCAACCGGAAAGCTTGACCGTCTCTTTCTGCCTCCAGCTGTAGGGTCGGGGCGACAGGAAGAAACTGTTCAAGAGATAGCCCGTCTCGACCTCGCGAACGAGCGGCCGTGGCGCCAACGGCTTGATCTCCTCCGCCGCCCCTGCGGCGCTGCCCGCCAATGCGGCAAGCAAGAAGCACGTGGTCGTTTTGTGCAGACGCATACTTATCTCCCTGGGGTTGGTTCTTGCCGCTTGGCAGTGTCCGCTCGTTTCGCGGCCATCAGCCGCACTGGCCCAGCAGGCCGGAGGGGAGCAGCGGCGTGGCCTCGTTGAATCCGGTCATCTGGGTACGTGCGAAGCGTTTGATTGTGGGCGGGCGGTGTTCCGATGTAAATACGGAAGATGCCTGTCGGTGCCCGCGATGGCGAAGTCTGCGGAAGGTTGCTTTTGCCGCCGCCAGACGGTAATCTGCCAGGGTGGGAGGCAGAACGATGAGACTGGTATTGTTGACGATCGCGCTTGCTGTTGGGGCCAACGCGGCGGAACAGCCTGGGGTGCAGAAGGTTCTCGAAACCACCGGCGTCACGGGCGGCCTGGTGGTGCACATCGGCTGCGGCGACGGCAAGCTGACGGCGGCGCTCCGCGCGAATGACAGCTTCCTCGTCCAGGGACTGGATGCCGACGTCGGGAACGTCCAGGCGGCACGGGAACACCTCCGGTCGCTCGGCCTGGACGGCCGGGCTTCGGTCGACCAGTGGCGCGGTCCGCGCCTGCCTTACGCGGACAATCTTGTCAACCTGATCGTGGTCAGCAGGCCGTTGTCCGTCGCCAAGGAAGAACTCCTCCGCGTCCTCCGGCCGGGCGGCGTGGCGGTCTTTCTCGCCAGTGGCAAAGGGCCAATGACCACTGACAAATTAACGAAGCCGTGGCCGCAGGCCATGGACGCGTGGACGCATTACCTGTACGACGCCAGCAACAACGCGGTCTCGCATGATACGGCGGTTGGACCGCCGCAGCACCTGCAGTGGGTCGTCGAGCCAAAATGGGCCCGCAGTCACGACCACCTGTCCACCACCAGCGCGGTCGTCTCGTCGGGCGGGCGGATCTTTTCCATCGTCGACGAAGCGCCCACGGCGTCGGTGGCTTTGCCGCCCAAATGGGTCTTGCTGGCGCGCGATGCGTTTAACGGCGTGCTGCTGTGGAGACGGCCGATCGAGGACTGGCAGTATCATCTGCGCGGATTTCGCAGCGGGCCGGCCGAATTGGCGCGGCGACTGGTGGCCGTCGGCGACTGCGTCTATGTCACGCTGGGCTACGGCAGTCCCGTGTGTGCACTGGACGCCGCCACGGGCCGCACCGTGCGGACTTATGCCCAGACAGCCAACGCCACGGAATTCATCTGCCACGACGGCATCTTGTTGGTGGTGACGGCCGACTCGCTGTTGGCGGCCGCCGACGAGGACCAACTGGCGCGATCCGCCGCGGAACGCTGGAACTTCTGGCCCGTTTACGGCGCACCGGCGTCGTCCAAGAGTCTCTGGGCGGTGCGAGCCGACACGGGCGAGACCCTGTGGAGCAAGACCGGCCCGGATGTCGCTGACCTGATGCCCACGGCACTGGCGGCGGCCGGCAAGCGTGTGGTGTTCGAGAACCTGCGGCACGTGATCTGCGCTGACGCGGAACGCGGCCAGGAGATCTGGCGCGCGGAGCGTCCGCTGGCGCCGGTGCGCCCGACATGGAGCGGTCCGACGCTGGTGTGCCGTGGCGACGTGGTCTTGTCGGCCGATCGAGCCGCCACGGCCGACGGGGAATTGGCCTGGTCCGTCAACAGCGCCGGCGGGAATTCACCGCGGGGCGAACTGATCGCGTTTTCGGCCCAGGATGGCCGGCGGCTGTGGACCGCGCCGGCGCGCGAAGGCTACAACTCGCCGGTCGACGTGCTGGTGGCCGGAGGGTTGGTGTGGAGCGGCGACCTGGTCAAGGCCCTCGATCCAGGCATCACGCAAGGCCGGGATCTGGCCACGGGTGAAGTCCGCCAGACGCGCCCGAACGACCAGCAGTTCTACGCGATCGGGATGGGGCACCACCGCTGCTATCGTAACAAGGCGACGGATCGCTTTCTGATCACGGGCCGCGCGGGCGCCGAGTTCATCGACTTGGACAGCGGGACGCCCGTGGCCAATCACTGGGTCCGCGGCGCCTGCCAGTTCGGCGTCATGCCCGCCAACGGCCTGCTGTACGCGCCGCCGCACGCCTGTGCGTGTTTCATTCTGTCGAAACTCAACAGCTTCACCGCCCTGGCTCCGGCGCGGGCGGGCAGGGAGGAGCAGGGAGCGGGAAGCACGGAGCAGGGCGAGGCGAACGCGGAGCGGCTGGCAGTCGGACCGGGTTATGAACTGGCCGATCCGCCGTCACGCAGTTCCGACCTCGATTGGCCGACCTATCGCCGGGACGCCGTTCGCAGCGGTTCGACGCCGACGCCTGTGCCGGCTTACCTGGCCCCGGCCTGGCAGACGAAAGTCGGCGGTAAACTGACCGCCCCGGTGATCGCTGGCGGTCGGTTGTTTGTCGCGGCGACGGAGAATCACGAGGTCCTGGCGCTCGATGCGACCAGCGGCGTTCTGTTGTGGCGATTCGTGGCCGGCGGTCGAGTGGATTCGCCGCCGACGATCCATGCCGCTCGGGTGCTGTTTGGCTGTGCGGACGGCTGGGTCTACTGCTTGAACTCGAGCGACGGCCGGCTGGTGTGGCGGTTTCGTGCGGCGCCGTGGGATGAACGGATCGTGGCCTATGGCCAGCTGGAATCGCCCTGGCCGGTGCCCGGCAGCGTGCTGGTCCAGGACGGCGTCGTGTTCTGCGCGGCAGGCCGATCGTCGTATCTGGACGGCGGGATTGTGCTGTATCGGCTGGATGCCCGGACCGGCCGGGAACTGTCGCAGACTCGCGTGGATGACCGCGGCGGGACCGGCGCGACAGGGCACCTGAACGACGTATTGTCCTGCGACGGTTCGCTGGTCTTCATGCGGCACGAGAGTTTCGACTTGGAGGGCGTGCTGCTGAAGAAAGCCGTGCGGCATCTGCACAGCGCCGCCGGCTTTCTGGACGACGCCTGGTGGCATCGCACCTACTGGATCTACGGCGGGCAGATGGCTTCGGGCTGGGGGGCATGGCCGAACATGGGCAACCGGGTTCCGTCCGGCCAGATCATGGTCATGGACCAGCACGCGACCTATGGCTTTGGCCGCCAGCAATACGCCAACGGGGTCCATGCCGGGCTGAATGCGCGGTATCACTTGGTGTCCTTCGACAAGCAGTTGCCGGCGCTGGTGTCGCCGCCGGCCAAACCCGCTCGCAAAGCAGGCCAACCTGCCAGGAAAGCCGTCGCGGCGGCCGAGCCGAAGGCGGTGATGCGCTGGTCGGTCGAGGTGCCGTTGCTGGCTCGGGCGATGGTGCTGGCGGATCGGACGCTGTTCCTGGCCGGGCCGCCGGAGGGGGCGGGGCTCGAGGACCTGTCGGCCGCTCATGAAGGCCGCACCGCAGCGTTGCTCTGGGCCGTCTCCGCCGACGGCGGTCAGAAGTTGGCGGACTGCCCGCTGGCGGCCCCTCCGGTTTGGGACGGCCTGGCGGCCGCCAACGGACGGTTGTATCTGTGCACGTTGGACGGCCACGTGTTGTGCCTGGCGGAAAGGAAGACGCCGTAGACGGGGCAGATGTCGTGGTCTCCCAGTCGGCCACGAGTTCTTCGCGATGGATTTCGATCCACGCCAGCACGAGCCTCATCTTGTTGTGCGGGATGCCGCCCTCTAAGATCTGTCCGTCTGGAATCGCGACGGCGGGTTCTTGATCCTGGTACTTCACGTGGACGTGCGGCACGTGATGCTGCCGGTTGTCCAGGGATTGTACGCAGAACACGGAACTTGCTGCAATCTTCGAACTCGAACAGCCACAAGGAATGTCTCCATGTCATCCCGGCCAATTCCGACTGCTCAACGGCGATCGCACGGTGGTCCCGTGCTGTTCGTGATTCTCCTGCTGACGCCGCTCCTGTCCGCGGCCGCCGATCCCACCACCTCGCTGCGGTTTGACAAACCAGCGACACGGTTTCAACAATCGCTGCCACTGGGTAACGGACGGCTCGGGGCGATGGTCTTCGGCGGCGTGGACGAGGAACGGATTGTGCTGAACGAAAGCTCGCTTTGGTCCGGCTCGCCCGACGACGCGGATCGGCCCGACGCGCACCAGGTGCTGCCGGAGATCCGGCGGCTGTTGCTGGAAGGCAAGAACGTCGAGGCCGAGCGGCTGGTCAACGCCAACTTTACCTGCCAGGGGCAGGGTTCCGGTCATGGGAGCGGAGCCAACGCGCCGTTCGGCTGCTACCAGACACTCGGCAATCTGCGGCTGCAGTTCGGCGGAGCGTCCAGCGGGCCATCGCTTCGCTGCACCAGCGGGCACCGTGCCTGGTCGGAGGACCAGGAAATCGAATCCTCGGCGGATGGAACCAAGGATACGAAATGGTGCCTGATCCACGACGGTCGGCCGGTGGTCTGGCAACTGGACGTCGGTCCGGACCAAGCGACGCCGCGCGAGTACCGGCTGACTTCGGCCGAAGACGTTCCGGCCCGCGATCCGCGCACGTGGACACTGGAAGGCTCGCCGGACGGCACGGCCTGGCAACTGCTGGACGAGCACCGTGATGAGCCGCTGTTCGCCACGCGGCACGAGACGCGCACCTACCCGATCGCCCGGCCCGCCGCGTGCCGGTTCTTTCGCCTGACGTTCCTGCCGAACCCGGGCGTGACGCACTTTCAAGTCGCGGAAATTGAGTTTGTCGGCGTCACCATGCCGGACGCCGCAGCCCAGGCTGCGGCCGACGGGTATTCCCGAACGCTCGACCTTTCCACGGCCTTGGCGAGGGTCGAGTACCAGCGGGACGGCGTGCGGTACACTCGGGAGCACTTCAGCAGCGCGCCCGACGAAGTGCTCGTCTCGCGTCTGACCGCGGACCAATCCGGGGCGCTGTCGTTCACCGTGCGGCTGGACCGGCCGGAGCGGTTCCTGACCGCGGCCGTCGGTGACAAAGAGCTGTTGATGACCGGGACACTGGATGATGGCCGCGGAGGCCAGGGCGTGAGCTATGCAGCTCGGCTGCGGGCGGTGACCCGCGGCGGCACCGTCCGCAGCGACGGGAACACGCTGGTGGTAGATAGGGCGGACGACGTGGTGCTGCTGTTGGCCGCGGCGACGAACTTCCGGGGCTTCGCCGGTCGCCACTTGGCCGATCCCGTGGCCGCGACACGGAACGATCTCGACCAGGCGGCAGGGAAGACCTACGACCAGCTGCGAGCGTCCCAGCAGGCCGATCACGAACAGTACTTCAAGCGTGTCGAATTGCAACTGCCGGCCACCGGCAACAGCCAGTTGACCACCGTCGAGCGGCTGGCGAAGTTCGCCCAGGGCGAGCCGGATCCGGCCTTGGCTGCGCTGTACTTCAACTTTGGCCGCTACCTGTTGATCAGCAGTTCGCGACCGGGCGGTCTGCCGGCCAATCTGCAGGGCATTTGGGCTGAGGAAATCCAGACGCCATGGAACGGCGACTGGCACCTGGACATCAACGTGCAGATGAACTACTGGCCGGCCGAGGTATGCAATCTGCCGGAGCTGCACGAGCCGCTGCACAAGCTGATTGCGGCGCTGGTTGAGCCAGGGCGGAAGGCCGCGCGGGCCTATTACAACGCGCGAGGCTGGGTGGCCCACGTCATTACCAACCCCTGGGGCTTCACCTCGCCCGGCGAAAATGCCAGCTGGGGAGC
>CAIYOB010000554.1 GCA_903927685.1 uncultured Planctomycetaceae bacterium
CGGACGAGACGTAGACGTAGTCGCCCGCCTGGCCGGCGCCCAGGCTCGTGAACCGATACCAATGCTCCGTCTGACCGGCGTTCAGTGTGCCTTGGTAGACTTCGGGCTGGCCGGTCTGCAGATCGACCAGGAAATCGCCGGCGCCGGTGACCGTGCGGTTGGTCAGCACGTCGTACGTCTGCGGCGGTTGCGTCGCCGTGGGGCCCAGGCCGGGCCCGGCGTCCGGGGCCGCGATTCCCGGCACGAGATACAATTTGCCGGATTGCATGCTGACGCCGCCCAGGTTGCTGCTGGCCCCGGGCGCCCCCATCAGCAGATCGTCGATGCCGTCGCCGTTCAGATCCTGGGAGGATTCCCGGGACAAGAAACCGAAATGGTCTTGCTGCTGCTCGCCGACGAACGTCGTCTCGGCATCGTCCAGTTGCAGCGGCCCGTCGGCCTGCTTCACCCGACCCGCGATCGACCAGAAGATCCAGGCCTGGCCGCGATTATCCGAGGCCAGGCTGTTGTTGCCCTGCATGACGTTCCAGCCATACCGGCCAACCACCAGATCCTGGCGGCCGTCACGGTTGAAGTCTCCCGCCGTGACGGCGACGTCCGCAACCAGTGATTGTCCCTGCTTGACGCCGGTCCCCGCTGCCAGCGAGATCTCCAGATCCGGGTCCGCGTGGCTGGTGAGGTCTGTGCTTCCCAGGTAAACGTAGAGCCCCGGCTGGGCCCCGACACCGACCGGCGTGACGGACGTCATGGCCACCGCGAAGTCGTCCAGGCCGTCGCCGTTGATGTCGCCCAAACGCTGCATCGTGCCGTGCGAGCCCGACGGCGTTCGCCAAGCCGCGTCGCGGGTGTTCAGGACCACCGGGGAACTTCCGTCCGAGCGTCCGGCGAGGTTCTCCACCTGGCCCTGGGTGTACAGCAGCAAGTCCTCCAGACCGTCGCCATTGATGTCGCCGCCCACAGCCACATCGAGATACTCCGCGGTGGTATCGCCGTGCGGATCGTATTGCAGCGTCACGGCGGGAGTGGTCAGATTGCCGTCGGTATAGATGTACCCGAACGTCTGCAGGCCGGTTCCCTTGGGCAGCGAGCCCACGACCAGCAGGTCGTCGCCGCCCGTGCCATTCCACTGGAAGAGATGAACCGTGGCATCGGATTTCCCTACGGGGTCGGTCCGAGGAAGCGCCAGGGTGTACGCGACATCGACGGTCGTCAGCTGGCGCGGCAGATTCGTGCCGCCTGTCACGATTCGCACCGTGATGGCGTCGGCTCCGTCTTGATAGAGGGCCAAATCCACGAGACCGTCGCCGTCAAAGTCGCCGAAGCTGTCTGCGAGTACGGACGGATAGCCCAGGGATGGATCGATCGCGACGCTCGGCCGGTCGCTCAGGCGGAAGGATGCGTCCAGATTGATCGGCCCCAGGAGCACTTGATAGTGTCCCGCGACATCGACCAGGAGATCCGGCCAGCCATCGCCGTTGAAATCCCCCAGGGGCGCAAACTCGTAGCCCACGTCCTGAGCCCAGGCCGGCCCCGGAACGAACGCCGCAGCGGCCAACTCCGGTTGCGCGGCGGTCAGATCCAGACCGGTCGTGCCGGCCGCCGCAGCTGGCGGCGCCAGCTCGTCGAAGGTGTCGGGCTCCGGACGTTGCGGGCTGGGACGTTCGGCCAAAACAAGCGGACTGGTGAACACGTGCACCGTGCCTGCGTCGTACTCCGACATGGCCAAATCCGCCCGGCCGTCGCCGTTCACGTCCCCCACGCGCCGCAACAGATGGCGGTCCAGAGTTCCCAGGGTTTGGCCGGACCAATTGGGCGGCGAAGCGAGCTGCAGGAGCAGGTCCGGGGCGGCGAATCGCTGTTGGACCCAGTCGGACCAGGATTCGCCGCTGGCCTGAGCTGCCCCCAGGAAGATCTTGGCCACGGGCTGCCAGGCCGTACTCTGACTGGGGTTGGGCTGCCAGCGGGAAAACTGCACTGCGTCTCCGATCCCATCCCCGTCCAAGTCGCCCAGGCCGACCAGCTGATCCAGGGCCACCGCCACCGGAGCCAGCGAGGCAATCGTGTGCTGGCCGGCGGAAACCAAGCCAAAGTCGGCCAGCAACTTGCCGTCCACCAACAACTCACCTTGGACGTGCCCGTCGCCGTTGATGTCGCCCAGCGACGCCAGGTCGCCGCCGTCCGTCAGCCCCGTCACCGTCACCACCCGGCCGCCGCCGAAGTACACCGTCACCACCGACGAGGCTGTCGCCGGGTCGATGGTCCGAATGCCGAAGTCGGAGTGGCCATCGTGGTCCAGATCGTCCAAAGCGGCCACGGCAAACCGTTTTCCCGACGGCGCGGTGTAGGTCGTGCTGGGAGTGAGTGTCGTGTTGGGAGCCGCCCCCAGGTACACCTCGACGACCGTGATATGCTCGGCCGCGTTGCCGGCCGCCAAGGCAAAATCCGCGCGGCCGTCGCCGTTCACGTCGCCCAGGAGGAACGCTTGCTGATAGTCCAGTCCGCTCGCCTGGCTGACCTGAGCCGCCGGGAAGCCCCACCAGGCTTGCCCCAGCCAGGCCGCCGCGGAGCCGGCAAAGGCCACGCTGGTCGTCGTGCTCCCCGGATTGAACGCCAGCAGGTCCTGGATTCCGTCCTTGTTGAAATCGGCAAACAGCGGCTGACTCGGCAGGTTCGACACCATGCCCCGCACGTACAGGGGCGACGACTGGCTCCGAGTGCCGTCCCATTGGAACGTGGCCAGGTGCAGTTGCGTCGCGGCGGCGTTGGCCGGATCGACCGTCAGCTTCCATTCCTCGCGCCCAAAAATCCTGTCGCGCAGCACCACGCGATCGCCCAGCCGGCCGAACTCGAAGTACTGGGTCAGGTCCGACGTATATTGCGTCCCGCTGCTGGAGTCCTTGAGCAGCAATCCGTGCCCCTTCAAGGCCCCGTTCAGATCGGCAACCAGATCGTCGAGCCCCGCATTGTCCCGCGTCTTCGACGCCGAGAGGGTGATCGTCACCGGCGAGCCGTGCAGGACGACGCTGTCCTGGAACA
>CAIYOB010000555.1 GCA_903927685.1 uncultured Planctomycetaceae bacterium
CAGCCAAAGGCGGCTTCTTCCTGCGGCTGCTGGAAACGGACTCGCAGGACCCGCTGCGGAACATCCGCGTGATCATGCCGGGCTTCGCCGACCGCTACCGGCAGCAGCCGTTCCATCCGGCGTTCCTCAAACGCTGGCAGGGCGTGGCCTGCTTGCGGTTCATGGATTGGATGCACACCAACGGAGCGACGATTCAGAGTTGGTCGGAGCGGCCGCAGTTGGAAGACGCGACGTATGCGGAGCAGGGAGTCGCGTTGGAAGTGATGCTGGATCTCGCCAACCGTCTGCAGGCCGATCCCTGGTTCTGCATCCCGCATCTGGCCGACGACGACTATGTGCGGCGGTTCGCACAGCTGGTCAAGGAGCGGCTCGATCCACGGCTCAAGGTCTACGTCGAATACTCCAACGAGGTCTGGAACGGGATGTTCCCCCAATCCCGGTACGCGGGCGAGCAGGGGCAGCGGCTCGGATTTGCCGACAAGCCCTGGGAGGCGGCGTGGCGTTACACGGCCTACCGCTCGGTGCAGATCTTCCAGATCTGGGAGCAGGTCTATGGCGGTCGCGAGCGCTTGGTGCGGGTCTTGCCGACGCAGGGCGCCAACCCCTACGTGTCGGAACGTATCGTCGAATTCCAGGACGCCTACCGGCACGCCGACGCGCTGGCCATCGCGCCGTACGTCACCTTCAATGTGCCCGCATTCGGCGACAAACTCACGACCGCCGTGGTCGAGAAATGGTCGGTGGATCAGGTGCTGGACTACGTCGAGCAGACGGCGCTGCCCGAGTCGATCCGTTGGATCGCGGATCAGAAGAAAGTTGCCGACAAATTCGGGCTCAAGCTGATCGCGTACGAGGCCGGCCAGCACTTGGTTGGTGTCGGTGGCGGCGAGAACAGCGAGGCCCTTATGCAACTGTTTCACGCCGCGAACCGGCACCCGCGCATGGGCGAGGTTTACACGAAGTACTTCGACGCCTGGACCGCGGCCGGCGGCGACCTGCTGTGCTACTTCTCGTCCGTCGGCTCGTGGAGCAAGTGGGGCAGCTGGGGGATCATGCAGTACTACGACGACGATCCGGCCCAGTCTCCCAAGCTGCAGGCCACGCTTCGCTGGGCCAGGCGATGTGGCCAGCATGTGAATTGAGTATACTGAACAGCGGGCCGGTCGCAGGCCCTGCGGGATGAAGTTATCTGTTCTCGCCCTTCTTTTCGCGTTAGAGCAGTCTGCGGAAGATCCGTCGGTTTCGGGGCCGTTGGCGTTCGATTCCTTTTTGCCGGGAGACCTTCGATGGCGGCGACGTTTTCATGCGTGTCGTGCGGCAGGCGGCTGCGCGCCCGGGACGAGTTTGCCGGGAAGCGTGCCGAATGCCCTTACTGCGGCTGCGTGCTGCAAGTTCCCCATTTGGACGAGCCGCCGATCGACGCCGAACTGGTCTCGCCGACGGCAGCCGGACCCGGCGCGGCAATCCAGCAGTATTTCGACCCCCCGAGTGCGACGCCGAAGGCCAAAGGGGTTACGACGGCTCTCTCGCTACAGCGGATGTTCGAGGCGTTACTTGACCCGCGCAGCATTCAATGGATGTTGACCCTGGGCGGCGGCTTGTCCGTCCTGGGAATCGTGGTCTGGTTGACGAGCCTCGGCATTTTCGAGAACAAGCTGGTCCTGGCCGCCGGGTTGGGGATCGGCAGTCTGGCAATCCTGGCTGCCGGCTGGTGGGTCTCCTTGCAGGCCCGGTTTCGGATCGCCGGTCAAGCCTTGACGTTTCTGGGCTGCGTCGTGGCACCGCTGAACCTCTGGTTCTACGCCCACGTCGACCTGGTGAGCGTCGACGACCACCTGTGGATCGGTGGCCTGGTTTGCTGCCTGCTGTACATCGCGACCGTCTATGTCCTGCGCGATCCGCTGTTCGTGTACGCGGTCGAGGCCGGGGCGACGCTCACGCTGATGCTGTTGCTGGCCGTGTTCGGCCGAGCGGGCGACACGTCGTTCCTGGCGCTGACGCTGATGGCGTTGGGGCTGGCGTCGATCCACGTCGAGCGGGCGTTTGCGCCGGACGGCGAGCCCTTTACCCGCCAGCGGTTCGGGCTGCCGTTCTTCTGGTCGGGGCATGCCCAAGTCGGCGCCGGGCTGCTGGTCCTGCTGGGGA
>CAIYOB010000556.1 GCA_903927685.1 uncultured Planctomycetaceae bacterium
GTCTTCACGACCGTCTATGATCGCGCCCGCTACGATCTGTCGCTGGACTACACGGCCAGCCTCGAACCGCCGCTGGGCGAAGCAGACTCCGCCTGGCTGCAAGCCAGGACAACGGCTCCTCGGTCTTTCGGCAGTTGACCCCGTACGAAAGAAGGTCTTCGCAGATGCCATCCCCGTTTCCCGGCATGGACCCGTTCCTGGAGGGCGCGGAGTGGGAGGATTTCCACACGCGTTTCAACACGGCGATATCCGAGTCCCTGGCCGCACGTGTCGAACCTCGATACCTCGTCCGGATTGAACGGCGGATCTACATCGAGCACACCGCGGACGATCGTCCGCCCGTACGCCGGGCGGACGTGGCGGTGTTCCTGGCGAAAGAGACGGCACTGGCCTGGGCGGGCCCCGCCGCCGACTCGGCGCAAGCCGCCGCGCCCGTGGAGTGCACTCTGCCGATGCCCGAGGAGCACCGGGAAACGTACCTGGTGATCCGCCTGCAGGACACGCGCGAGGTGGTGACGGTGCTGGAGACACTCTCGCCCGGCAACAAGCGCCCCGGCAGCGACGGTCGCCGCGAGTACTTGAAGAAGCGGGACGAGATTCTCCAAAGCCGGACGCACCTGGTCGAACTGGACCTATTGCGTGGCGGTCAGCGGATGCCCATGGGAACGCCCTTGCCTGACGCGGACTACAGCGCCGTCGTCAGCCGCAGCCAGCGGCGGCCGCGGGCCGAAGCGTACCTGTGGACGGTCCGCGATCCGCTGCCCACGATTCTCCTCCCACTGAACCAGGGCGATCCGGACGTGCCGCTGGATCTGCAAACGGTCTTCACGACCGTCTATGATCGCGCCCGCTACGATCTATCGCTGGACTACGCGGCCAGCTTTTAGGCCACCAGCCGGTTTACCAAGGGCGCCGAGTTCGTGTAAACTTGATGGCTTCCCGTCGCCATTTGTAGCGAGTTTGGGGCGGGGGGTGTGATTCTGTTCGCGGAGAAGAAAGACACGAGCCATGTTCAAGGGAAATGCGATTGTCGGACAGTCGGGTGGGCCGACGTCCGTAATTAACGCCTCGTTGGCGGGGGTGATCGAGGCGGCGGTTCGCTCGAAGGTGATCGGGCGGATCTTTGGGATGCGGTTTGGAATCGAAGGCGTCTTGAACGACTTCTTGCTGGACCTGGGCAGCGAATTACCCGCCACGGTCAAGGGCCTGCGGACGACGCCCAGCAGCGCCTTGGGGTCCAGTCGCCTGAAACTGAAGGACGAGCATTTCGAACCCATCCTGCGGCAGCTGAAGCGGTACAACATCCGGTACTTCTTCATGATCGGCGGCAATGACACGATGGACACGATCCACCGCGTCGTCGAGTACGCTCGCGAGCACGGCTACGAGATGCACGGCGTCGGCGTCTGTAAGACAGTCGACAATGACTTGTTCGGCGTCGACCACACGCCGGGCTTTCCCAGCGCCGCCCGCTATGTGGCGCTGAGCGTCCTGCAGGGCGGCCGGCTGGCCCGCGACATGCAGCGCGTCGACCAGTTCACGATTTTTCAGACCGTCGGACGCAGTGCCGGCTGGCTGCCTGCGGCGGCGGCGTGTGCCAAGCGGTCTGCCGGGGATGCGCCGCACTTGATCCTGATGCCGGAGCGACCCTTCGATCGGGAAGCGTTCCTGGACGCCGTCGCCGACGCCCAGCAGCGGTACGGCTTCGTATCGATCGTGTGCGGCGAGGGGATTACGAACGCGGACGGGACGCCGGTCAGCGCGTCTCAGACCAAGGACGCGTTCCAGAACGTCGAGTTCGGCGCGATGGGCGGCACCAGTGCGGCGATGATCCTGCACCGGATCATCAGCGATAAGTTCGGCTGGCGGGGCGAGTTCCAGGTGACCGAATCGCTGCAGATGTGCGCGGCGGATCGGGCGGTCAAGTTGGATATCGACGAGGCGTATGGCTGCGGGCGGGAAGCTGTGCGGTTGGCGGAACGGGGCATCGCAGGCGTAATGGTGACGATCGAGCGGACCAGCAAGCCCGGCGAACCATACGGCAGCCAGTTTGGCACGATTCCGCTGCGCGAGGTGGCAAATGCGGCCCGGCCGATGCCCGACAAGTTCATTCGCCGGGACGGGATGTTTGTGACCAAGGCGTTCTTGGATTACGCCCAGCCGTTGGTCGGCGAGCTGCCGGCGTACGCCGACTTGACGATCAAGCGGGCCAAGCCCTGACGCGGTGTTCGGCTGAGTTCGATGTTCAAATTCCTGCATGCCGCCGACATTCACTTGGACAGTCCCCTGCGGGGCCTGGACCGCTATGACGGAGCGCCCGTGGACGAGATCCGCGGCGCGACGCGGCGGGCGCTGGAGAACCTGGTTCGCGTCGCCAGCGAGCAGCAAGTCGCGTTCGTCGTCATCGCCGGCGATGTCTACGACGGCGATTGGCCGGACTTCAACACGGGCTTGTTCTTCGTCCGCCAGATGAGCAAGCTGCGCGAGGCCGGAATCCCGGTCGTGCTGGTCAGCGGCAACCACGACGCCGAGAACAAGATGACGCGGGCGCTGGAACTGCCGGACAACGTCCGGCGGCTGGCGACGCGGAAACCCGAATCGCTGACGGGCCGCGAGATCGGCTTTGGTCTCGAACGTTGTGACGTGGTCTTCCACGGCCAGGGCTTTGCCTCAGCCGTAGTCGACGAGAACGTCGTCGAGCGGTATCCCTTAGGCCGAGCGGGCGCGTTCAACTTGGGACTCCTGCACACTTCGCTCGAGGCGTCGGGCGGCGAGCACGCCCGGTACGCGCCGTGTGCCGTGAGCGATCTGGTGTCGCGACAATACGACTACTGGGCGCTGGGGCATATCCACAAGGCCCGCGTGGTGCACGCCGAGCCGCCGATCGTGTTTCCGGGCAACATTCAAGGCCGTCACATTCGCGAAACGGGGGCCAAGGGCTGCCAGCTGGTGACGGTCGACGAGCGCGGCCGGCCGACCTTGGAGTTCGTCCCGCTGGACGTCTTCCGCTGGCACGAACTGACCGTGGCGGCGGAGGGGGCCAAACGCGCCGATGATGTGCTGGGGCTGATCAGCCAATCGCTGCACCGCCTGGTGCGCGACCAGGGCGAATTGCCCTTGGCGGTCCGCGTGATCGTCTCGGGCCGCTGCCCAGCCCATCGCGCGCTGGCCGCAGCGCCCGAAGCGTGGGCGAACCAGGTCCGGGCCGTGGCGGCGGGGGCCGGCGAAATCTGGGTCGAGAAAGTCAAGTTCCAGACCACCGACGAGGTTGCGGCGGGGTCCGCTGCGAACGACGATGGTCCGCTGCTGGAGCTGTCCGCCTTGATCGCCGAGATCGGCGGCGACGACCAGCGGTTGCTGGAACTGACGGACGAGCTGGCTTCGTTCAAGAAGAAGCTGCCGCCGGAGTTGCTGGTCGCCGGGGTGGGCGACGAGCCGCTGCGGGTCGAGGACCCCGAGTTCTGGCGCTCGCTGCTGGCGCAAGTCGAGCCGCTACTGCGGATGCGGCTGACGGCCGGGGAGGACGGGGCGTGAGATTGCTGCGACTGGACCTGCTGGCCTACGGCCCGTTCACCGACCTCGCGCTGCCGCTGGACGAAGGTGAGTTCGGCTTGCACGTGGTCTTCGGTCCCAACGAAGCGGGCAAGAGTTCGGCGCTGCGGGCCCTGCGCTGCTTGCTGTACGGGATTCCTACGCAGTGCCCGGACAACTTTGTGCACAGCTATCCCCAACTGCGGATCGGCGCGGTGCTGCAAGACGAGGCGGGCGAGTCACTGCACGTGATCCGGCGAAAGGCCGCCAAGGACACCTTGCGCGACGGCGACGACACGGCCAGCGTCGATTCCACGCGGCTGGCGCGGCTGCTGGCGGGCGTCGACGAGACACAATTCCGGCTGCGGTTCGGCATCGATCACCACGAGTTGGTGCGGGGGGGCAACGATCTGGTACACGGCGGCGGCGAGTTGGGCAGCGCCCTGTTCGCCGCCGGAACCGGGCTGTCCGACCTGGGAGCGGTCCAGGCGAAGCTGGCCGAGGATGCGGACGCGCTGTTCCAAGCACGCGGCTCGCTGCCGCGGATCAACAAGACGCTGGCCGAATTGGACGACGCCCGCAAACGCCGCAAGGAGTCGCAGTTGCGGCCGGCGGAGTGGACGCAGCAGATGAGCCAGCTGCGCGACTGGCAGCAAGAGAAAGCGGCGATCGATGCGCGGCTGATCCAGACCCGAGCCCAGCGTCAGCGTTGGGAACGCGTCCGCCAAGCCCTGCCGTTAGCCGCCAAACGCCAGCGTTTGGCCGCGGAGCTGGCGGCCCTCGGCGACGCCCCGCACCTGGACTCCGACTTCTCGGATCGGCGAATGCAGACGCAGCACTCGCTGGAGACCGCCGAAAAGACGCTCCGCGAAGCGGCGACCGCGCTGACCCGCATCGATGCGGACCTGCAGAGCCTGGTTGTCTCCGAAGCCGTGCTGGGTAGCGCTCCGCTGATCCAGCAGCTGAATCAGGGCCTGGGCGCTTACCAGAAAGCGGCCCGGGATCGGCCGCGGCTGGTCGGCCAGCGGGAGCAGGCGGAGGAGGAGTCCCGCGAGATCTTGCATCAACTGGGCCGCGACATGGCCCCGGAGCAAGCGTCCGAGTTGCAGATCACCCGGGCCCAGAAAGCCCGCATCGGGGACCTGATCGAACGGCGCCAGCCGCTGGTGACCAATCTCCAGGTGTCGGACCGGCGCCTGGCCGATTTGAAGAGCCAGCTGGAAGCCTGCGCCGCCCAGTTGCGAGACCTGCCGCCGGCGCCCAGCGTCGAAGACCTGCGCCGGGCGATCCAGCGGGCGCAACGCGTGTGCGAAGCCGATGAACGCTGCGTTCCGGCCGAACTGGAACTGACCCGCTTGCAGACGCAGACCGACATCGACATCCAACGCTTGGGCTTGTGGTCCGGGTCGCTCGAGACGCTCCCGGTGCTGCCCGTTCCCGCGGCCGAGACGATCGATCGGTTCGAAGCTCAGCTGGCCGAACGGGACGGCGACCTCCGCAGCCTGGAACGCGAACAAGCCGGCTTGCAGGCCCGCACCTTGGACTTGGACAGCCAGATCGAACGCCTGCGACTCAGCCAGGACGCGTTGACCGAGGACGATTTGGCGGCGGCCCGCCAGCGGCGCGAAGCGGGCTGGCGGCTGGTCAAGCAGGCTTGGCTGGCCGGCGACTCGATCGGTGCGGCGGTGGAGAGCTTCGTCGCCGAATTCCGCCCGGCCGAGGATCTGGCCCAGGCGTATGCCGCCAGCGTCGAACGCGCGGACGCCGTGGCGGACCGATTGCGGCGGGAATCGGCGCGCGTGGCCGAGAAGGCCCAGTTGATGGCCGAGCGAAGTCAGACGGACGAACGCTTGGCGGCCGTTGCGGGCCAGGTTGCGAGCCGCCGGCAGCAGCGCGAGCAATGCCTCGGCGAGTGGCGCGACGCTTGGCACGCGGCCGGAATCGAGCCCCTGTCGCCCCGCGAGATGCGTGCCTGGCTGCAGCGACACGCGGCGTTGGCCGACCGCGCGGCGGAACTCCGCCAGCGCCGCGAGGACCTTGCCCAGCTGACCGCGCGGATCGACCAGCAGCGCCACGATCTGCGGACGGAACTGGAGAAACTCGGCGCGGCGGTCGCGGCGGAAGAATCGTTGAGCGAGCTGCTCGATCGCGCCCAGCAGATCGCCACGCGGATCGACGCCGACCGCGAGGAACGCAAACAGGCGGCTCGGCAAAGGGAGCGGTTGGAGCAACAGCAGCCGGCGGCCCAGCAAGATGCGGCCGCGGCGCGCCAGCAACTGGCCGAGTGGCGCGGCGAATGGGCCGCCGCCGTCACCGCCTTGGGGCTGTTCGCGGACGCCAGCCCCGCCGAGGCGCAAACCGTGATGGCCGCGCTGGACAGTCTGCGGGAAAAGTACAAAGACGCGACCCGCTTCCGGGAACGGATCGAAGGCATCGACGCCGAGGCGGCGGCCTTCGAGCAGCGTGTGCGGCAGCTGTGCCGGCACGTGGGACTCGACGCCGAACCACTGTCCGCCGAACAGGCTGTCCTGGAACTGGCCGCGCGGCTCGAAAAGTCGCAGGAGGCCCAAACGCGGTTCCAGACGCTGTCCCAGCAGCGCCGCCGCGAGGAGCAGCGCCGCCAGGACGCCGCCGTGCAGCTCGATGCGATGCAGGCCGTGCTGGCGAGCTTGTGCGAGCAGGCCGGCGGCGTGGCGCCCGAGGCTCTCCCGGCCGTCGAGCAGCGGTCCAAGCGGCGCGCCGACAGCGAGCGGGAGTTGCGCGGGATCGAAGATCACTTGCTGAATCTGGCCGCCGGCGGTTCGCTGGACGACCTGTTGGCCGAAGCGGCGCACGTCGACGCGGCCGACTTGGACGCCCGCCTGGCCCAGGCGGCCGCCGAGGAAAGCGACCTGGACGGCCAGCGCGAGCAGCGGACCGAACAGATCGTGCGCCAACAGGAAGCTCTGCGCCGGATGGATGGCAGCGACCAGGCGGCCGAAGCTGCGGAGCAGATGCAGAGCCTGCTGGCCCGCGTCCGCAGCGACGCGGACGCGTACATTCGTCTGCGGCTGGCCGCCGTGCTGCTGAAACGGGCGATCGAGCGGTATCGGGAGAAGAACCAAGGTCCGGTGCTGCAGCGGGCCAGCCGGACGTTCGACGCGCTGACGCTCGGTTCCTTCAGCGGGCTGCGGGCCGACTATGACGACCGCGGGGATCCCGTCCTGGTCGGCGTGCGTGCGGATGGGCGGACAACGTTGGGCGTTGCGGCAATGAGCGAGGGGACGCGCGACCAGCTGTATCTGGCGCTGCGGATCGCCAGCCTGGAACATCATCTGGACACCAACCCGCCGCTGCCGTTCATTGTCGATGACATCCTGGTCCAATTCGACGACGCCCGGGCCGCGGCCGCCCTGCAGGTACTGGCCGACTTGTCCGACCGGACCCAGGTCATCTTCTTTACGCATCACGAACACCTGCTGGACGTCGCGCGCCGACAGATCGCCGCGGACAAGCTGGTCGTGCATCGGCTGGTCGATCTTTCTCGACCTCATGTTCACTAGCGACCGCGCCGCGTTGTATACTGGCGGCTGCCAGTCCGGCTTCCCCTTTGTATCCCGCCTATTCTTGAAGGAGCCCGCCATGAGCCAACGCATTCGCCGCCGAGAGTTTCTGAAACGCAGCGCCACCGCTGCCGGAGCCGTCGCCGTCAGCAGCGTGTTCGGTGTTCCCACGATCCTGGCCCAGCCCGCGGCCAGCGCCAAGTTGGGTGTGGCCGTCATCGGGGCCGGAGGGATGGGCGGTTACAGCATGGATTGCGCCTTGAACGAGAACCTGGTTGCGTTGGCCGACGTGGATGACAACACCGTCGCCAGCGTGATGAAGGACAAGGTCAAGGACCGCGCCCAACCCAAGGTCTACTGCGACTATCGCAAGCTGCTCGACGAGTGCCATCGCGACATCGATGTGGTCTTGATCGCCACGCCGGATCACCATCATGCTCCGGCCGCCATTCGCGCGATCCGCTTGGGCAAACATGTCTTTGCCCAAAAGCCGTTGGCGCACAACATCAACGAGTGCTACATCCTGGCCCAGGCTGCCAAAGAGCACAACGTCTGTACGCAGATGGGCAACCAGGGCTATTGCGACGAACGGATCCGCTTGGTCACCGAGTTCATCGCGGCCGGAGCGATCGGCAACGTGCTGGAAACGCACACCATCCTGGGCCGCAACTTTGGCGGCAGCGGCGGCCGGCCGGCTGGCAGTCCGGCGCCGACGCACTTGCACTGGGACGAATGGCTGGGCCCGGCGCCGTACCGCGAGTACCACGACGGTCTGCACCCGTTCAGTTGGCGGTCGTGGCGTCACTTTGGGACGGGCACGATCGGCGACATGGCTTGTCACCATGTGGCCGTCCCGTTCATGGCCCTGCGACTGGCCGAGGTCCGACGGTTCACCATCGAGTGCCTGAACACGACCGGTGGCAGCGCGGAGATGTACCCGCAGGACAACGTCGTCTGCTATCACATCCCGGCTCGCGAGAAATTTCCGGCCTGCAAATGCTATGTCTATGACCACGATGGCTTGAAGCCGGCGATCATGAAGGAAGCCGAAGAAAAGGCGAACCGCAAGTTCGGCGAATTCACGCTGTTCGTCGGCGACAAGGGCCTGATCGGCAGCGACGGCTACCTGATTCCACGCGAAGCCCACGAGCAGTTCAAAGCCCCCGAAAAGACCCTCCCACGGGCTCACGGCGGTCCGATCGATGACCTGTACTGGTGCATCCGCAACGGCGGGACGCCGGCCTCGAATTTCCCGGACGCCGCGGCCCCCCTGACCTCCATTGCGCTGACCGGCCACCTGGCCCAGTTTGCCGGCAAGGGCAGTAAGATCGACTGGGACGTGGACAAGATGGAATGCACCAATAAGCCGGACGTCAACCAGTACGTCCGCCGCGAATACCGCCCCGGCTGGGAGGTCTGAGGCTGGCCCCCTCTTTTTCGTTTTCCGCGATCGTGGTAGAACGTTCGCGGAGGAACGAAGCAATGTATGACAAACAGGCCCTCATGGCGTTGGTGCGGGAAAAGGCGTTGGAGTTTGGTGACTTTACGCTCGCTTCCGGCAAGAAAGCGTCGTATTACTTGGACTGCCGCAAGCTCACCCTGGATTCGCGCGGCGCAAACTTGATCGCCGAAGGCATTCTGGAGCTGCTCGGCGACGATCTGCCCGACGCCATCGGCGGCATGGCCATCGGAGCGGACCCGATCACGGCCGCCGTGATCACGGTCGCGGACCGTCAAGGCAAGTCGTTGCGAGGCTTCATCGTGCGCAAAGAAGCCAAGACACACGGCAAGGGCCGGGACGTCGAGGGGCCGGTGACCAGCGGCGATACGGCCGTAATCGTCGAGGACGTGGTGACGACGGGCGGCAGTTCGCTGGCCGCGATCGACAAGGCGAAAGCCGCCGGGCTGAAGATCCTGGGCGTGATCGCCATCATCGATCGCCTGGAAGGCGGCACCGAGGCCTTTGCGGCCGCCGGATATCCCCTGCGGACCCTGCTGACCATTCGCGACTTTGGCATCGAGCCTCCCAAGGCATAGAATGTCTTGGTCGGCGGAGTTTCCGCTCGGCAAGATCCAGGCCCGTATTACCAGACAAGAGATTCAAAGCACTCGATGCACGCAGATTCCGAGCTCAAAGTCGTACCCTTTCCCCATCCCACGTTGCGCCACAAATCCAAACCGATTCGCCGCGTGGACGGCGAGCTGGTACGGATTGTCCGCGAGATGTTCACCTTGATGTACGCCACGAACGGTATCGGCTTGGCCGCCAACCAGGTCGATCTGCCGTTGCGGCTGTTCATCGTCAATCTGGAGGCCAAGGAAGGCGAGGGTGAAGAGTTGGTGTTCATCAACCCGGTGCTCAGCAAGCCCAAAGGCAACGAGGAATCGGAAGAGGGTTGCCTGAGCTTTCCGGAACTGTATGGCCCCGTAACCCGGCCCAAACAGATCACCGTCCAGGCCTACAACTTGAAAGGCGAGGAAATCCGCGCCAACCTGAACGGACTGCTGGCCCGCGTCGTGCAGCACGAGTACGACCACTTGGACGGCGTGGTGTTCGTCGACCGGATGAGTCCGACCGCGCGAGCCAAAGTGCAGCCTACGCTGGACGAGTTCGAACTTAGTTTTCGCACTCTGCGCCAGACCGGCGCGATACCGGACGATGCCGCTATCGCCAGACGGCTCGCCGAGTTTGAGCAGCGGTACACGTGACCCTTACGCCACCAGCTCCTTGACCACCGTGCCATGAACGTCGGTCAGGCGGAAATCGCGGCCGGCGTAGCGGTACGTCAGACGCTCGTGGTCAAAGCCCAGCAAGTGCAGCAGGGTGGCGTGCAAGTCGTGCACGTGGACACGGTTTTCCACGGCTCGGAAGCCGGATTCGTCGGTCGCGCCGTGCACGTAGCCGCCGCGGACGCCGCCGCCGGCCAGCCACATCGTAAAGCCGTAGTGATTATGGTCCCGGCCGTTGATCTTGCCGGCGTTGGCGCCCTCCTTCGGCATCTCGACCGTCGGCGTGCGGCCGAACTCACCACCCCAGACGACCAGCGTTTCCTCCAGCAGGCCGCGCTGCTTGAGGTCCTGCAACAGCGCCCCGATGGCCTGGTCGCACTCTCGGGCCAAAGCCCGGTGGCGAATCTCGATGTCGTCGTGATTGTCCCACGGCTGGCCGGCGCCGTGCCAGATCTGCACGAACCGCACGCCGCGTTCGACCAGTCGCCGCGCGATCAGGATCTGGCGCGCCTGAACGCCGGGACCGTACATGTCCAGGATGTGCTGCGGCTCGCGAGTGACGTCAAACGCTTCGGCGGCCTCGGTCTGCATGCGATAGGCCAACTCGAAGGACTGGATGCGGGCCTCCAACTCGGCATCTTGCTGCCGCGTTTCCTGGTGATGGCGGTTCAGTTGCTGCAGCAAGTCGAGTTGCCGCCGTTGCAGGTTCAGCGGCAGGCGGTCGTTACGGATGTGCTCGATCAGTTTTTCGATCGCCGTATGCTGGGTATCCAGGTACGTCCCTTGAAACACGCCCGGCAGAAAGGCCGCTTGCCAATTCTGCGACTCCTGGATCGGATAGCCGCCCGGGCA
>CAIYOB010000557.1 GCA_903927685.1 uncultured Planctomycetaceae bacterium
GTTCCGGGAGACCACGGGGACGGCCACCCCGATTCCGACCGCGGCCGTGGCCGCGCCGCCCGCGCTGCCGGCCACCAGATAGGCCCGGTCGTCGTCGGTCGCGGACACTTGGACGGACCCCTCGGCTTGCGCTCGGGACCAAGCGCCTAGCCAGGCCTGGGTGGTGACCAGTTGGGTATAGGTCCCCACGGTTCCGGCGATGCCGACCGAGCCGCCCGCGCCTGCGGCGGCCGCCACCGAGACGATCTTGCCCGCCGATTCGGCGCGGATGCGGAGATCGCCCGAGGCCGTCAGCGCTGCAAACGCGTCGGCCGTGCCGTCGCCGACATAGGCCTGGGTCTGCTTGCGGATCACGCCGACGTCGATGCCCGCGCCGACTCCCGCCGCGCCGCCGCCGGCTCCCGCGCCTGCGACAGCGGTCACGAACGTGCGATTGGTCGCGTGGACGTTGATCTGCCGCGACGTGAGCGCCGTCGGCGCCGCGACGTACGCCCGGCTGTTCTGCTCCAGCGTCTCGACCGTCACGGATCCGGCCACGCCCACCGAGCCGGCTCCCTGGCCCGCGATCGCGATGTTCACTCCGGACACATCCGCAGCCGCGGTCACCGACACGCCCTGGACCTTGTCGCCTGTGAAGGTCGTGTAGCCCTGGCGGGCGCCGTCGGCTTTCACAGTCAGATTCGGCCCCAGCCAGGCTTCCGTCGTGTCGGTCGTGACCAGGTCCGAGTTGGCGATGCCGACCGCGGCGGCAGTGGCCCCGCCGCCATTGCCGGCGACCAGTACCAGCGGACTGACCGTATGCCCGGCATCGACGGCCACGTTGCCGTCGGCATGGATCGTCTTGGCCGTCTGCGCCCCGATCCAGGCCTGGGTCGTCATGGTCAGCACTGTGACCAGGATCGAGCCCTGGACGGCGATCTCCTGGCCGCCCGCCGCGCCGACGGCGGTTGCCACCACGCTGGGCGTCGACCAGGCCCGCACCTGGACATCGCCCCGCTCGGCCGACACGTTGGAATCGTCGATGTGCGCCCGTGCCGCATTGCTGTCCTTGGTACTGACCACAGCGGCCCCGATCGCCAGTTCAGCCCATTCCACCCCGCCGGCAACGTTGACGATGGTCGAGTCCTCGGACGCGTTTACATGGACCCCGCCGCTCTGGGCCGTGACTGTCGAGTGGCCGGCGATGTGAGCGTCGGCGACACTGGCCAGCGACAGCACCGAAACCGTGCCGCCCAAGGCGAAATTCTGAGCGCCGGCGCCCGCAATCACCACCGACCAGACCGTGTTCTCGAGCGTGGACCGGACCTCGACGTTGCCGTCCCCCGAGGCCGTGAGCGTCGAGCTGTCGACGGCCGCGGTCACATGGTCTTCGACCAGATTCGTGGCCACCGACGCGCCGATCCCGGCGTCGGCCCCGGTATATCCCAACGCGCCGGTGATGGACCCGATTCCGGAAGTATCCCGAGCCAGCACTTGGATGCCGGCCTGGGCCTTCAGCGTCGAGTTGGAAACATGGGCGTCGACGTCCATGGTGACCCAGTTCACGGCGATCGCGCCGGCTCCGGCGAGGGTCGCCCCCGAACTGGTCCCGGCGGCGACGGTGACGCTGACCAGTTGCCCGTGGGTGCCGTGCAACGGCAGGGGCAGCGTGTCGCCGGGAAGGTTGAACTGCCTCGTCCGCACCAACAGCCGATGGCCTGTCCCGGCCGCCGAGTCGAGGTGCACGGGCCGAGGCGGCTGCTGTCGGGCGTCGTCCAGGCTGGCCGCCAACTGCACGTGCATCTCGTCGATCTTGATCACGTGGTACGTTTCGCCGTCTTGCAGGCCGCCGACGGCGCCGCCCGCGCCTTGGCGGTAGACCACGGCGTCGCCCGTGTTCAGTCCGTGGGGCGTCGAGAAGCCCAATCGATCCTGGGCCACGTCGGCGGCGGCAAACATCAGCGTCTTTTCAAACGCCGGATTGTCGGCGCTGTGTTCGCCCCCGGACGGATCTGCGAACCCGGAACGCACCCACACGTGCCCGCGGGCGGCGGTCACCTCGGACGAAGCGTTGATGTAGGCCCGCACGTTCGAGCCCGTGGCCCGCTCGTGCTGCTCCTTGCGATACGTATTGGAATCGTAGGGATCGATGCCCGTGCTGCCCACCCAGTTCACGGCGACGGCGGCGCCCAGCGCAGCGCCTTCCCAGGCAGAGCCCGCGCCGACGGTAAACGCCCACAGCGCGGCCTCTTCGCTGGCGGTCACCTCGACATCCCGCTCGACCCGCACCGTAGACGACTCGACGTGCGCAGCGACGGTGTTCACGATCGAATTGACGTTGACGGCGGCCGCACCGCTGAGCGCCTTGCCCATGCCGCCCGCGCCGCCCACCGAGACGAGCAGCGGCGAGGACGCGGCCCGCACGATCAAACTGCCCGCCGTGGCTTGCATGTCGACGTGGTCCAGGGATGCCAGCACCTGGTTGTTGATCCGGTTGACGCTGACCGAGCCGCCGAACCCGTGGCCCGACGTGGCCAGCGCCGCGGCTCCCGCCACGGACACGATCGTGGCCTGGTCCCGGGCGGTCACGGACAGCGTGCCGGGGCCGCTGATCTTGGTCCGAGCGCCGCCCGGCAATCCGGCGTGCGCATCGACTTGGCTGCTGACCACGTTGGCCGCCACCGAACCGGCGCCGCCCCAGCTCTCGGCATCGTCCGTGCTGACGCCTGCGCCGACGGCCACACTGATGATCCGGCTGCGGGCGTCGTCGGCCGCGACTCGGACCTCGGCCTGCGGTTTCTTCCGGCCATATTGGACCTGGCCGACACGCTCCAGGCGCGCGGCCACGACGGTGTTGATCACGTTGTTGGCGACCGCCACGCCCAGGCCCAACGCGCCGCCGCTGACTCCCACTCCGCCCGCCAGGCTGAGGATCCCATTGGCCTCGCCGGCGGAGACGACCAGGCTGCCGCCGAGCAGCACGCTGGCCAGATTATCGAGTGCCGCCACGACGTTGGTGACGACCCAGTTGAAGGTCAAGGTGACGCCGATCCCGATCTTCTCCTGCGAGCCGCCGACGCTGGCGGCAAAGGAGTGGATCTGGCTGTCGTCTTGGGCCAGGACCTGCAAGTCGCCGTCGGTCTGGATGACGCCGGGACAGTCGCCCAAGCTGGCGCGGGTCGTGCTGGTGATCCGGCTCACGCCCACCGACGCGCCCGCGCCCAGTCGCCCGCCGATGCCCACCGCGCCCCCGATGGCGACAATCTCGGACGCCGTGCGGGCCGAGACGCGGATGCCCTCGGCGGAATGACTCCCGTCGTCCCGCCCCTCGGGATCCGACGTGAACAGCGTCCAATCCGCGTCGGCATCGCCGGCGGCCGCGAGCGTCGAGTTGCTGATCAGGGCTTCGGTCAGGTTCTCCAGCGTGTTTGCCGAGACGTCGAAGGCGATCCCCCAGCCTTTCTTGGAGCCTGCTCCGGCCCCTCCGGCGCAGACCGACACGACCAGGCCGCTGCGGTCGGCGATGACGAGCACGTCCCCGGCCTGGACGACATCGACCCAGCGGAGCGTGGCCGTCGTGGTGACCTGCATGAGGTTCCAGGCCAAGGCCCCGGCGACTCCCCAGCTCTGATTGTCTTGGGAACCGTCGCGGATGATGGCCGCCGCCCCGTCGACGGCGACGATGTTGTGATCGTTGCCGCTTTCGACGATCAGGTCGTGCCCGCCGCTGATCGTGACCTGAGCCTGATTCACGTCCGCCCGCGTCTTGCCGTACAACAGGTTGATCGAGGCGGCTCCGGCCACGCCGACGCCCGTTTTCGGCCGGTTCGGAGCCTCGCCGACCTCCGGCTGGGCCTCGGGCTGCCGCGCATTCTGCGCCGGCGAGCCTTCGCCAGCCACGGCTCCGGCCAACGCTGCGGCGATCAGCCAGCCGTGGGACCGGGCCGCCACGCGGACGTCGCCTGCGGCGGCGATCTGGCTTTGGGTGAGCGCGTCCTGCTCGCCGTCCAGCGTCTGGCCGATGATTGCGTCGGTGACCCGGTCGACGTAGTTCACGCCGGCGGACAAGCCGATGCCGACGCTCTTGCCGATTTGAATCGCGCCCGTGGCGCCGAGGTTGAAATCGCCGTCCTCGGCGGTGACGGAGATCGGGCCCCCGGCCAGTTGGACACCGTTGTCGACGCGCGCCAGCGTCCGGCTGGTCTGCGTGTACCAGGACCCCGACAGCGACGCCCCCCACTCGCCCGCCCGGCCGCCGGATTGGACGAGGCCGATGTGCAGCAAGTCCTCGCGGGCCTTGACGGTCAACCCGCGGCCCTTCTCGCCCGTGTGAATATAGGCCCCGGCTTGAATCTGGGCCTCGGTGAAATTGTCCAGCGTCGTCACGAGCACCGCGCCGCCCAGGCCGCGCTGAGCGGCGTTGCCGAAGAAGGTGAACGCCTCGCGGGCGTCTTTCTTCTTGTACGCCTTCAGAATGTCACCGCTGAGGGAGATGTGAATGACACCCGCAGCGTTGACGAACACCTGCTCGGTCGTCGCCTGGACGCTCACCGTCTGCTGGTCGTTCTGGAAGGCCGGCTTCTGATTGATCTGGACGTTCTGGCCGATCACGGCCCGCGAGGTCGTCCAGTACCGGGTGATCCCCAACGACAGGGCCCCGCCGAACTTGACGTCCGTACCGCCCGGCTTCGGCTCGCTCTTGTTCTTGGTCGTGATGAACGTGTTCAGCGCCTTGTCGCCGCCGAGTTTGCCTCCCAGGACTCCGGTGAAGACGAAATCAAAGAGGTTGCCCAAGGTCTTCTTCCACGTGTCTCGCGAAAAGTCCCAGATGACGGGGAACACAAACGGATACTCGACGGTCGAGGTGACCGTGAGCGCCCCGCGGGCGTCGAGTACGGCGCCGTCGGCCACGGTGGCCTGGACGTTGTTCGTAAAGAAGCCCAGGCCCGCCGCCAGGGCCGCGGCGAACGTGCCGGAATCCATGCCGGTTCCGGCCTCGGCGAACACCTTGGTGAACTGCCGGGCCTTGGCGGTAACCTGCAGATCGCCCGTCGCTTGCAGGACCGCACTACCGCCCACCGTCGCCAGGACGTCGTGCTTGACCCAATTGACGCCCAGCCCGAAACCGACGGAAAAGGTCGGCTCGTCCGCCGGCCCGAAATTCTGACCGCGGATCTGTTCGGTTGCTTTCTTAAAGTTGTCCCGCGCGTCGACGCCGCCCAGCAAGCCCCAGATCCACTTCCCGCCTCCCCAGCTGAGGAGCATATCGGGATTGACCAGCAGATCGCCCAGGCCCGGGCTGGCGCCGGTTGCTCCCTTGACCGTGACGCTGTCCCGGGCTTCCTTGAGGTCGGCGTTGATCGTCAGGCCCGACTTCTCCCCGGCTTGCGCCAGCGAGTGCCCGGTGGCGTCGCCCGTGCCGGCGTCCAAGGCGACCGGTCCCGCGCCGCTGGCGTCCGGATTGAAATCCGCCAGCCGGATCGTGTTCGCATCCACGACGACCACGAAGTACTGACCGCCGTCCTCCAGGCCGTCCACCTCGGTGTCGCCGGCGGTCACCGTGCGCGTGGTCGCCAGGTTGTGCAGCATGCCCGTCCCGCCGGCGGCCAGCGGGATGGGACGGCCTTGCCGGGCGTCGGCCGCGGTCTGGGCCAATTGCAGCGTGCTGCCGTCCAGCTTGATCGCATAATACGTCTGCTTGGGGATTAAACCGCCGATCGGCGTTCCCGCCGTCCCCATCACTGCCGTCCCATAGACCACCGGATCACCCGTGTTCAAGCCGTGGCCGGGCACGCGCAGGTTATGGTTCACCACATCGACGGGAGCCGGATCGAACGTCGCGCTGGGCCGGAACGTGTGCGTCGATCCCTCCGGGACCGGCCCCATGAACACGACGCTGTCCTCGTTCTCCACCGTCAGCCAGATATGGTCTGCATCGGCCACGCCGACCAGGTAGGTCGCGCCGTCGACCAGGCCGGGAATCACGTCGCCCGCCGTGGCCCGGTACACGACTTCCTGGCCGTCGGCGAAACCGTGAGCGGGAAGCGTGAGGACGTTGACCGCCACCTGCTGCGCGCCGGCGTCGAACGCCAAGACGCGGTCCCGGCCCTGCCACTCGAACCGGTGCGTATGGCCGGCGACCGAGTCGCGAAGCGTCACGAGACTGCCGGGATCCGAGCCGACCAGGAGCTGGAAGTGATCGACGTCCAGCACCTTGATCGTGTACGTCGCTCCGGAGTCCAGGCCGCCGATCGGTTGCGGCATGCCGCCCGCGCCGTCCGGCAGGGCACGATACGTCACGCGGTCGCCGTCCTGGAACGGATGGCCGTACAGGCGGATCGAGTTCGTCGCCGTCTCGATCGACGAGGTGGGGAAAAACGACAAGTGCCTGGCGAACTCGCGCGGCACGGCGATCGCGGGATCGATGTGGTAGGTCACCAGGTCGCCCGTCTGGAAGCCGTGCGCCGGAATGCGAATCGTCTCGGCCAAGCCATCGACATCGCGGGCGGGGTTAAAGCTGCGGACGGCGGTGCGATTGTCGAACACGAAAACGTGCTGCGAGCCCGTGCCGGGACTCAGCAACGTGATGGGGGTCACGGCCACGGGCTTGTTATACGCGTCGTGCCCCACCGCGCTGGGACGATTCAAGGCTAACTTGATCTTCCGCGGATCGGCCTGGTCGACAATGGCAAAGTACTCCCGCTCGCCGAACAGGCAGTCCGTCGTGCCCACCTTGCCGCTCATCGCCTGGCTGTCCGTGTCGGGGCCCGGCGCATACCACACCGCGTCGCCCGTCTGCAGCCCATAGTCGGACGGCAACATGATCGTGCTGGTCGCCCAGTCGACGGCGATGGCCGGATCAAAGGCCGCCACCTGGGGCGGCGTCAGCGACTGTACGGAGGTCGGGTTGGCCAGGCTCGGGTCCAGGTCCAGACTGGGCGAGACCACCAGCTGGACATGATCCGAGTCGACCACGTGGGCGTAATAGGTCTGCCCGTTCTCCAGCCCGCCGATCGGCAGTCCGCCGCCGCTGCTGTAGATCAAGGTCTCGCCATCCGCGAAACCGTGCCCGGGGATCAGCAGCGTGTCGTCGTCCCCGTTCACCGCCGAGATCTCGAACGACCGAGCCGTCGTGGCCTGGCCGGCCGTGATCCGGCCGTCGACCTGAGTCCGAATCGTCGCGTCGTCGACGTTCAACGCGATGCCGACGCCGGCCGTCCCGTTGACAAACACGGACGTCGCCGCCTTGGCGTCGCTGTTGATCTTGCCCGTCGCCTCGACGGTGACGTTCCCCTGCGCCAAGATCTCGGCGTCCTTGCCGAACAGCGTTTGCGAATCCGTCTTGGTCCACGTCCAAGCCGCGGAAAGGCCGGCGGCCTTCAGGTTGATTGGGCTGCCCAAGAACATCGTGTTGGCGAACAGCCGTGACTTCGTTTTGGCGGTCGTCTCGGCATTCGAGGTGACCGCCACGCTGCCGACGGCCTGGATGCTGGTCCGGCCCGTCAGTTCCGTATGGGCGTTCGCGGTGCCCCAGCCCATCGCCGCGGCGAACTGGGACCGCCAACTGAGCGGCCCTTTGTCATGCACCGCCGTGATCGCCTGGGCGCTGGCGTCCACCCGCGAGACCGCGTTGATCTTCACATCCCCGCTGCTGACGATCTGCGAGTCCGCCACCTGGATCGTGGCATCCGCCCACCGCAAGGCAACCGAGATGGGAAGGAAGAAGCTCTGCACGTGGTCGAACAGCTGCTTGAAATAGTCTTTGAAAAAACTCGCCCACAGGATGTCGTACGCCCCGCCCGGCGATTCCTGTTTGGGGTCTCCGGCCGTCGACGTAATCGTCACGTTCCCGGCCTTGATCTTCGCCCCGGCCAGCGTCACGGGAGTCCTGGCGTGGGAGCCCCACCAGTTCAATTCAAAACACTCCCAGCCGCGCGGCAGTGTATCCTCGGCCACCAGGCTGACGGTCCCGGCCTGAAAGCCTCCGTCCGCTTGGGCGAACAACCGGCCGTTGCCGACGTCGATGCTCCCGCGTTTCAGCGTGCCGCCCGTTGCCGTCAGCGAGATATTGCCCGAGTTTCCGACCGACGGCGCATGCTCCGGATCCCCGCCAGCGGCGATCCTCCGCGTCGAGACCACCGCGTCCTTCTCGACGCGGATGCTGGTCGCCTTGACGCTCAGCCCAGTCGGCGAGGTCACGCTGTGGATGACGACCTCGCCAGAGTCCTCGACCGCCAACGCCGCCTGGAACGACTCGGCCAGCGGCTGGACGGCGAACGCGTCCAGGCCGTCGCCGGGCTGGATCACCAGCGACGTGACGCCCGCGTGGTTGAAGGTGTACTCGGCGAAAGTGGGCGCAGCGTCGTCGCTCCGCACGCTCGTCCGGCCGCTGCCCGCGTCGCGCAATTGGATGGCGTCGTCCGACCCGCTCGTCGCGATCGTGATCGTCCGGTCCGAACCGGTCGAGTCGTCGAGCACCGATTCCACACCGGCGAAAGTCAGGCTGCTGCCGTCCCCGACGATCCGCCCCAAATCCGGGCCGGTCGCCTCGTACAAGGCGTTGCCTCCGGAACGTTCGAGCACCAGTCGGTCCTGGCCTGCGCCGCCCGCATAGGCCAAAGGAACCTGGTTGGCCAAGAGCGAGTCGTACAGCGAGCCGGCGATGGACAGGCTGTCCTGGCCGCCTCCCAGATCGACGGCGAGGTCGATCCCGGGAGCGAGGAGCAGTGTGCCGCCGCCGAGGTCACTCGAATAGCTGCTGCCGTCGGTGCTGAACTCCAACTGACCAGTCTCGCTCGCACGAAGGTACAAGCTGTCGTCCGCCTCGTCGCCCAAGAACTGAACGTCGGCAGCGGAGCCTTCCCCAGCGCGGAGTTGCGCCGTCACCGCCAGCATCGTCCGCGACTCCAACTCTTCAAACAGGATCGCCCGAAACGAATTCGTGCGGCGTTTCCCCGCCGCCAGCCGCCGCTGCTGCCCCCGGACCCGACTTCGATTCCTGGTCGCCATGATGTTCCGCCTTCCATCTTGATGCCCAAGTCTTCGGACGACTCTTACCCTCCACCAGAACCGCTCATGAACCGGGGATTCCGCGACAGCGCGCGCCGTCGAAACCCGCAGCGTCAGCGAGGATCATCCGTTCGCCCGTTCTCGCTCAAGCGTCGGGTTACGATCGACTCGTGGCCAATCCGGGTCCTCCCGGCCACGGAATCAGTATCCCCTTTTCGTACGTGTGGAGCAAGCAAGGCGGGGCGGAGTGGATTTCTACGAGCGGTTCATGCCCGCGGCAGCGGACCGCATTGCGGCCCAGGACGCTCCCGGCGACATCGTGCAGCTCGCGTCGCCGACAAGGCCTGCTACGCCTTCCACATCTACGACGGCTCGCCGGATCCGCCGTTGGCGCCCGACGATGCAGCGTGGGCCAGGCAATTGCTGGATTCGCCAAGTCTCCGTCCCACGCCCGGCTCGCCCTAACTTGACTTCGCTTCCGCACCCGTCTAAGCCCGGACACGCCGGCGCGGCACTCCCGCAGCCGAGTGAGGCGGTGCCTGGCAATTGCGAGTGACGACCAACGCCCTCCTCAGGCTGGTGGCGCCCGCTGGGTGTCGCTCACCGGCAGCAGCGTCGTCACCCGGTTCCGGTAGAAGCACTGTTCGAGGCTCGTTTGCCCGTCCCGTTTCGCCCGTCCCGGCACTTCCCGAGGGCGGAGGCGGGCGGTACAAAGGGAAACGGAAGATACCAGCGGTCGCACCCACGGGAAGCACAGGCCATGAGCAAGTTTGACATCCCCGTCCTCGCCATTCTGTCTGCAGCGTGGGCGGACTTGCCATCGGCACTGGCCGACGGCGCCCAGCCGAACTCGTCTTCATCCTTGCCGACGACCAGAATCATCAACCTCGCCAAGGACCCCCAACACGCCCCGACGGTCGCCGAATTGGAAGCCCGACTCAAGCAATGGCTTGCCCAATTCGCTCGTCCGGTCGGGGAGTTCACGCCCCGAAGGCAAGCGCACCGCTCCGAGAAGCTCACCGGAGCAGGTAGATTCCTGCCCGCGGGGGAGGTTCCCGAATGAACGTGTCGCCCACGCCAGGGGCACCCTTAACCAAAGTGACGGAGTCCTCACATGATGAAAACCCTGCTTGTTCTGCTGCCAGTCGCATTCGCCGTTTCGCTCCAGGCTGCACCGCGGCCGAATATCGTCGTCATTCTCGTCGATGATATGGGATTTGCCGATCTGGGCTGCTACGGTTCCGAGATCCCCACACCGCACCTGGACGCGTTGGCGGCCAACGGGCTGCGGTTCACGCAGTTCTACAACGCGGGCCGCTGCTGTCCCACGCGCGCCTCGCTGCTGACCGGCCTCTATCCGCACCAGACGGGCGTCGGGCACATGACCGACGACAAAGGCGTGCCGGGCTACCGGGGCCGGCTGAATGACTCGTGCGTCACGATTGCCGAGGTGCTCCGGCCCGCTGGCTACTTCACCGCGATGTCGGGCAAGTGGCACGTGGGCCAGAACCTGGGCGTGACGCCGTGGGAACGTGGTTTTGACCGCAGCCTGAACGCGCCGGCCGGCGGCTTCTACTATCCCGAGTCAAGTCGGGCGCAGTTGTTCCTGAACGGGCGGGAGATCGCCAACGACGACCCGCGGTTGCCGTCGGGCTGGTACAGCACGGACCTGTGGACGACGTTCGGACTGGCCTTCATCGACGAAGCCCTCGCGGCCCGCAAGCCGTTCTACCTCCACCTGTGCCACAACGCGCCGCACTTTCCGCTGCAGGCGCCCGCGGAGGAGATCGCCAAGTTCCGCGGCAAGTACCGGCAGGGCTGGAGCGTCCTGCGCGACGAGCGGCTGCGGCGGCAGCACAAACTGGGGATCGTTGATCCTGCCTGGACGCCGGCGCCGCGGCCGGACGCGATCCGTGCGTGGGACCAGCTGACGCCCGAGGAGCAAGACCGCTTTGACCACCTGATGGCCGTGTATGCGGCCGTGGTGCACCGCATGGACCGGGCCGTGGGCGATCTGGTGGCCGGACTGAAACAGCGCGGCGTACTCGATAACACGCTGATTCTGTTCCTGAGCGACAACGGCGGCAACGCCGAGTCCGGGCCGGCCGGGCGCTCCGAAGGCGATCCCACCACCGCCGCGTCGAACTGGTTCTGTGGCGAAAGCTGGGCCTTCCTGGAAAACGTCCCGTTCCGGAAGTACAAGCACTTCAACCACGAGGGCGGAATCGCCACGCCGCTGATCGCACATTGGCCGCAGGGCATCGCCGCCAAGAACGAACTGCGCCGGCAACCCGCGCACCTGATCGACATCATGGCCACGTGCGTGGACGTCGGCGGGGCGGCGTATCCCCAGCAGTTCAACAACCAGACCATCCAGCCGCTCGAAGGCCGCAGCCTGGTCCCGGCGTTCCGTGATCAGCCGCTGCAGCGCGAGGCGTTGTACTGGGAGCATGAGGGCAACGCCGCGATCCGCGTGGGCGATCTGAAACTGGTTCGCCTGGGCCGCACCGGCCCGTGGGAGCTGTACGACCTGAAAGCCGACCGCACCGAGCAGCACGACCTCGCCGCCCAGCAGCCGGAAACCGCCAGGAAACTCGCCGCCCAGTGGGACGCCTGGGCCGAACGGGCCCACGTCGTGCCGTATCCGGGCGCCAAGGTCCAGGAGGCCAAGAAGAAAGCCAAGCGGAAAGCGGCCGCCGCCGCGCCGTGACCACCCGGGCCGGCCACAGAGGCAGCGCCGACTTGGTGCCGCGTCGAGTGAACCCCGGTGGCGACATCCCGAGAGGCCACCGGCTGACGCAAGCCCACCGGTCTGGTACATGTGAACTCGTGGTTACTGCAAACGATGGGCAGTTCTTGGGCACGCATCCGGTACAAGCCCAGCGTTCATGGAGTCACTCCCAAGAGGTGGACCATCTGGCCGCACCAGGACTCCGCGGCAAATGGACAGCCGGGCTGCACGAAACGAAGCACCGCCGTCAACTTTGCCTCACGGGTCCGCTGGTTGACGTGCTCATTACACGTCCGAGGCGGCGTGCCGGCCCCGATCATAGAATGTTGCGGCCCTGCGGACATCCAGGACGTAAGCCCGACAACCAGTGGCACCCAGGCTGACCCCGGAGAGGATTGCTGGCTATGAAACACGCTTCGCTGGACCGCGTTTGGCCCTCGCTGCTGGGACTGGTCTTCGCGCTGGTGGGATTCTGGAAGACCGCGTACTCGCAGGAAAGCCGCCTCGAAGTCACCATCGTGACGGAGCACCGCAGCCCGTGGCAGATCGTCTCCTTGTCACGGTCGGTTCCGGGCGTGGCGTTTGCCGTCGCGGAACTGCAGAAGTACGTGGAACACCTCAGCGGCGCGCGCCTGCCGATTGCGAAGCAGCCGCCGGGTGGACCGGTCATCGTCGTGGGACTACGCGCCGATCTCTCTGCGGAGGACCGGGCCCTGTTGCCGCCGCCGGCTCCCGGCCACGATGGCTACGCGGTCGCCGTGCGCGCCGGCGTCTCCGCCAGGATCGTGATTGGCGGCGACAATGGCCGGGGAGTACTCCACGGCGTTTATGACCTGCTGGAGCGTTGGGGTTGCCGCTGGTTCTATCCCACGCAAGACGCCCGGGATCCGGAGGTCGTGCCGCAGACGCCGTCGCTGGTCACCGTCGCCGGCTCGTGGGCCATTGCCTCGCCCATGCAATTTCGCATCTACAACGGCGACGCGTGGTACTTCGACGTGCAGCCAGAGGCTGCGATCCAGCAGGTAGATCACGCCGCCAAGCTGCGCTGCAACCTGATTGGCTGGCAATGTGCCCACGACAAACCGCTGCTCCAGCAGTATCAAGGCCTGCAGCAACAAGGTGTGTTGAGCGAACTGGAGAAACGAGCGCTGACTCTGCACGGGCCCGCCCATTCGTTCAATCTGTTTCTCCCCAACGAACAGTTTGCCCTGCATCCAGAGTGGTTTGGCATGCGTGGCGGCCGGCGCGTCACGCAGAGTTTCCTGGGGGCCCAATTCTGCTGGTCGAACGCCGACGCGCGAGAGGCTTTCTGCGACAACGTGGCCAGCTTTGCCCAGCAGACGCCGTTGATCCGCATCCTGGTGCTGGTGCCGTTCGACGGCGGCGTGGCCTGCGATTGCCCCGAGTGCCGCCAAACGGGCGCCAGCAACAGCCTGATGACAATGTCTACTTCCTCTGTTATCCCCCGGGGTACTGGTGGAACCACAGCCTGAACACGTATCTGGCAGCCCGGTGCTTCTACGATGTCTCGCTTGATCCGTTTGCCCTGATTCGTGATTATGCGTTGAGCTACTACGGCCCCCAAGCCGGCCCGCTGTTGGCTCAATACTACGATCAGTGGGCCCGGGATCCCGATCTGGGCTATCACGTCCGCAGCGGCACGACGCGTCGCGATCGTGAGGCCCTGATTCGTCAGCGCCAGACCTTGATCGATCCGGCGATTGAAGTGACCGGATTGTTGAGACTCGCGGTGAGGAACTGGCTCGACGCCGAGGCCAAGGCGATCGAGGCCAAGGACACACGCATTAACGAGGCCGAAGTACGCGACGACCTGGACGAGAATTCTCTGGGGGATGATTGAGACATGCGCACGGCCACGTGTCTTGCCATTCGTCCGTGTCGCGTTCACGAACGAACGTGGCAGCCAGTGACCCCGACGCCGCGACGTGGGCGACGTAGTCGCCTGGCCGCGTTCCGGCGGGTGACGAGGGTCACATCATCTCCTGGCGCTCCTGGTCCGTGAACTCGTTCTTCACCGTCGCTCCAGCGCTGCGTTGCTTGCGCATCCGCGCCAATTTGGTCCCGGCCATCTGGTAGCCAACGCCGACCTTGTCCAGGGAGCAATTGGCCACGCCTGCGGCGTCGATGCCCATGCCGCCGGCCTCCGCGAACGCATCCTGATTCGCACCGAGGAAGGTAAAATGCCAATTGTACTGCTGCTGTTGGCGTTCGATCATGTCTTTGATGGCGGCCTTGGAAAACTCCCTGCTCGAGTTCTCCTGACCGTCGGTCATCACAACAAAGGCGACCAAGCCCGGGCGGTCCTTCTCGTCCATTCTTGCCAGTCGCTCGCCCGTTTCATTGATCGCCTTACCCACGGCATCCAGCAAGGCGGTCATGCCCCGGGGCACCAGTTGGTACTTGGGGACCTGTGCGATCGGGACTCCCTTGTGCAGGAACTCGTACTCGGTGTCGAATTGAACCAGCGTGAGCAGGGCTTCTCCCGGCTCCGCGGTCTGTTGTGCGATGAACGAATTGACGCCGCCTTCGGCGTCTGCGCGCACCTGTTGCATTGAACCACTGCGATCAACCACGAGCGTGATGTCGGTCAGGTCGGATCTCATCGAATACCTCCTCTTGGGAAACAGGAAACTCGTCTGACATGGCTGCAAACCACCGGCGGCATACATCACGCGCCGGCCACGGTAGCGTCCCGACCGCCGGCAACGGCAGTATCGGCAAGCCAAAATATCGCTTCACTCGCCGGCTTCCTGGTCGGTGTCTTCCTCCGTGGGCGGCCGATACACGGCCTCGACCCGCAGGATAGCGTCCTGGGGCAGCTCGTTCGCGTAAATCACCGACAGAAACGCCGGCAGATACATATCCAACATGTTGATGGACGTGCTGATCATCCGGTCGATGACTTCCTCTCCGACCGAGTCGCCGGTCAGAACTTGGGCGACTTGAAAACGCATTTCGCCGTCGTCGAGGTCCAGCTCAAACTTGCCCAGTCGCAGGCCATAGTTGGCTCGAGCCACGGCTTCGGCAATCGCGGGCCGGCAGCCTTCCGGCACGCGTAGCGGCGAGTAGCCGAAAACCTGGAACAGATCGGCCTCGACCTCGACGCGGGCCACGATCCGGTACGAGGCCACTTCGCCGCGAAGATCCGTCCGCACGACCTCGTCGTCGCCGGTCGCGTACCCGACTTCCCGCTCGTCCAGCAGGTGGATCAGCTCTTCAAAGGCAGCAGTCATGGCAGGGTCCTTTCGCGAAAGTTGGTCAAATCTCTTTCCCCGGCGTGTACTTGCCAGCATTCATTATTCGCCGGCGCCGTGACACGGTTGGTCACGGGAGGCGGAAATTTCTGCGCAAAGTGACCACTTGGCCTCGACGGACGCTCGCCACGCGGCTCCAGGCTGGCGGCTAGATCTTCGCGACGCGGGCCGACGAGGCCTGGCCGGAATCCGTCGGTGCCACCGCATCCCGACCCGGACGGAACGGCCCGGCGTCGCGACGTGGGCACCTGCCGCGTGGGATCCTCCAGTTTCCAGGTTCATGGCGGGGCTCTTGACCAACCGTGTCATCGCCCCGCCGAAGAAACAACCAGCGAAAGCAACAACCCAACACGAAAGGAGTTAGCCATGCCCAAGTTCTACGTGCAATCCGGCCCCGTCCGCTTGATCCTCGACGCCGATACCGCCCAGGAGGCCGCTGTCCTGGCCTTCCAATGGACCTGCGACAGGCAGGCCGAGATCGACGCCGTGACGCCCCTGGAGCACTTGCTGGAAGCCGAGCAGCGGGGCTGCCAGTTGGGCGACGAAGTCGCGGTCAACGAGCAGGGCTTCGGCCGTTGGGACGGACAGTTGTTCGAGACGCGGGAGGTTTTCGAGGCCTGGCTGCGGTCTCCGGTGCCCGTGGTTTGAAGCGCAAGCACGACCGTACTGGCGGCGGATTTCCTGATGCCGGTGGCGATGTGCGGGTGAATTTCGCGTCCTCATCGTGCGATGAAGAGGGAAACCCAGTAGGATGTCGACCACACGGGCGTGGCCCGCACTCGGCTGTGGACAGCGACAGAGGGGATCTGTGGGGGACCTTGCGGCGGCTCTCTGCGTCGGCCTGCTTCTTGCCCTGACAGACACAAGTTAATCATCAACTACACGGAGACTACGCGATGAAAACTGAATTGACCCGCCGCGGTTTTCTGGCTGTTTCTGCCGCCGGCGTGAGCCTGGCTGCAACCGCGGGGCGAGCCGCCGATCCCGCCTTCAAGACCACCCTCCGCAAGGCCGTGATCTTGGGCAGCGACCGGATGACCGAGGAGACGTTCAAGAGACTCAAGGACGCCGGCATCGAGGGCTTCGAGGCGTACACCGTGCCAGTCGACGAGGCGAAAAAGGCCCGCGAGTTGGCGGAGCATTTCGGTCTGCGCATCCACTCGGTGATGGGCGGCGGCTCCGTGGCCGGTCTTCGTGCGGCCCAGGCGTATGGTGCCGACGCCGTGCTCGCGCCGGTGGGCGGTTGCGGCGCCAAGCCCATGCCCGAACCGTGGGAATTCGACATCAAGTTCGACGAGGCCAACGGGCACATCATCCAGCTCGTCGCCGGCAACAATGAGAAGTTCAAAGACTACATTGAGGCCCACAATCGTTCCGTGGACGGCGTCCGGGAGTCGATCGGAAGGCTCCTCCCCGTGGCCGAGGAGACGAGCGTCGTCATTGCCCTCGAAAACGTGTGGAACAACTGGTGCGTGCGGCCCGAGCTGTACAACTGGGTCGTCGCCTCGTTCAAGAGCCCGTGGGTGAAGGCGTACTTTGACGTGGGGAACCACGTGAAGTACGCCGGCATCCTGCGCGGTGACAAGGTCGAGATCGCTTACCCGCCCGAGGTCTGGATTCGCACTTTCGGCCCGCGTCTGGCCAAGATTCACGTCAAAGACTACACGCTCAACCCCGACGGCAAGGGCGGTAACTGGGCCGGGATCGGGCAGGGCAGTGTCAACTGGCCGGAGATCCGCAAGGCTCTCGACGACGTGGGCTACAACGGCTGGCTCACCGACGAGACGGGCCTGAGCTGGCCCGAGCTGTCCATGCGCCTCGATCGCATTATCGCTGGCGAGCCGCCGATCCCGGCGGCGAAGTAAGTCGCGGGGGAAGCCACCTGACCATGATCTGATATCTGGCGCCGGCAGTGTCCCGCGTCGCCCCGAAACGCTGTGTTCGTAACCCATCGACCATGGAATCGGGGCGGGCCTGGCGGTCGGCCATCTGCCGCAACAGGACGCCCGAGCTGTTCGTCGGCCGACCGGGCCGCGAAGAACCCTGCCGGTTGTGCATGGTTCACTGCCGGAACGTGTGGCTGGTCAGGGCTGCGGATTTCCTGATGCGGGTGGCGATGGCGGGGTGTGACGCCTATTCACCCCATGTCAAGGCGTTCGCCCGTGTCGTATTTGTCGCTCGAAGTTGCGGCCGCGTGCCGGTCACGCGTCGCCGCCGACGGGCTTGGGTGTCAGCGGAGGCCACCTGTCCACAACTTGGAACTTTGGCCCTGACTTGGAATCCAACTCATGTCCGGGCCGAAGCTCTGAGCGTCCGGTGCGGACTCCAACGGCTCGGCTGGCACGGACGCTGGTCGAGCTTTCCTTGGCCTGTTGGACCGCCGCCGATGCGTTTGGCCGCGATCCGGCTCGCGCCGACATTTCCGCCCGCATGGCCGGACGTTTGGCCACGGACTTCTGCACGGGCAGCAGTCGCTCGATCAGCGCCGGGGCGTCCTTCAGAGATAACGGGGTGACGGTCATGCTTGTTTCCAGCTAGGTGCATGTCCGGGTATGGGTCTTGGAGAAGAACGCCGTGCCATCGCCTTTGACGCAGATCCGCTCATCCAGTTGCTCGATCTGGTCGCTCAGGCGAATCGACAGCGCGTTGGGCCGCCGTTGGCAGCCATCGCGGACGGTCTTCATGGACGGAACCCCTTTGGCCCCAACGACTTGTCACCGGATGTCAGCGCCGCGTCATCCGGCGTGGTGCCGCCGCTGGCGAGAACTGCCATGCGGGCACCAAAGGAGTTGGCGTAGCCCTCGCGGACGCGGTTATCCGTTGGGGCAAGGACACGGTGGCAAGGACGCGGTGCAGGAGACGCCCTGACCATGCATGATCCAGCCGAACCAAAACGATACAGCAATGTCAACTCCTGCCGCACCGGAACCGAAAGATCCTTGGCCGGGGCTTTGCTTGGCGCATCGGCCGCAGGCTGCTAGACTTCCCGTAGACTAGGAGTCAGATGTTCATGGCTGGCAAGGACCTGAAACCGCACTTCCCCGACCTTCCGGCGGGGATTCCGCCAGCGATGCCACCAATGCCGATCGTGCCAGCGGCGGGCAGTCCTCCGGCGGCGAGCGGCGGCAGGCCCGTTTCCCCCGCGGGTCCCTTGTCGCCGGTGGCCAAGGCGGCTCCGGTGGCTCAGCCCATTCCCGTCCAGGCGGCGGGACTCGCGCCCCCGTCAGCCGCGTCCGCCCCAGCCTCGCGCCCGCGAAATCCGGCCGCTCGCCCAATTCCGGTCGAACCGAACCGCTCCGCCACTGCTGTGCCCGTGGCCAGTCAGCCGATTCCCGTTCCGGCCGTCGCGGCCGAAAACGGCTTCGGCTTGCCGCTGATTCGCACCGAGCGGCAGGAGGATGAAGAGAACGAGCAGGTGACGGACAAAGCCGTTCGCGTCGCTCCGCCCTGGCTGGTCAGCGGCGTCGTCCACATGCTCGCCCTGATCGTGATGGGCGTCCTGTATATGGCCGGCAACCAGGAGAACAAGGTCCAGATCGAGGCCATTTACGCGGAAGAGGAAGGTATTCAACTGGAGGACGACATCCTGCAGGATTTGGGCAATTTGAACATGCCGGACATCAAGGACCCGGCGCTGGCGCTCGACGTGTTCAAGGTGGATGATCCGTTTGCGGCGCCTCCGCAGTTGGACCCAAGTCTGCTGAGTCCCGATGCTCTGCGGTCGGTCAGCGACATCCTGGCGCCCTCCATCGGCTTGGCGTTGACCGGGCGCGAGAAGGGCGCCAAGAAAGCCCTGTTGGGCGCCTACGGCGGCACGGAGACAACCCAGGCGGCGGTGGAGTTGGGTTTGGAATGGCTGGTCAAGCAACAGAACATGCGGACGGGAATGTGGAGTCTGCAAGGCCCTTACCAGGATGGCGGCGGATACGAAAACACCGTCGCGGCCACGGCGATGGCGCTGCTGGCCTTGCAGGGAAACGGCAACACGCACCAGTCGGGCGAGCACCCGCGGAACGTGGAGCGGGCCGCCGATGCCCTGATCAAACTGCAGGACAAAGACGGGGTGATGTACCGCGAGGGCGCGTTCAATCATCGCCTGTACACCCAGGCCCAGGCGACGATCGCGTTGTGCGAGCTGTACGGCATGACGAAGGATCCCAAATACCGCCAGCCGGCCCAGAAGGCGCTCGACTACGCCGCCAAGATCCAGGCCCCCCAGGGCGGCTGGCGATATGTCCCGAAAGAAGACACCGATACGTCGGTGACCGGTTGGTTCGTGATGGCGCTACAAAGTGGCTTGATGGCTGGATTGACGGTGCAAAGCCCGACGTTGGATGGAGTCGGCAAGTACCTGGACAGCGCTACCACGGACGGCAGTACGTACGCTTACCAGGCCAACGGCGAGCCGACGCTGACGATGACGGCGGAAGGGCTGTTGTGCCGGCAGTACCTGGGGTGGAAGCACGACGACCCGCGACTGCGCGGCGGCGTCGAACTGCTGTTGCAGAACCTGGTCAACTACGACGAGCAGGACTTGTACTACTGGTACTACGCCACCCAGGTCTTGCACCACATGGGCGGCGAGGACTGGGACAAGTGGAACAAGGTGATGCGCCAAGCGGTGCCGGAGCACCAGGTGAAGGAAGGTCGGGAGCGGGGCAGTTGGGACCCGACGAGCGACCGCTGGGGGAACCACGGCGGGCGGCTCTACACGACCTGCCTGAGTTGCTACTTGCTGGAGGTCTACTACCGCCACCTGCCAATCTACCAGCATCACAACCTGCCGGCGTCGGCCCTGTCGCTGCCGGCAGCGAAAACGGATTGATGGCAGGAGCCGCCACTTGAATTCCGCAGTGCCGCCCCGAAAAGCCCGCCTGGTTCGACTCGGCAAGCTCGTCTTCCGCCTGCTGGTCCTGATGCTGGTTGGGATCGGCATCTGGCGCACGGTGGAGAAGGCGATCGGCGACTTGCAGGCTCAGCAGTTCACGTGGCGGCAGGTCGAATGGGGCTGGCTGGCGGCCTCCGCCGTCGTGTACCTGGCGGCCACCGCGCCATGCTGGATCTTCTGGCATCGGACGTTGCAGGCCATGGGCCAGCAGCCGCGCTGGTTGGAATCGCTTCGGGCCTATTACATCGGGCACTTGGGCAAGTACTTTCCAGGCAAAGCCCTGGTGGTCGTAATCCGTAGCGGAATGATTCGCAGCGCTCGGGTGGACACGTCGATTGCGGTCGCGGCGGTGTTCGTCGAGACGCTGACCATGATGGCCGTGGGGGCCTTTATCGCGGCGGCAATCATCGGCGTGATGTACCGCGATCAAGGCTGGCTGCTGTTGCTGGCCGTGGGCATGATGCTCGGCATCGGAGGTCCCACCGTGCCGCCCATTTTCCGGCGGTTGGTGCGGCTGATCGGAGTCAAGAACGTCAGTCCCGACATCGAGCGGGGGCTGGCTGGCTTGGATTACCGACTGATGTTGTTCGGCTGGCTGGTGAATCTCGCCGGTTGGGCCCTCATGGGGCTGAGCCTCTGGTTGACGCTGCGGGCCGTGCCGACGATCACCGCGGTCCCGGTCGAGTTGCAGCACCTACCGCGGGTGACCTGCTGTGTCGCTCTGGCCCTGGTCGCCGGCTTCCTGTCGATGGTGCCGGGCGGCATGGTGGTTCGCGAATACGTCGTGATGACCCTGCTGTCCAGCCCGTTCGGCGTGGGCGCCGCGGCGGTGTGTGCGGTCTTGTCGCGGCTGGTGGGCTTGCTGGCCGAACTGCTGTTCGGGGCGGTGCTGTACGCGCTCAAGCCTCCGGGGTCACTTCCGGTGGACTGAGGCCCATGCCACAGGATTGAGGCTAAGCAGGGAAGTTCCTACTACCATGCGAAGGAACCACAGGGCTGGGGTGGCGATCGGCGGCGTCTTGCCGGTCGGGCCGGACCGTCCCTAATGCCGCGCGGCTTCGTAGCCGGTGGGATTACGCAGGATGGTCTGGGTCCGGCTGCGGATCTCGGCAGCGATGTCTTTCAAGGCGGGATTGCGGGCGACGGCAAGTCCGGAGCGTTGGCGGAGCGTCTTGACGATCATCCGGCAGGACGCGACAAGTCCGTCTTGGGCGCCTCCGATCGAGGTGAAGAGGCTCATTTGTGCGTCGCATTTCGCCCAGGCGTCGGCGCCCATATAGTCCAGCAGGTCTTTTCGGAAGGCCGCGGCCGTCTGTTCCGCAAACGCCGGCGTCCGGATCTTCTCGCGGTCGGCCGCGAAGAATTCGTCGAGCCTCTGGGTGACTGTCAGTAACTCGTCCAGGAACTCGGCATGCTGCGGCTGGAGGCGTTTCTGTTCCTCCAAGTACGCCGTCATGTCATGGCCGAAGGCGACATACTCGTCGATCCGCCGCCGGACGTTGCCGATGAACGCCACCGCGGCGTCCAGGTGCTGTTCGATCTCCGGGCCACGCTGCCGCTGGCTGCCCTCTTTGTAGATGGCGCTGATGACGTCCCGGGCGTAGCAGGTAGCCACGCCGCGGGAGTTCCCTCTCTGGCCTTCCAGGTCAAGGATGTACTGGCACGGCCCGACGCCCAGCGTCATCCGGACCAGATCCACCACGGTCAGCTTGTCGATGGGCGTGGTGAACGGCGCCACGGTCGCTCGATCGAGCGGATAGATGACGGTCGGCCCGGTGAAATTGCAGATCTCGCCGCCGTTGACGTAGCGGCGTTTCTCCAGCGGCTGCAAGTGGCCCCAGCCGCCGCGATCCACCCAGCAGGGAAAAATGAATTGGCCGAGCACCGGATTCCAACGCTTTCGCTCGGGCTTGTTCCAGTCGCGGGCTCCCAACTCTCCACCGAAACGCTGCCCTTCGGCCGGATCCTGTCCGAACCAGGCCTGCATCGTGTACTGGCCGTCGGGCTTCTGCAGCAGCATTTCCCAGCTCTCGTTCAGCTTGTCGGCCGCGGTCCAATCCACACGCCACAAGGCGGCGAAGGGCATGGTCCAGTCCAGGTCGAGCACGCGTCCGGCGTCCGCAAGGGCTACCGGCTGCTGGTGCCAGATCCCCTTGTCGTGCAGCACCGCAATCCAGATGTGCGGCTTCTGGCCGTAGGAAATGTCCGCCTGCACGATCTGGCGCGGCTCGGTGTCGGACAACGCGACTTCGACATCATTGTCCCGGGACTCGGAGACCGTCATCAGGATTTCGTCGCCGCCGGGCAGCAGCGAAAGCAAGAAGTTCTCGCTGGGCAGTTCCGCCCGCGGAACGGCGAGCGTCTCCGCGTCGACAACCATGTCGTCGCCAAAGAAATCGGGCAGCACGGCGAACCGGCAGGGCGCCCCGACCCGCAGTTTCTCGATGCCCTCGCGCGCCGTCGTCTTGATAAACGCCGCGCCGACGGACAGTTCGTACTGAATCCAGCCGGTCTTGCCGTCGGGCGAACGCAGGCCGAGTTCGACAGCCACGGAACTCGGCGTGTTCTCGCGAATGGCCAGCGCGGTGCGTATCAAGTCGGCGCGTCCCGCGCAGATCGGCTGCAGCCGCGCGAGGAACTTGACGCGTTCGCCTTGCCGCGAGAAGAGTTCGAGGCCCGGAGCGGCCGGGCGCAGCACGGCGACGAGCTTGTCGTTGGCGAGCACGGTGCAGCCCGCGAAACGATGCTGCGTGTCGCCTTCTTCCAAGCTGGTCCACGCCGAGGTCTGCAGCGGCGATTCGCTCGACGCGCCTGGCACAGACGCCTCGCCCGCGTCGTACAGACACGCCAACGGCTCGACCGCCGCCGGGGACACCTCGTCCGCTGCCCAGGCGGGAACCCACGCCAGCGCCAAGGCCGCGATTACGAAACAGCCCGAAAACCTGTCTGAATCCCTCATGCTCGCCTCCTCCTTCTATTCCTGGCCCGCGGCGGCTCGGACGCAGCGGAATCCGTAAGCTTCGTAGCCGAAACAGACGTCCGCCAGTCCCGGGGCCTCATAGTTGCGCGCCGAGCAGCGGCAGCTGTCCTCGCTGGTCTTCCAGCTTCCACCGCGCAAAACCCGGTCCTCGCCCGATTCGGGGCCTGTCGGGTCTTGCGCCGCTCCGTCCGGGTAGCAGTCGGCATAGAAATCATGGCACCACTCGGCCACATTGCCGTGCATGTCGTACAGTCCCCAGGGGTTCGGGGGCTTCTGTTTCACCGCGTGCGTCGCGGCGCCACTGTTCTTCTTGAACCAGGCGACGTCGCCCAGCTTGGCAGAATCGTCGCCGAACGAATAAGCGGTGGTGGTCCCCGCCCGGCAGGCATACTCCCACTCGGCTTCGGTCGGCAACCGATATCCATCCGCTCCGAAATCGCAGCGTCCTGAGGCCAGGTCGTAACACGGCCGGAAGCCTTCGCGCGTGGATCGCATATTGCAGTACTGGATGGCGAAGTACCAGCTCATGCGCTCGACGGGCTTGGCCGGGTCCGGCCACTTCGACGGATTTCGGCCCAGCATCGCCTGGAACGACTCCTGGGTTACCTCGCAGACGTCCATGTAGAATGAGCGGACGCGCACCGTATGTTCCGGTTGCTCGTCGTCCTCGCCTTGCTCGTCGCCCATGCGGAACTCGCCCGCGGGGATGAGCACCA
>CAIYOB010000558.1 GCA_903927685.1 uncultured Planctomycetaceae bacterium
AAGGAAGTCGCCACGGGCCGCGACCTGAGCGACCACCTGCGTTGGGTGAAGTTTTCCGGGGTCTCGTGGACGCCCGACAACCTGGGGTTTTTCTACAGCCGCTATGACGAGCCGAAAGCCGGCGAGGAACTGACCGGCGTCAATTACTTCCAGAAACTGTATTACCATCGGCTGGGCGATCCCCAGGACAAGGACTTGCTGGTTTACGAACGGAAGGACCAGAAGGAATGGAGCTTTCACGGCAAGGTTACCGAAGACGGCCGCTACTTGATCATTTCCGTCTCACGGAGCACGGAGACGCAGAACCAGGTGTTCTACAAGCGGTTGGACGTTCCCGATGCGGCCGTGGTGGAACTGCTGGCCGGCTTTGACGCCGAGTACGAATTCCTGGGCAACGAAGGGGCGACCTTCTGGTTCGTCACCGATCAGGACGCCCCCTTGCGGCGCGTCGTCGCGATTGACACCGAGCATCCCGAACGCGACCGATGGCGGGAACTGGTGCCGCAGGCCGAGTACGTGATCAGCGGAGCCGGGGTGGTCGGCGAGCGGTTCCTGGTCGCTTACCTGAAGGACGCGGCGACGCAAGTCCGCGTGTTCGACTTGACCGGCCGCCACGAGCGGGACATTGCCCTGCCCGCCATCGGCCAGGCCAGCGGCTTCGGCGGACGCCGGAAGGACCGCGAAACGTTTTATCAATTCACGAATTTCACGACCCCTTCCACGGTCTATCGGTACGACCTGGACCGCGGCCTCAGCAGCGTGTTCCGGCAGCCTCAGGTGGATTTCGATCCGCAGGCCTACGAAACCCGCCAGGTATTCTATCCCAGCAAGGACGGGACGCGGGTGCCGATGTTCATCACGCACCGCAAGGGACTGTCGTTGGACGGCAACAACCCGACGCTGCTGTACGCCTACGGCGGGTTTGACATCTCGATTACGCCGTCGTTCTCGGTGATGAACCTGGTCTGGATGGAGCAAGGCGGTGTGTACGCGGTGCCCAATTTGCGCGGCGGCGGCGAGTACGGCCGGGCCTGGCACGAAGCGGGCATGAAAGAGAAGAAACAGAACGTCTTTGACGATTTCATCGCGGCGGGCGAGTGGTTGATTGCCAACAAGTACACCTGCCCGCAGAAATTGGCGATCCGCGGCGGCAGCAACGGCGGTTTGCTGGTCGGAGCGGTCATGACCCAGCGTCCGGACTTGTTCGGCGCCGCGCTGCCCGCGGTCGGCGTGATGGACATGCTGCGGTTTCACAAGTTCACGATCGGCTGGGCCTGGGTTCCTGAGTTCGGCTCGTCGGACAACCCGGACGAATTCCGGACGCTGCTCAAGTACTCGCCGCTGCACAACCTGAAACCCGGCATGCGGTATCCGGCCACCATGATCACGACGGCCGACCACGACGACCGAGTCGTGCCGGGGCACAGTTTCAAGTTCGCGGCCGCTCTGCAGCACTCCCACGTCGGCGAGACGCCGGTGCTGATCCGGATCGAGACCAGCGCCGGGCACGGAGCCGGAACGCCGACCAGCAAATTGATCGATACCGCGGCGGATTCCCTGGCGTTTCTCCTGTCCGCGCTGAAGTGAGGTGCCTGACCGCATGTCGAACTCCGTAATCCTCCTGTCCATCCCCGGCCTGCGTCCCAGCGACCTCGACGCGATGCCCCGACTCGCCGCCCTGATGGCCGGGGGGCAGCGGGCGGCGTTGACCGCCAGTTTTCCCTGCGTGACTTGGCCCGTGCAGGCCAACATGCTGACCGGCCAGCTGCCGGCCCGGCACGGAGCGATCGCCAATGGTCTCTACTGGCGCGACCGGCAGCAGGTCGAAATGTGGACGGCCTGGAACGACAAGCTCGCCGTGCCGCAGATCTGGGACCGGCTGCACGCCCAGTCCCCGCAACTGACCTCGGCCGTCTGGTTCCCGATGCTCAGCAAGGGCTGCGGCGCGGACT
>CAIYOB010000559.1 GCA_903927685.1 uncultured Planctomycetaceae bacterium
AACGCCGAGCCGGCAGGCGACGGCGGATCAGCGGGATGCCGCCACCCAAGCCGTCGCCTGCCGGCTTGGCGTTAAACGAGGACCTTATTTCGTGAACGATGCTAGGTGCGCGACGCGAAAGTCGGTGAGGCTTGGCATGGCCTTGTCGCCTTGGTAGAACGTTTTGTCGGCTGTATGAATTTGTTGGCGGACCGCAAAGCATTGACAAGGAGCGATTCTTCGTTCCTTTACATCGGCTATTTCGATGGAATTGCTGCTAGCACCCCCAGGGGACTCCACTCATGACCGAGAACCTGAACAAGTACAGCCGTCGCGTCACACAGGCCAAGAGTCAAGGGGCCTCGCAAGCCATGCTCTACGGCACGGGGCTGACCGCCGCGGATATGGACAAGCCGCAAGTCGGGATCGGGGCCGTGTGGTACGAGGGCAATACCTGCAACATGCATCTGAACGATCTGGCCGCCCGCGTCAAGGAAGGCGTCACGGCCGCCGGGATGGTGGGCATGCGGTTCAATACCATCGGGGTCAGCGACGGGATCTCGATGGGCACCGACGGGATGAGCTACTCGCTGCAATCCCGCGACCTGATCGCCGACTCGATCGAGACCGTGATGGCCGCGCATTGGTACGACGCCTTGATCGCCCTGCCCGGCTGCGACAAGAACATGCCTGGCTGCCTGATCGCGATGGCCCGGCTCAACCGGCCGGCGATCATGGTGTACGGCGGCACGATCCGGGCCGGGGTCTGGGAGGGCCGAAAGCTCGATATCGTGTCCGCGTTTCAGTGCTTTGGCGAGTTCGTGGCGGGCAAGATCGATGACGCGACTCGTCAAGAGATCGTCAAGCACGCCTGCCCTGGCGCCGGGGCGTGTGGGGGCATGTACACCGCCAACACGATGGCCACGGCGATCGAGGCCTTGGGGATGTCGCTGCCTTACAGTGCCTCCGCCCCGGCCGAAGACGCCGCCAAGCACGACGAGTGCCGGCGGGCGGGGCAGGCGATTCGGCGGCTGCTCGAACTGGATCTCAAGCCGCGGGAGATTATGACGCGCCAGGCTTTTGAAAACGCGATGGTGATGGTGATGGCCCTGGGCGGCTCGACGAACGCGGTCTTGCACCTGATCGCGATGGCCCGGGCCGTGGACGTGCCGCTGACCATCGACGACTTCCAGGCGGTCAGCGATCGCGTGCCGTACCTGGCGGACTTGAAACCCAGCGGCAAGTACGTCCAGGAGGATCTGCATCGGATCGGCGGCACGCCGGCGGTGATGAAGTACCTGTTGGAGCAGGGCTACCTGAACGGCGAATGCCTGACGGTGACCGGGAAGACGCTCGAAGAAAACCTGGCGGGCGTGCCGGGATTGGCGCCGGGCCAGGACATCGTGCGTCCGGTACAACGCCCGATCAAGCCGACCGGGCACATTCAGATTCTCAAGGGCAATCTCGCGCCCGAAGGAGCCGTCGCCAAAATCACGGGCAAGGAAGGGCTGCGGTTCACCGGCCCGGCCCGCGTGTTTGAGTCGGAAGAGGACATGCTGGCCGCTTTGGAAGCCGGTCGGATCGCCAAGGGGGACGCGATTATCATCCGCTTTGAAGGCCCCAAGGGCGGGCCGGGCATGCCGGAGATGCTCACACCGACTTCGGCCATCATGGGAGCAGGCTGGGGCGCGGACGTAGCGCTGCTTACCGATGGCCGGTTCTCCGGTGGTTCTCACGGGTTCATCGTGGGGCACGTCACCCCGGAAGCCCAGGAAGGCGGGCCGATCGCTTTGGTCCAAGACGGCGACCAGATCACCATCGATGTCGCCCAGAACCGGATTGATGTGGCGGTCACGGAGGAGGAGTTGGCTCGGCGCCGCGCACGCTGGACGGCTCCCCCGTACAAGGCCGAACGTGGAGCCCTGTACAAGTACATCAAGAACGTGCAGCCGGCATCCGTTGGCTGCGTCACGGACGAGTGAAAGGACCGGTCTGGACGGACGACGGAAGTCCAAACAGATTGGTCGCGAGCCCTCTGTTGTGCCGCTGGCCATTCCGCTGGTCGCCGGGCCCTCGGCGATGGCGACCATACTCTGGTTGATGGCTCGACAGCCGGACCGTTGGCCCAACTGGCTGCTGGCCATCTTCTGCGCTTGGCTGGCTTCAGGAGCGATTCTGTATTTCGCCACGTTCCTGGGGAGCGTCTTGGGCGAACGAGGAAGCACCACCATCCAACGGCTGTTCGACGTCCAATTTGTGGCATCGCCGTGGCAGGGCGCGCGTACCGCCTGCTGGACATGCGGCGGATGATTCCTGCCCGGTCCGGATCGATTGGGCGACGCGGTGGAGCCCTGATCCGCATGGCGACGGGCCGGCTTGGCTGGCTGGTAGAATGGCCGCGGGCCGCCACGCTACACGAGTATCCGGCGGATCACCAATCCTCCACGATTTCTTGCGGCTGTCCGACCTGCAGCTGTCCGGCTCGTGCCCGCAATTGGGAGACCAGCTGCCGGTCCTCCGGCTTCAGTCGATGGGGGGCGAGTTTTCCCAGCACCGCGAGTGCTTGACCGGGCCGATTCTCCGCCTGAATCAGGATACGAGCCAGCCAGAGGCGGACCTGTGGCTCGTGAGCGGTGAAATGCTGCAGATAGCAAACCAGGGCGGGGATTGAGGCGGCCCAGAGCTTCTGTTGGTGAAACAGACCGATGATGGCAAGCAAATCGGCTTCCGGCAAGTCGGCGACGAACGGATCGTCGGCCAGCTGTTCGAAGCAGGTCCAGGCGGTCCGCGGATCATGGCGCGAGATCGCTTGCCGCATCCGGGCTGGCGTCTGGTCTCCAGCGACCGGTCCGGTCAACGGCGCCGTGGTCTGGAGCAGATCGTCGGCAGTCAGTCGCGACTCGTCCACGGACGCCGCTTGCTTCCGCCTCCCGGCCAGTTCCGCCAACCGCCGCGACTCGGCTTCGCGAACCATCTTGTCCGCAGCCTCTGCCTGCTGGTCGCGGGCTTTGTGCTGGGTCCCCGCCCACACGTTGAACAGGTCCCAGCCCTCACAGTCCACCCAGTCCCTCTTGAGCATGATGACGCCGAGTCCAAAACCGATTCCCGCTCCCATCAGGTGCAGCACCTGACTGCCGAACGTCAAACCGGAGATCAAACCGGTAAACATCTCGATGAACAGGAAGAACAGGCCCAGTGAGTACAGGGGAATATCCATTGTGATCGGGCGAAACCCGACCAACAGGAAGCAGTTCATTTCGTTCTCTGGCGCCCAGACCATGCACATCGCCATCAGACCGTAAATGATCGCCGAAGCTCCCTGCGACCCACCCTCGTCGGCGAACAGCATGAGCGTCTGTTCGAGCCCGCACTGGGTGATCCCAATGCCCAGGTAGACCAGCAGGAACCGCCACCAGCCGATCTTGCCTTCGACGACCAAGCCAAAGCCCCACAGGCAGAACATGTTGCCGAGCAGGTGCATCAGGCCGGCATGCATGAAGTTCGAAGTGATCCACTGCCAGGGCTTGAACGTCCCGTACTGGAGGACCAATTGGTTGACGAGGAAGGCGAAGTCCTCGTCGCTCATCCGCCCTTCCAACGCCCCCACGCCAAAATACGCGAGGACGTTGAGCAGGATCATCGAGACCGTCGCAATCGGCAAATGGTACAGCGGAGCATCGCTGCCAAATGGAAGCAACATGGTCGCGAGCGCCTATTCGGGGCGGATGACCTGGCCAATCGATTCCGCGACTTGCTTGGCCAGCACGCGGGAACCGTCCGGCGTGAAGTGCACGTTGCTGGGGAGCTGAATCTTGTCCACTTGGGGCAAGGCGAATGCGTACAGGTCGTCGCTCGCCAGCCCGTACTCGTCGGCAATCTTCTTGGCCGCCGCGTTGTAGGCCAGCACATCCGCGTTGTGCCGCGGCGGCGACGAGGACTCGGGGACGGGCGTTGTGCTGCACCAAATGACCTTGGCGTTCGTTTTCTTCAGCCGCTGGACAATCTGCCGCAGGTTCTGTTCGTACTGATCGAGGGGCACCTGGTGCTTGCCGTCCTCCATGACCTTCAGGTCGTGCAAGCCGAAGTTGAAGTGGATCACGTCCCAGGGACCGGCGCCCAGCCAGGCGTCGAGCTGTTCCAACGCTCGAATGGTCGGCCCGCAATTCGTCGGCGGCCGGTGCACGTTGGCCTTGCCCGCCAGCAGTTCGCGGACCGCCACGGTGTAGCCGATCGAAATCGAATCGCCGATCAGCAGGACGCGGGGCAAGCCAGCGACATCGGTCACGGGCGCGTAAGCCGGATTAGGCTTGGCCTTCTTGGCCGCCTTCTTGTCTTTTTCCTGAGCAAAGCCGAGCGAGTGGGCCGCCAGCACAAGGATGGCCAGGACGGCGACGAAACGAATCTGTTCTCTCTGTGTCACGGCGAGACTCCTATTTGGGTTGGCGCTAGTGACCACCCGAGGTAGCCACGCCGTGCAGCGACTCCGCGCGGCTGAGCTTGGGCCACGCGTAGCCGTACATGGCGATCAGGATGAAGCACGCCAACGGGACGATGAACCCTCGAGACATATTGTAGTGATCGGCCACGGCGCCCATCAGCTTCGGCAGCAGGGCCCCGCCCACAATGGCCATGACGATATAGGCTGAGGCGCCCTTGGCCTTGTTCCCCAAACCATAAATGCCGAGGGCAAAAATGGTCGGGAACATGATCGACATGAAGAAATAGCTCAGGAACAGGCACACCACCGAGAGCCAGCCGAGCTTGCAGTAGATCAGCACGCAGGCCACGGCACTCAACACCGCGTACAGCCCTACAATCTTATGCGCGGAAACCCGCCGCAGCATCGCCGCGCCGGTCACTCGGCCCAGGAGAAAGCAGATGAAGCCAAACGAAGCCAGATACGAGGCGAACTGGTTGGTAAAGGCCACCACTCCGTCGCGATAGCCCAACTGCTGCGGGTAGGCATCGGCCAGCAGCAACCGGTTCAGCCGTGCTTCGTTCCGCGTGCCGACAGGCTGGGCCAGCAGTTCGTTGGTTTTTTCCTGCAAAGCGACGCCGGCAAACCGCTCCGGAGTGTGCAGACTCTCCTTGAGGATCAGGCTGTTCAAGTCCTGCGTCAGTGCGACGCGCGCGGCGGTCTGGCTGGCCGCGCCGTCCTGGTAATGGGCCAAGGTCTGGCGGGTGGAGGCGGAGAGGTTCTCGGCCAGGTAGCGAGACAGGGGATCCGCCGGCGACGTCAACTTGGCGGCCAGGGACGGCACGTCCTTGAAGTCCTCGCTCGCATACGCCGTGCGGAACTCGACCCAGGTGCTGTCCTTGCTCAGCCACGACGCGGGCAGCGAGGGCGGTTCGGAGGTCATGTAGTTGATCAGGAAGCTGAAGATCCCGCATTGCGCAGCCACGTAGAAAAACTGCGCCACAATCGCGCCCGTGAAATGCTCGTGCGACCAGATGCTATGGTGCGAAAGGTGTTTGGTCACCCGGGTCAGCCAGATCGCCGCCGCGACGAAGGCCACCAACCCGACGTAAAATAGCGTGATCAGCAACGCGGTCTCAGCGGTGATCGCCAGGCTGGCCGGATGAGGCAACGACGCAGCCAGTCCGACCAGCTTGGCGCCAGCTTTGAGCGAGTCCAGACTCAACCACAGGATCATACCGAAAACGGTGAACAACGCGCCGACGCAGCCCAACAGCAGCACGTAGGACAGCCAACGGTTCACGTGCCGAATCGAGGGTGACTCGCCGCCGTCGCCGTTTTTCTCGTCCAGTTCGTAGTCATCCTTGGCCCGAATGTCCGGCACCGGAGCGAAAAAGAAGACGATGGCCAGCAACAACACCGCCACCGCCACGCCCGCGTAGGGAATCCACAGGGTCTCGGATCCTGTGCTCCGCCCCGTCGCGTCCTTGCCATAGAAGAACAGCCCGCCGACGATCGGTCCCAGCACCCAGCCGACGCCGTTGCACGACTGGGCCAAATTGATCCGTGCGGCGGCGTACCGCGGCGGGCCGAGCACCGTCGTGTAAGGATTGGCCACCGTCTCGAGGAAGGTCAGACCCGAAGCCACGACGCAGACGCCGAGCAGAAACGCCCAGAACGTCGCGATGCTCGTGGCGGGGATGAACCAGAAGCCGCCCACCGCCACCAGCAACAGGCCCGCGATAATCCCTCCGCGATAGCCCAGACGCGTCGCCAGCCAACCCGCCGGAATCGACATGATGAAGTAGCCCATCCAGTGGGCAAACTGCACCCAGGCCGACTGCGACAAGCTCAGGTGCAGTTCCTCCTGAAAGTGCTTGTCCATCACGTCAATCATGCCATTGCACAGGCCCCACAAAAGGAATAGGGAACTGACCAGCGCAAAAGTGACCAGCACGTTCCTTCCGTCCTCCAGGACAAAAAGACCTTGCTTGTCGGTGCTCGAGGGAGTGGGGTTTGTGCTCATAAGTCTTCCGAGACGGTTTCCTGATGTCCGGGTACGGAAATGACACAACAATGGCCCCTAGTATCCGCACCGCCTCGCGCCGCGTCAATCGGCAGTCGGCCTCGGGACCGGTCAAGGCGAAGAATTGGTCTGCCGCCCGAAACCGACCGCGGGATGGCACCTTGCTTAGGAATCGGGGACAATGTACATATAAACGAACGTGAATTGCATGAGGTAGCCGCAAACAGGAGCGAGACCATGAGCAGCGAAATTGCGAAACCTGCCAAAACGGCCAAGCTGATTTTGGACGGCAAGGAATACGAACTGCCCATCGTCGTGGGGTCGGAGGGCGAGTTGGCGGTGGATGTCGGCCAATTGCGGGCCAAGACGGGCTACATCACGCTGGATGACGGCTACCGCAATACGGGCTCGGCCCAATCGGCCATCACATTCATTGACGGCGAGAGGGGCATCCTCCAGTACCGTGGAATCCCGATCGAACAGTTGGCGGAACACTCCACCTTCGTGGAAACCGCCTTGCTGCTGATCTACGGCGAGCTGCCGACGGCCGATCACTTGGCGCATTTCAAGCAATTGCTGACTCGCCACGAGATGATTCACGAAGGCATGCGGCACAGTTTCCAGGGATACCCGCCGACCGGTCATCCGATGGCGATTTTGTCTTCGATGATCAACACGCTGTCGTGCTATAACGCCGACGTGCTGAGGATGGAGGAGGAAGGGACGTTCGAGAACGCCGCCGCCCGCTTGCTGGCCAAGATCCGCACCGTGGCTGCGGCCGCCTACAAGACCTCGGTGGGCGAACCGATCGTCTATCCCAATCCGGCATACGACTACTGCACCAATTTTCTGCACATGATGTTCTCGATTCCGAACCGGCAGTACGAGCCGGATCCGGATCTGGTCAAGGCGCTCAGCCTGTTCCTGCTATTGCACGCCGACCACGAACAGAACTGCTCGACGTCCACGGTCCGGATGGTGGGTTCGTCCGGGGCGAACCTGTTCGCGTCCTGCGCGGCTGGCGTGTGCGCGTTGTGGGGGCCCCTGCATGGCGGAGCCAACGTGGCCGTCGTCGAACAGTTGGAGCGGATCCACAAGTCGGGCGTTTCGGTGGCCCAGTTGATCGAGCGCGTGAAGCGCAAAGAGGAACGCCTGTTCGGCTTTGGGCATGCCGTGTACTCCAGCTATGACCCGCGGGCCCATATCCTGCGCGACCACGCCCCGAAGGTCGTCGCGAAACTGGGCCGGCCGGACCCGCTGCTGGACATCGCCAAAGGCTTGGAAGAAGTCGCCTTGAGCGACGATTACTTCATCAGCCGCAACCTGTATCCCAACGTGGACTTCTATTCGGGCGTGATCTTGCGGGCTCTAGGAATCCCCACCAGCATGTTCACGGTGATGTTTGCCATCGGCCGGATGCCTGGCTGGATTGCCCAGTGGAAGGAGTTGCACGACAGCCAGTCGCGGATCTACCGCCCGCGGCAGATCTACACGGGCCACGTCAAACGCGACTACGTCCCGCTGACTCAGCGTCAATAGAGCGCGGTTATGGCGAGTACGACTTGAGGAACCGGTACGCCTCGTTGCGGTGGTCGAAATCCAAGTCCGTCAGGCCGACGTTCAGCTTGACGTCGGTATAGGTGTATTCCTCCAGCAAAAGGGGAGGATCTCCTTCTTTTTGCGGCCAGTCATAGGCGGAATAATGCACCGGCAGGTTCAGTTGGTCGTCGATCATGATCCGAGCCGTCTTGAACTGCAGATCCGATTGGCGCGTCTTGTGGGCTACCTGGATCACCGTGGACGGGCGACCATTGATCTTGGCCCCCCGGATCAACTTGACCTCGCACTCCTTGTCCTTTTTTTCTTCCTCGCCGCGTTCGATCAGGCGGCGAGTCAGATTCAGCACGCCGATTTCCGTAATCGGATAGCGCGTCTGCTGCATGGCCGCCGGACTGTCCGGCAGCAGCGACGTGGTGATATGCTCGAATCGTGTCCCGCCGTTTCGCACGATCAGTTTGCCGTTGTTTTCGCCTTCGACAAAAATCACCTCGCGGCCTTTGACCCGCTCCGGAGCGAGAAACCGGACGTACACGCTGAAGGGCTCGACGACGTCCCCGCCTTCCTTCTGCTCGTGGCGAATCTTGACGAACATCGTCTCGTACGCCATCAGACGCCCCTCGACCCGCTCGCGTCGCGTCAGCGTGCACGTGTAATCCCGGATCGTCTCGCGAATGCGCTTCTCGCCGTCATATGCAATCCGCATGGATTCCTGCAGCGGATCCTCCTTGACCGGCGTCGTGCCAGCCACGGGCGCGGGCCCCAGACCGAAACCAGCCAGAACCAACCAGCCGACCACGCGTAGACCACCGTTCATTTTCCGCTCGCCAACAAGTCCGCTTGGGTACCGCAGGCGAAAAAGGCTATTCGTCAACTGCGGTTTCAGGGGAGGGCACGCCGCCCTTGCTTCCCAAGTATAGCTGTCAGTTTGCTGGAAGCTAACTCGGCCTAAACCCGCGATTGGCATATCGGTTGCACTTTGGGCAACAGCGTCTGATGGCGTGCCATTTTGGCAGGCACGTTCCAAAACGGCTAGATGAGACCTGCCTTGGATATTTGGAGAGGTACACATGTCGAAAATGATTGCGTTTGATCAGGAGGCCCGGGAAGCGATTAAGCGAGGCGTTTCCAAGCTCGCGAAAGTAGTCCGCTCGACACTGGGACCTGCCGGCCATAACGTGATTCTGAATAAGAGTTTCGGTGCTCCGGTGGTCACCAAGGACGGGGTGACGGTGGCCAAGGAAATCGAACTGGACGACCCGTATGAAAACATGGGCGCCCGGATGGTTCGCGAAGTGGCGTCGAAGACCAACGACGTGGCGGGCGACGGGACGACGACCGCGACGGTGCTGGCGGATGCCATTTTCACCGAAGGCTTGCGAGCGGTCGTGGCGGGTGTCAATCCGATTTACCTCAAGGCCGGGATCGAAAAAGCCGTCGACGATGTAGCGGCCCAGCTCAAGGCCAAGAGCATCAAAGTCAAGGGCCGCAAGGAGATGGCTCAAGTGGCTGCCATCGCCGGCAACAACGACAAGCAGATCGGCGAACTGGTGGCCGACGCGATGGACCGGGTCGGCAAGGACGGCGTGGTGACCATCGAAGAAGGCAAGAGCATGCAGACGGAGGTCGAGTGGGTCGAAGGGATGCAGTTCGACCGCGGCTATCTGTCTCCGTATTTCGTGACCAGCCCGGAGACGATGGAATGCGTCTTGGAAGACGCGTACATCTTGATTCACGAAAAGAAGATCTCCAGCATCCGTGAACTGGTCCCGTTGCTGGAAAAGGTGGCGCGAGCCGGCAAGCCGTTGCTGATTATCGCCGAGGAGGTCGAGGGCGAGGCATTGACGACGTTGGTGGTCAATCGGCTCCGCGGGACCTTCAAATGCTGTGCCGTCAAGGCTCCGGCGTACGGGGATCGGCGCAAGGCCATGCTGGAAGACATCGCCCTGCTGACCGGCGGCAAAGCGGTCTTCGAGAACCTGGGAATCAAGCTCGATGGCCTCGGTCTGGAGATGCTGGGGCGGGCCAAACGCGTGATTTGCGACAAGGACAACACGACGATCGTCGAGGGGGCGGGCAAGGCGGCGGAAATCAAGGCGCGGATCGCGCAGATCGAAGCCGAGTACGAGAAGACGACCAGCGACTACGACCGGGAGAAACTGCAGGAGCGGAAGGCCAAACTGGCGGGTGGCGTCGCCAAGATTTCCGTGGGCGGAGCGACCGAGTCGGAGGTCAAGGAAAAGAAATTCCTGTTCGAGGACGCCTTGAACGCGACGCGGGCGGCGGTCCAGGAGGGGATTACAGCGGGCGGCGGCGTCGCCTTGCTGCGGGCCGCGGCGGCCTGCAAGCCGCAGGGCCTGAACGACGACCAACTGACGGGCTATCAGATCGTCCTCCGCGCCTGCCGCGCTCCGATCACCTGGATCGCGGAAAACGCCGGCAAGGATGGATCGCTGGTCTGCGAAAAAGTCGCCGATGGCAAGGGCAGCTTCGGCTACAACGCGGCGACGGGCACGTATGAGGATTTGGTCGAAGCCGGCGTGATCGACCCGACCAAGGTCGTGCGGACCGGCTTGGAGAATGCCGCCAGCGTCGCCACGCTGCTGCTGACCAGTGATGCCCTGATCACCGAAAAGCCCAAGGACAACGCCAAGTAACGTCTTCCTTCTTCACGTCCGCACGTGGAAACGTGCGCAGCTATAGCGTGCGGGGCACGCAAGAAAAAGGAACGGCCGGCAGTCGTCGCATCGGACGACTGCCGGCCGCCTTGTTTTTCGGGAACAACGTTCCCGCAGATGTCCGCGCCCGGGGCGCGTGATTTCCAGCGTCAGGAGATGGCGAGTGACCCCGGGTTGCAGGGAGGACGCGGCACAGCTTGGCGCCTTCGGGAATCCGGCTGGCCGCCCAATGAGCCGCGAGGGAAGCAACACCTCGCTGCCGGAATCCCGTCCAATCTGTACCGCCTCAATCCCGCTCGGTCACTCTGCCGCAGTTTCGCGGCGGCTCCCACAGCCCCCACGGATCCGCGGCGGTTGCACGAGTGACATCCTGTCCTTCGTGCATGGTAGTATCATCGCAATTCACCAGCCGCATCCTGACCGAAAAACTCTGCCGAACCGTTACGGCCCACGGGTACCGCCCAGCTTGAAACGACGGTAGCGATTGTGACGATTCCGTAAACTGCTTACGTCAGATGCTCGCGGCGCAGCGCGAGTAGCGTGTTCAACGCCGGCTTGGGCAGGGCTTCACCGGTGAATAAGCCACCGTGGACGTGGCGATGCCGCACGGAATCGAAGACCTGATTACAGATGATCGCTTGCACCGATTGCTTGGCCAGCAGCGCCGGGAGCAAGTGGTCCAGCAAACGCTTCTGATTCTGAGGCGACGGGCCATCCGGGAACGCCGACTGCAGAATTCGGCTGTCGTCGGTCGCCAGGGGATCCGGGTCCGCGCTGCTGGGAACCGTGAGCATGGGAATGAGCGGCAGGCCGAGCATCGCCCACAGGTCGATGTGCTCGGTCATCTCCAGCACGTCTCGCGGCAACGTCCCGCCCGGCCAGTAACCGTAGTCGATCTCCAGGCCGATGCCGGCAATTTCCAGGTCGGCGCGCAGCAGGAAGTCCACGAACTGGAGCGGCGACAAGGCCGCCTGCTCGAAAGCCATGGCCTCGCCCCACGGCTGCTGCACACTTAGGAAGACGGGTGTCCGGGGATCCCGTCGGCGAGTCGCTTCGATCAGCGTCACCGTCAACCGCAGTTGCTGGTCATCCGATAACCAGGACCCGCTGGCGGACGTCGCCACTCCATACCACAGATGCACCTGCCCCCGGTAACGGTCCACCGCGGTTTCGACGAATCGCCGCGCCGCTTTGGCCAGCGCGGCCGGATCCGCCGATGCACTGGCGGCCAGCCAACTCGGCAGACTGTCCCGGCTCACGCGCACCAGCGGCCCGCCGATGATCTTCAAGCCATTTCGGACGCACCACTGCACTTGCTTGTCGTACCGTCCCCAGTCCCAACGATCCGGCTCGCGCTGGATCTCGTCCCAGCGAAGGGGAATGAGCGCGGCGTTGAATGTGGCTCGAAACATCGGCTCGGTGTTCGCGGGCATGGCCTCGCCGCCCACATTTCCCGCCAGCAGCGTCGGCAATGGATGCCCGCCCTCGTGCCGGTACTCGAGGGCCTGCCGGGCATATTCCAGCCCCAGCAGGCCCATCGCATCCAGGGCTTGGCGAACGGCCGTTCGCGCCGCCGCCTCGGCCACATTCCGATCCTGCTGCGACGTCGCGGCCTGGATGAACGACTGGCACGCGGCGCGGATTTGCGAACTCACTCCATCCGACAGACGCAGGCCGGCCAAACGCCAAATCTCCGCTTTGGACCGCAGCCGATTCACCGTCCCGCGAGCGACCTCGACCGCCAGGTCGTATGGCTTTTCCCTTTCCATCAGCGTGGCCGTGCTGAGCAGCAGTTCGCCGTGGCCATCCGCCAGCCAGGGAAGGTGGACGTTTCCGGACTCCCGCGTGTCCCGCTCCAACCGCAAGACGCCTTCGCGTTCCCAGGTCTTCCGGCAGGGCATCGGCACGCAATCCAGGCCAGCCATGTAGGTCCGTTCGACGGCCGTCTCCGCAAGTCGATCGAGCCGTGGGGTAAGTAGCCGCAGAAAACCCATGCTCGCCAGTTCCTTGCCAAAACACCGTTGCGGAAGAATTGCCGAATCGCCACGCCCGACGCCCGATTGTCGTCCATGCCCTCTCTTGTGGCCAGCCCGCAGCTGTTATATTTACCTTCTGGCTGTTCTTTTTGCTAGTGAAGGTCTCGAATCGCAAGGAAATGCCGATGAGTGAAGCCGTGACGCAAACGAATCTGACCGGCTGGCCGGTCCGCCGCGGGAAGGTCCGAGACATCTACGATTTGGGCGATCGGCTGCTGATGATCAGCAGCGATCGGATCAGCGCCTTTGACTGGGTCCTGCCGACGCCGATTCCGGACAAGGGACGCGTGCTGACGCAGATCAGCGCGTTCTGGTTCGACCTGCTGCAGACCCCGCATCACCTGCTGTCGCAGGATCTGGACTCGCTGGGCCTGCCCCCCGAGGCGGCTCCGGCCAGCCTGGCGGGCCGCAGCATGATTGTCCGCAAGTGCGACGTGGTCCCGATCGAATGCGTTGTCCGCGGCTACCTCGAGGGCTCCGGCTGGAAAGAATACCAGCAGAATCAGGCCGTCTGCGGCATCCCCTTGCCGGCCGGCCTGCGTCAGGGCTCGCAGTTGGCCGAACCCATCTTCACTCCGGCCACCAAGGAGGAGAGCGGGCACGATATCAACATTTCCTACGAACGGATGGTGGAGATCGTGGGTGCCGACACGGCGGCGGAACTGCGACAGCGGAGTATCGAAATCTACTGCCGGGGCGCCGAATATGCCCGCACCAAGGGGATTCTGATCGCCGATACCAAGTTCGAGTGGGGTCGCGTGGACGGCCAGTTGATCCTGATCGACGAAGTCATGACGCCCGACAGTTCCCGCTTCTGGCCCGCCGACCAATACGAACCGGGCCGCAGCCAGCCGTCCTTCGACAAGCAATTCGTCCGGGACTATCTGACCTCGACCGGCTGGGACAAGAACAGCGATCCGCCGGCCCTGCCGGACGAAGTTGTTCGCAAAACGCGAGCGATGTACATCGAGGCCTATGAACGGTTGACGGGCCGAGCGTTCGCTTGGAAATAGCCTGAACAACGCACTAGCCCGGCGGCAGCGAATCCGGCGTCAGGTGTTCGAATCGCACCGTCCGCGTGTCCTGTTCGCGGCCCGTCCGCATCGTCAGCGGGCCGTACAGTTCCGGCCGGCGGGCGCGGATCCAGCGGGCTCCGGTACAGCGGTCCCGGAGACGGCTGTCCAGGTCGGCGATCACCATCTCGTCGCCCGCTTTCCAGGTCTCGACGATGGTCCGGCCATAGGGGTCCAGGATCATGGCGTTGCCCGTGCGGACTTCGTTGTCGTCCGGCCCGACACCGTTGCTGAAGGCCAGGAACATCCCGTTGTCGTGAGCCCGGGCCGGCAGCCAACGCATCAGCCAGCCGCGGCCCTTGTCGCCGCGAATCTCCGCCTCGATCGCCGCCGGATCGGATTCCCGGCGATCCCAGACGGCCCGGTCGATGACTTTCATCCCGTGCGGGCTGCCCGAATCACAGCCGCCCGTCTGGTGCGGCGCCAGCAGCAGTTCCGCGCCGGCCAAGGCCGTGGCGCGGACGTTCTCGATGATGTTATTGTCGTAACAGATTAACGCCCCCACCCGCCAGCCGTGCGGCGTGTCGAACACGGTGTATTGGTCGCCCGGCGACAAGTACGCACTCACAAACACATGCAGCTTGCGATGCCGGGCAAACCGTCCGTCGGGCATGGCGACGACGTACGTGTTGTACAGGCCGCCGTCCGCACCCAACTCGACCAGCCCCGCGCCGATCGTCATTTGATGTCGCTGGGCCAGTTCCATCAGCAACCGGGCCGCCGGCCCATCGAAGACCGGCTCGGCCAATTCGGTCAGTTGCTCGCGCGTCAAGTGCCGCAGGTGCCAGTAACCGGAGATGCAGCATTCCGGAAAGCAGATCAGTTGAACACGGTCAGCCGCCGCCCGCTCGACAAATCCTCGAATCGTCTGCAGGTTGGCCTCTTTGTCACCTGGGGCGTGCTGAAACTGAACCGCCGCAATCCGCAGCGTCTTGGCTTGAATCTTCTCCACAGGACTCCATCTCCTTGCGTTGCCGGTCCCCGCTTCACCCTCCCGCCCGCGGGAGGGTCGGACGCGGTAGCGGCCGGGGAGGGATCTGAGCCCTCGTTCCAAGCTCGCCCGTCGCCTAAGCTGGCGCGATCATAGCGGCGCGGCACACGCTTGGCAATGATCCGGAACCGGTGAGGAACCAGCAGGGACCGAGCGGCGAACTCCCCGGGGCTTGGCACTGGGGGCTCGCTGCACTCGCCCCCAGCCACCACGGCACAGAGCCACAAAGCCGAGGCCGTTTCCTCGGCTTGAATTTGCAGCGGGCCGATGCGATAACTAGCCGGATTGTGTCACGGCGTTGGCCCCGGGGGCCAGCGTCTTTCCAGCCCTTTGCGAGGAGCGAGCGTTCATGATTCACATCGGCCTGCACACCGACAACTGGCGTCCCCTGAGTCAGAGCTTCGAGGCGGCTTGCGAGAAGATCGCGGCCCTGGGAATCAAGCACATCGAATTTGCCGTGATCCACGGCCAGAACTTCATCCAAGCCCTGGGTTATGATCCGGGGATTTCGCTGCAGTCGAACCCGCGGGCGCTGCGCAAGTACCTGGACAAACTGGGCCTGGAGGTCACCCAGATCGACGGCTCGTACCCGATGATGGGCCCCAATGGCTCGGCGTTCGGCGTCCAGTACGTCCAACAGTCGATCCGCTTTGCCGCCGAGATCGGCTGTCCGATGGTGGACACGGTGGACGGGGCGTTCGAGATCCCGGGCATGTCGGTGGAGGAGGTTTTCCGCGTGACGTGCGACAATTACCGGCAGTGCCTGCCTTGGGCCGAGGACTACAACGTGGTGATCAACGTCGAGACCCACGGGCCGTATACCAGCAACCAGGAGTTCATGCTCCGGCTGTTCGAGACGTTCGACTCGCCGTACCTGCGGTTCAATTTCGACACCGGCAACACGTTCATCGCCGGCAAGGACCCGCTGGAGTTCTGCAAGACGTTCCGCAAGTACCTGACGCACTGCCACATCAAAGACGTCTCGCCGGCCTTGGCGGCCGCCGTGCGCGGCGAGGAGACCGGCATCGGTTCCTCCGAGGTTCCGGTCGGCGGCGGCGTCAACGCCGACAACATCCGGGCGGTGATCTGCTACCTGCAGGAAACCGACTGGGACGGCGCGGTGTCGATTGAATGCTCCGGCACCGACGAGAACACGCGTCAGAGCGTCGAGTTCATGCGCAAGGTCGTGGCGGGAAACTGAGCCATGTCCGTCGACGTCTGGGCCACGCTTCGCGCCGGCGGGCGCGAAGCGTTCCGGTTGCTGGAGTTCAGTGTGCTCTCCGTCCAGTTGGAGCCTGTGTTTGGGTACTTCGTCTGGCGACCGCGAATCCGGCCCTGTTTGGTGCAGGCCGGGTTCTCCCGCATCGCGACCATCGGAGGCTGACGCGACAGCGTCAGCCCACTTCCGGATAGCCGCCAAACTCCCGCAGCGCCTGCAGCATCGCCCGGTAGTTCTCCGGCCGCACGCCGCGGTGGATGGTATTGCTGGACGACAGGATGAACCCGCCGCCGGGACCGCCGCCGCGCAGGCACGTCCGCACTTCGGCGACGACGTCCTCGGGCGTACCGCTGCACAGCGCGCCCGTACAGTCGATGTTGCCCTTCAAGCAGACTCGGCCCCCGTATTTCTGCTTCATTTCCGCCATCACGTAACCGGCGCTGGGGTCGATCGGATCCAGCGCGTCGATGCCGCTTTCGATCCAGTAATCCACCACCGCGTCGATCTTGCCATCGCAGTGCTTGATGCACAAGTAGCCCAGTTCCTTGTATCCCTGCACGACGCGGCGAAAACAGGGCGCAATCCTCTCGAAATATGTTTCCGGCCGCATCAGCAAGCCCGTGGCATTGGCTACGTCGTCGGTCGTAGCCACCACCTCGACTCCGTACCGCTGCCGGGCTACGGCGGCCAATTCCAGGTTGTATCGCACGACGCGGTCCAACAGTTCTCCAAACGCCTGTGGCTCCAACAACAGCGCCATCAGGGACTCTTCATAGCCCAGCAGATCGCGCATATCCGAAAACCCGTCGCGCAGGTTCAGGATCACCGCTCGCCGGTCCCCAAATCGCTGGAGCGCCTTTTCGAAGGTCGTGAAACGCCCCGCAGCGGCTGGATCCGGGAAAGTGTATTGCCGGTGCTGCGTCACGTCGGCGATGGGACTGGCCAACAGCGCCGGCAGGCAATCGCCGGTCAGTTGCCGCCGGATCTGCCATTCATCCACCAGCGTTTTGTCGTCCAAGAACTGCTTGCGGTAGTCCGGACGGATGTTGACCCCGTCCAGGTCCAGACGGTCCACGACGTCCAACGGGGCGTCGCTGCCCGTCAACGCTCGGCCGACCGCTGCGTCGATGAACCACTCGAATGTCGGGACGGCATCCGGGACTTCGCGGCGCAAGGCTCGCAGGATACGCTCTTTGCCATGCATGATTGGTACTCCTTGCGGCAAATGTAGCGTGCGAGCGGCCTTTCGCCCAGAGGATGCCGCCGCCGGTGCGAACGGCATCAGGGCCCCGCCGTCGTCCTACGGCTTGGTCAACGCCAACAATTGAGGTTTGGGTGGCTGGGGGCGAGCCGCGAGGTACGAGTGGCAAGCCCCCAGTTCTTGTCCCTGGGGGCTCGCTGCACTCGACCCCAGGCACTCCCAACAGTGCCTCGACGGCGCACTACACCGCGCGCACTTCGACCACGATCTGCTGCAAGGCTCGCAGATTCTCACCCGCGGCAGTGACGGGCGAGAGCAGGAGGACCACCAGGTGCACAGAGCCCCCGTCCAGGGCGTCGAACTCGATTCCGTCCGTGGAGAACCCGACCGCGGCGAGCACTCGCGGGATCGCCTCGTGCCGGGAATGTGGGACGGCGACCCCGCGGCCGATGGCGGTGGTACCCAACTCTTCGCGGTTCATCACGGTTGCGATGACTTGCCCGTCGCAATCCTTCGGAATCGCGTTCAGACTGACCAACTTGGCGACCAGTTCCTCGATGGCGGCGACTTTCGTGCGCGCGGTCATCTCCGGCAGGATCGCCCCGGGAACGACGAAGGGCAGCCTGGAGGCGAAGCTGGCGACGTCAAAACTTCCAGAATTCCACGAGGGAGGGTTGGGAGGGGACATGGGGGAATGGGCTCCTGGAGGGTTACTGGGGAAGGCAGGGACGGCATTTCCGCACCATCGCCCACCCGGCGAAACCGCAGCTTGGCCGGCAATGGCGTTGGGGATGATTTCGGAAGCGGCTGTCCCTTGGTACGGTAATGAACTCGCCGCCGCGTCCCGTCTCACCCCAAAAATTTCACCGCACTGGCGAAGATTTTAAGATTTCGAGAAGCCGAACGCATCAAGGAGTCAGCGAATCAGGACCGAATTCCTGGCGACACGGGAGGAATCCCCGGACTCGAAGCTGCTGCCCGTGGACGAAACTGCTTGCTTGACGCTCGGTTGTCGCGAGCCGTCCGCACCGGCGTTGGGCGCTGCATCCCAGGGCGAGCCGCCTTTGACCTCGCTGGTGTCGGCGCGCTCTGGGGCACGCATACGGCAGACGCATGGTCGACCTGGTGTTCCGGGGTATCGCTCGCGGTTGGTCGAGTCAGCGTGCCGCCGCTCCTTCGATCCTGAACCCCTGATTGGCGCTCTTGTGACCCTCCTGCGTCATCACGTCGTTGCCTGTACCACCGTCCTCGTTGAAGAACCACCAGGCGCACTTCTTCGTCTCAGGATCAACTCCGATCATGCCCACGAACGGCACGAGTCCGCCCTTCTGGGTCAGTTCGACAAACGCGCCGTTCGCCACTTTGCGATACTTGGCGGTCATCTGCCGGTCGCCGTCCGTCGTTGTCCAAACACCCCCAACGGCGAAATCCGTGTACGCCTTGAACGCCATCTGGGCGTCCGTCTGTCCAAAAAGAAATCATCGACGCGGTTAGTGAAGGTGCACGAATCCGAACTCGCCGGGTCAGGCTAGTGGCAAGGTCAGGCCTTTGGCTGGCTTTCCGGCCGCGGGCTGATCGGATAGACTAGCGCGTCATGGCATCCAGGCCGGGTGGCGGAATGGCAGACGCAAAGGACTTAAAATC
>CAIYOB010000560.1 GCA_903927685.1 uncultured Planctomycetaceae bacterium
AACCGGCTGGTCGGCCCAGGCCGCTCCGGACGCCGCGTCGGCCACGGAACGTTCGAGTGAGCGCGTGCGCACGTCGGCGAAGCCCAGATAGCAGGCCAACAGCGAAGCGGCCAGCCCCACCGCCCAATTGGCCCAACGGCGTGGGGACGCCTGGACTGGCGCAGCCGGCTGGACCAGCGGGATCGACGGCAGTTCGAGTTTGGCAGCCTGGGCCACGATCGCGGCCTTGCGGCGGACGTCGTCGTGCAAGCGGGCCACGTCCGGCTCGGCCGCGATCCGCCCGCGCAGAGCCTCTGCCTCGTCCTCCGGCAGCAGCTCGTAGACGAACTCCCACAGCTGTTGTTCCAGTTTCACTCGACCGTCCATCACCCGTGATCCTCATGCGCCAGCGTCGTCCGCAGCTTGGTCAAGGCCAGCCGCATCCGCGTCTTGACGGTGCCCGAGGGGATTCCCAGGGCCTCGGCAATTTCCTCGTAAGTCAGCTCCGCATTCTGCCGCAGCAGAAACACCTCCTTTTCCTCGCTTCTCAGTTGGCTGACCGCCTCGCGGACCAGCGTCATTTGTTCCGCATGTTCTGCCGCCGCCTCGGGGCCGCTGGAGTGGCTGGCGAGTCCCGACTCGTCCTCCGGCAGTTCGCGGCGGTGCCGCCGCCAGGCAGTCTGCCGCATATCCCGGCCGGTGTTGAGCGCAATGCGAAAGATCCAGGCCTTCAGATTCTGCACCGCCGGGACCTGGTCCCGGTTCCGCCAGCACTTGATGAACGCCTCTTGGTAGGCGTCGCGGGCGTCCTCCGCATTTCCGACCATGTGATACAGCAGGCCCATCAGTTCGCTTTGGTAGCGGGCAAAAGCGTCCTCCAGCGTTTCGTGGGCGCACGAACGCTCGGCGGAGGGCGATTTGCCTGCTGCCTCAACCACGCAGCACCTCTTGTCCTAAGTACCGACGATTCAGACGGGCCGGCGGTTTTCCCGCGGCGGGAAGTATTTTTACCACAAACCGCGGCGAGGTCCACCGTCCAATCAGGACTTGCGAATCAGTAACCGTTGGTACGATAATGGATTTCGTTCCCGGCCTCCCGGATTGTCCCCCTGGTTCATGGATCGTCCGCATTGGCCGACCGTCAGGTACCCCAAGGACCGTCCCGTCCCACTCGAACCATGTGGCCTGAGACCCAAAAGACGCACGAATTGTTGGTGGGTGCCAAACAAGGCGACGCCAGCGCCGTGAACCAGCTGTTGGACCGGCACGCCCGGTCCGTCCAGCGGATGGTCCGGATGCGGCTGGACCAGAAGATCCAGGCTCGGGTGGGCGTCAGCGACGTGGTCCAGGACGTCATGCTGGAAGCGAATCGCCGCCTGCGGGACTACCTGGAAAACCCCTCGATGGCGTTCCACCTGTGGCTGAGGCAGATCGCCAAGGACCGGATTATCGACGCCCACCGGCGGCATCGGGCTTCCGCCAAACGCAGCGTGGACCGCGAGCATGCCGCGGTGGCCTTCGGGGAAGAACGATCCAGCATCGAACTGGCCGCCCAGCTGTGCGATCCGCAGCTGACGCCCGCGGCCGCAGCCACCCGCCGCGAATTGGCCCACCGCGTGGAACATTCGCTGGCCGACCTGGACGAACAGGACTGCGAGATCATCCTGATGCGGAACTACGAACAGCTGTCCAACCAAGAGGTGGCCGAGGCACTGGGGCTGACCGAAGCCGCCGCCAGCATGCGTTACCTGCGGGCCATCCGGCGGCTGCGGTCGCTGCTGTACGAACCTCCGTCGCAAGCGGGTGAGACCCCGTGAATCCCCACCTGTCCGTTCCCCCGACGCTGGCGGACCAGGCGTCCGCGCCCGATCGCGACCAGCGGCTGGCCTTGCTGCTGGCCGATTTGACCGACGCGGTCCAGCGGGGCGAGCCGATTGACCTGGACGCGGTCTGTCACCAGCATGCCGACCTGGGCCACGAGTTGCGGCAACTGTGGGGCGCTGTCATCGTCGCGGATGCGGCCGGCAGTGACTCGCGCAGCGAACTGGTCGAGCCGGTTCAGGACACGCCCAGCGGCAGCCTGGAACTGCCCTGCCGGCTGGGCGGCTACGAACTGCTCGAAGAACTCGGCCGCGGCGGGATGGGAGTCGTCTACCGCGCCCGGCAGTTGGGCTTGGACCGCGAGGTCGCCGTCAAGATGATCCTCCGCGGCCAGCTGGCTTCCCCGGTGGATCGGGAGCGATTCCGGGCCGAAGCCGAGGCCGCCGCACGGCTGGACCATCCCCATATCGTACCCGTGTACGAAGTGGGCGAGTCCGAGGGGCGGCCGTTCTTCAGCATGAAATACATCGCCGGCCGGACGCTGTCGCAGCTGCTGGCCGAGCACCCCCTGCCGGCCCGCGAGGCGGCTCAAATCCTGGCCACCGTCAGCCGGGCGATTCACTTTGCCCACCAGAACGGCGTCCTGCACCGCGACTTGAAGCCCTCGAACATCCTGATCGATGCCGACGGCGTTCCGCATATCACGGACTTCGGATTGGCCAAGCGGATCACGGAACCCGTGAGCTTGACCAAGTCGGGCGCCATTCTCGGCACGCCCTCGTACATGGCGCCCGAACAGGCGGCAGGGGCGCGCGGCGAAGTCGGGCCGGCCAGCGACGTGTACAGCTTGGGCGCCGTCCTCTATCACACGCAGACCGGCCGGCCGCCGTTCCAAGCCGCCTCGCCCGTCGACACCGTCCTGTTGGTCCTGGAACAGGATCCCGTACCGCCGCGAGTGATCAACCCCAAGGCGGACCGCGACCTCGAGATGATCGCCTTGCGCTGCCTGCAAAAGCCGGCAGACCTGCGTTACGCCAGTGCCGCAGCGCTGGCCGACGATTTGGAAGCCTACCTGCACGACGAACCGATTGCCGCCCGCAGCGGGCGGTTTGCCCAAGTGCTGTCGCGGCTGTTTCGCGAGACGCACCATGCCGCCGTGCTGGAGAACTGGGGCCTGTTGTGGATGTGGCACAGCCTGGTGGTCTTCATCGCCTGTGCCATGACCGACTTGCTGCATCTGGCCGGCTGGGACGAGCGGTGGTACTACATCACCCTGTGGACGGCCGGCCTGGGAACCTGGGCGTCCGTCTTCTGGGCCCTCCGCCGCCGCGTCGGGCCGGTGACGTTCGTCGAGCGGCAGATCGCCCACGTCTGGGCGGCCAGCATGATCGCGATCGGGCTGCTGTTCTTCCTGGAACTGCGCATGAACTTGCCCGTCCTGACCCTGTCGCCGATCCTGGGCCTGATCACCGGCATGGTGTTCTTCGTCAAGGCCGGGATCCTGTCCGGCAGTTTCTACCTGCAGGCCGTCGCCCTGTTCGCCACCGCCTTTGTCATGGCCATGTTCCCGAAGCACTCGCACTTGATCTTCGGCACCGTCGCGTCGCTGTGCTTCTTCATCCCGGGCTGGAAATACTATCGGCAACGCGGCCAGAAGCAGGCGTTGGAGAGGAAGTGAGCGGAATCGCCCATCTCCAATCGGAAATCGTACGGGCCATCTTCCGGCCTTTCGCGTTGCCGGCGGACCTCGATCCGGATGTCTTGCCGCCGTCAGCTCGCCGAGTCCGTTTCTTCCATTTCCGGATAGCGGCTCAGGATCCGGGCCGCCAGGCGAGGCGGCAGCAGGCGGGCCAGGCGGACCTCCAACGCCGTCCACCAGGGAAACCAGTCTTCGGCTCGGCCCCGCTCGATCGCCCAGGCAATCCGCCGTGCCGCATCCGGGGCGCTGACCAGGCCGCGGAGCGTCGCCCGTTCCTGGTCGGTGATCATCGGCGTGTCGACGAACCCCGGGCAGACGGCCGTCACCCGAATTCCCGTGTGCCACAAGTCGGCCCGCAAGCTCTGCAACAGCGTCACCACACCCTGCTTGCTGGCACAGTACGCCGCAGCGCCCGGCAAGCCGATCATCCCGCCCACGCTGGACACCGCCGCCAGATGCCCCCGCCCGCGCCGGACCATCCCCGGCAGCACGGCGCCGATCGGATACACGACGCCCAGCAGGTTCGTGCTCAGCACCAGTTCGGCCCGCAGCACGTCGAAGTCCCGCGCCGCCGTCTTGCGGTAGACCCCCGCGTTGGCGACCAGGACGTCGCAGGGGCCCAGGCTGGACTCCAACTGGGCCACGGCCTGGAAGACTTGCTCGCGGACCGCGACGTCGGCGGCCGCGACCGCCGCGCGACCGCCCACCCGCGCGATCTCATCCGCCACGTCGTGCAAGCGGTCTGCGCGACGGGCCAGCAGCCCCACGCGGGCGTGCTGGGCGGCCAGCACGTGGGCC
>CAIYOB010000561.1 GCA_903927685.1 uncultured Planctomycetaceae bacterium
ATCTACCTGACGGTCCTGTCGCGGCTGCCGACGGAGGACGAACGGCAAATCGCCGGAGCGCACATCCAGCAGACGTGGGCCGAGGGCGGCCCACGCGACGTTTTCTGGGCGCTGATCAATAGTCCGGAATTCTGCTATCGGCATTGACTCCGGACGGAATTCGGATCAGCCGTGTTGGACCTTGGGCAGGGGCAGAAAGATCCGACAGCCGCCCCCGACCGCTCGCGGGTAGATCTCGCGGACCCGGATCGGGTAGCAGATGTAGCGGATCTTGTCGATGATCACTTTCTTGCCGGTGTTCGGATCCGCCAGCTTCCTGATGATTCCGTCCTGGCCCTTGCCCAGGGCGTTTTCTTTCTCGGCGACCTTGGGACCGAAGAGGCCGTACTTCTTCTTCAGTACGGTGTACTTGACCGTGGCATTTTCCTGCAGATAGAACTTCCAGTTACCGCCGCTGCGGATGCCCATCACGCATCCGAATGGCGACACGTCGGTGATGTTCAGCATGTCCGAGGTGTTCGATTTCAGCCAGGCGGCATAGTCCTTGGCCGCCTGGGTCGTCAGGCCGCCGGCCGTATCGCGCACGCCGTCGGTTTTGATGTAGTCCGTCTTGTTCACCTCGGCCTGGATTCCGCCGCCGCCGACCAGCCGCGTCATCAAATCCCGCCAGAACTTGGCGCCGCCGGCCATCGTGGTCTGGGACGTCGAGCCGCCGCAGTGGTAGACGGTGGGGGAATCGGGAGTGCCGGACACGAACACCGAACAGCCGTTGATGGCGGCGGTGAAGAACAGATCCGGGTCCGGTTCGTCCCGGCCGCGGGAGCCCGCGGTGGGAATCTTGATGGAAATGATGCCGCCTTCACTGTTCCAGGGCAGCCAGTAACAAGCGACGTGCGCGTTGTTCGGTGTGTAGGACGAGGTGGCGACCAGGGTCCGCGCCGCGGTGCGTTCCTGCATCGAGTAGGCGATGTTGCCCTTGGCCGTCTTGGTAAAGTTGAGCCAGGCGACCTTCCGGGTGGGACTGATCTGCGACACGGCAATCGATCCATCCGGCCGGGCGTTCTCGATATCGCGGAGCTTCATGCCCTTGTACGTCTCCACGTCGTCCGGTGGCTGGATGGGGTATTTCTTCAGGACATCGAGGATTTCCTCCGGTGTCCCGGAGAACAGATCGTTGTAGTAGTTCGCGGGATGCTTGGATTTCTTGGCCATGCGAGTTCGCCTTACGTGGATGAGTGGATTGGTACGACCGACCGGTCGGCAGCGAACCGTGCCGAGGCCAGCGGATCCCCGCCTGCCCGGGCGTGTGACGGCGCACTGCGTTTTTCGGTCGGCTCCTAGTCAAATGCAAAACGAAAGTTTTCGTCGGCAACGGTCACGTGCACGCGTTCGATCGGCTGGCCTTCCATCATTCGCACCAGGAACTCGCGGCTGATGGCAGGCAGGACGGTGTTGGTCAGGATCGCGTCGATCATCCGTCCGCCGCTCTCCAACTCCGTACAGCGGCTGGCGATCAGCTTGACCACCTCGTCGTCGTAGGTGAACGGGACCTTGTGGTTGTCGCGGATCCGCTTCTGGATCCGGCCCAGCTGCAAGCGGGCGATAGCCCCGATCATCTCGTCGTTCAGCGGGTAGTACGGGATCACCACCAGGCGGCCCAGCAGCGCCGGCGGGAAGACCTTCAGCAGCGGCTCCCGCAGCGCCTTGGCGATGCCCTCGGCGTCCGGCATCAGCTCGGGGTCTTTGCACAGGTTCATGATCAGGTCCGTACCGGCATTGGTGGTCAGCAGGATCAGGGTGTTCTTGAAGTCGATCACACGGCCCTCGCCGTCCTCCATCCAGCCTTTGTCAAAGACCTGGAAGAAGATCTCGTGCACGTCCGGATGAGCTTTCTCGACTTCGTCCAACAGGACCACGCTGTACGGCCGCCGCCGGACGGCTTCGGTCAACACACCGCCTTCGCCGTAGCCCACATAGCCGGGAGGGGCGCCCTTGAGGGTGCTGACGGTGTGCGCTTCCTGGTATTCGCTCATGTTGATCGTGATCACGTTCTGTTCGCCGCCGTACAGGGTCTCGGCCAGCGCCAGCGCGGTCTCGGTCTTGCCGACGCCGGAGGTCCCGGCCAGCATGAACACGCCGATCGGCTTGTTGGGGTTATCCAGCTTGGCCCGCGAGGTCTGGATGCGGCGGGCGATCATGTCCAAGGCGTGCCGCTGGCCGATGATCCGCTGTTCCAAGGCGTCGGCCAGGTTGAGCACCGCTTCGACTTCGTTCTTGACCATCCGGCCGACGGGAATGCCGGTCCAGTCTTCGACGACGGAGGCCACCGCCTGTTCGTCGACGGTCGGCAGGATCAACGGCCGTTCGCCTTGGAGTTCGTGCAACTGCCGCTGCAGGCCTTTCAGCTGTTCGAGCAACGCCGCCCGTTCGGCTTCGGTCAGCTGCCCGTTGCTACCCGTTGCGGCCGTCTGGACCGGGGTTGTCGCCGCGGCCTGATCGGCGGCTTTTTCCAGCGGGCTGGCGGTGCCTTCGACCTTGCCGGTTTCGCCGCGGAGCTTGGCCCGCAGTTCCAGGATCTGGTCCACGAGTCCTTTCTCGGCGGTCCAGCGTTCTTCGAGCGGCTTCAAACGCTCGCGTTCGGCGGCCAGGCGTTCCCCGGCGGAAGCCTCCC
>CAIYOB010000562.1 GCA_903927685.1 uncultured Planctomycetaceae bacterium
CCAGCTGCACGATCGCGTCCTCCAGGTCGCCCGCTTGCAAGCTTCGAGTGCCGACCAGCAAGTGCACCATGGCCGGCGCTTTGCCGCTGGCAAGCGTCCGCTGCAAGGCCCGGTGCAACTCGGCGAACCGTGGGGACTCGTGATCGTCCTCCGCCTGCGTCACCGCGTTGGCAATCGCCGTCAAGACCTCCGGATGGTCGGGAGCGGCTTGAAAGGCAGCGTCCAGCACCTCCAGCTGCTTGTCCAGCCGATCGGGCTCGCGGTCGGCCAGATCGGCGAGCCAGCTCAGATAGACGGCGACCAGCAGCTCGCGAAACGGCCGAGCGTCCTCCGCCCCCGCGACGGCAGGCTGCAGAACGGCCACCGCCGCCGCATATTGTTGCCGCAGCAACTCGGCCTGCGCCCAGCCCAACCGGTGCCCCCAGACCGTGGGCTCGGCCCCGGCCAACTTGCGAAAATGGGCGGCGGCGAGGCCCGCGGCTCGAGCGGCCTGGACGGGCTCCGCCTGCGCCTGATACAACACCGCCAGGTTCAGCTGACAGTCGGGTTTCTCGCGAGCGGCCAGTTCAAAGTGGACAATCGCTCCCGCCCGGTCCCCGCGCAGGACCAGCAACTGGCCCAGCCGCGCATGGCCTTCGCTCGCCAACGGCCCGCTTCGCAACGCCTGCTGCAAATGGTGCTCAATCGTCCGCGACAACTCCGGCGTCAGCGGCAGGTTCCGATCGATCAGATCGCCCGCGAGCCAGAAATGGGCCTCCGGATACCCCTCCGCATCCGCCGGCGCGATGCGTCGCAGGAGCGCTCGAGCATCCTCCCGCCGCCCGGCCTCATCGACCAGCAGCGCTTGGCGATACACGTAACTCGGGTCCCCGTGATTCAACAGCGAGGCCTTTTCCAGCCACAGCATGGCCGCCGGGACATTCCCCTCCTCGGCCGCTTGGGCCGCCAACCGGTCGTACCGCACCAGCAAGTTCGGATCGGACACGCCCACGATCCGCAGCATCACAAGCCCCCAGGCCGCAGTCGCCAGCACGAACGGCAAGCCGCGCAGGATGACGATCCGGGGGCGGCTGGCCAGCCACCCGTGCGCGAACGCCGCCACCGCGCCGGCGACAACCAAGAGCAGATGGAGCGGCAGCCCCAACAGCCAGCCCGCCGCCTGCCACGCCGCGTGCGCAAAACGACGCAGCCCGGACGGCGTCTCGAAATCGTCGTCCCACTCGAACTCGTCGCCTTCCCGTTCAAGTCGGCCCATGGGATTCTCCCACAGGCACGGCGCGGTCCGAGTTCGTCCCGGAAACCAGCCGGTTCCAGAGTCGCGACAACGGATCGCTCGCCTCGCGAACCCCGTGCGATTCCAAGTCGATGTCCAGGTCCGCATCGTCGTTCCCGACCACAAGCACCGGGGCGCACAACCCCCGCAGCAACTGGTCGGCGCTGACCAGCAGCAGGCCCCCCAACCCCAGCGCCGAATACCCGAGCAGCGCGTACGGCCAGCCGACCGCTAGATCCACGCTCGCGTGGACCGCGGCCAGCACGACCAGCACCATCTGGCCGGTCACCACCACCGCAGCGACCAGCAGGGACGCGGCCAGCAATCCGACCGCGTGCAGCGGACTGCGCCGCCCCAGGACGGCCAGCACCCCGGCGATCGCGACCAGGA
>CAIYOB010000563.1 GCA_903927685.1 uncultured Planctomycetaceae bacterium
GAGGTCTCCAAGTATTGCTTGACAGTGCTGTTGTCCCAGTTGGCAAAATCAGCGATGAAGTCCAAGAGCGATGCCTGTAGAGTGCAGAGATCCTGCTTCTTTGTTGGCTGCAACGGTTTCTTCGCCAACGCCCCCCATCGCCGCTTGCTCTCTTCCGATACCGTTTCCAAAAGCCCCATGTCGTTGTCCGCCTTCTTCGCGAACTCATTGATCACGCGGGCTGCCGTGTCCCGAAACGCCTGTGGGCAGTTCTCGTCCGCGGGGTCCGGCCAAAGGGCCGCGCAAATGACGGCTCGACATGCGGCCAGTGGTCGGCGTGCCCACCAGATATGCAACGCTGAGATGTGCCCGTGCCGGATCGACTTCTCCCGCCGAGCGTGGGCCGAGATTCGCTTGATCGGTAGGTCCACTTCGATGAGCCGTTTCGGATACGTCATGGCTGCTTTCCTGTTTCGGCCAAAATCTGCTCTGCGCCCACATGGTAGTGCTCGATCTTCACAATGGGCTCCCATCCCAGTCGGGCTGGGTCCTGGATCGGATGCACCTGGGGCGTTGCGGCGCAGTTGAACACGGCGTACAGCCAGTAGTCCTGTTTGAGCCGGACAGAGGTCTTGTACTCGTTGCTAGTCAAGGCGATCTCGCCCACGGTGGCCCGCCCCTTGACCTCGATGAATCGGACCTCGATGCACGTCTGCGAGTCTTCAGGATGCGGCTTGCGGGAGATCAGGTCGAAACCGCGGTTCTGATCCTCGACGCTTTCCACTTGCCAGCCTCGGCCCTCCTCATAGGCCCTGGCTGCGGCCACGGCGGTATGTTCGATCTCTTCGTCGCGGACCATGGGCGCGATCCCAGGCGTGGTGCGCTCGGGATGGGGCAGAACCCAGGCCCGACCGAGGTGCTGGATCTCGCCGATGGTGCATTGACGCTCCTGCTGCAACTCTTCGCGCCGACGTTCCAGGCGTCCGGTCAGCTCATCAATCCGGTCCTCGATTTGCTTTTTGTTGGCCTCGAACAGATTGGGATTGGTCTGCGACTGCTCGTACAGCGCCGCCATGCGGAAGTTCTGCCGCTCGATCAGCGTGTTGAGGCTGAGTTCCAGATGGCACGAGATCGTCTCCGTTTCCCGCAGTCGCTCGGCAGCCACCTGCGCCAGGAATGGGTTGAGCGATTTGTCGACAAGGGCCAGTTCGGTGGCCTGGCGGGCGGGAAGCCCGTCGTCGTTGGGGACGGGAGTGCCCTTGGGCGCCAACACTAGATCCAGGAAAATGGTCGGCTCCCGAACCGTCATGGCGCCGTCCATACCGGTCTGTACAACAAAGAGCTTGCGGTGCAGGCAGTTGCCGCGGCCGTCCCTGATGGAAGCCATGAAGACGTCCAGGCGGCTGGGCAACTTGCAGTGCAGGTCGTAGAACACTGCGCCACGGCGCAAGTCGTCGCAAACACGATCAGTCACGTCCTCGCGCACAGCCTCAAACAGCGGATGGCCAGGAGTGACCCACTCCGACGTCGCGTCCTTGGCCAGTTGAATCCTGTCGAAGACGATTTGCCGATACTCCCGCCCCAGCTTGCCGAACCGGGGCTCCAACCGGTCACCAATCGGCTGCAAGGTGCGCGGGATACGGCCGAGGCGGTAAACATGGGCCTTCGGCCTCGTCTCCTTGGGATGGACACCCGCCAGCGGGCCAGCCTGGACGAAGAAATCCTCGATCACCTCGGGCACCAAGCGGCGTTCGCGGGCCTCGGCCGATTTGCCAATCAGGGCTGAAA
>CAIYOB010000564.1 GCA_903927685.1 uncultured Planctomycetaceae bacterium
CGCTGGCTCCACCGTCGGGACCTGGGACCGGCGCCGGGACGGGAGTCGGTTTCTGCAGGGAAGCGAGGGCCCGGAGGTGGTTGCAGGACGATGGGGGCAGGGAATGGCCCAGCTCGGCGCGGTTCTTATGAACGCGGAGTGAGCGAGGGTGACCGGGATGTTGTCCTGCGAGGGCCAGAAGGTGGCAGAGAGCGAGCGGCACGGTGCCGAAGGTCCGGGTGGAGGTCGCCGCCCGCGGTGCAGGTCCACTTGCGGTGCTCGCACGACTCGATGGCCGGCACGGGGACGGAGGCTCCCGCTTGCGGGAAGCGTGCCGCAGAACGTGGGGCAGAGCGAGGGCGAGGAGTGAAGCGGAGCAACGCACCGCCGGCTGCTTCCGAGGAAGTCGACGGGCAGCCTGCGTGAGACCGGCCGCCGAGATCTCCCTTGCGGGTCAAGCTCGGAAGGGCGAACTGGGGTCCTCCTACCAGAGATTCAACACCGGGTAGCAGACCAGTGACGGGCCAGCCACAGCGGCCCAGCCACCAGCGACGGACTCCGCGCACGAAAGCGGGGCGGCCGCCCGGTCGGAGGTTGAGTCCGGCCGTGACGTCCGCCCCGTGCTCTTGTGTGCCGAGCAGGACGGGCCAGAGCTTATTCGGGTGGTCGGTCTTTCAGGCGATAGCTGTCTCCTTGGATGACGATGGCCTCCCCGTGATGCATCAGCCGGTCGATCATGGCGGAGGCCAGGGTGTTGTCCACGTCGAAGATTTTGCCCCAGTCACGGAAGGCTCGGTTCGTGGTGATCACGGTGGAGCCGGTCTCGTAGCGGGCAGCGACGACTTGGAACATCAGATCGGCACCGCGTTTGTCGATGGGCAGATAACCCAGTTCATCGAGGAGGAGTAGGGAAGGGGTGGTATAGACCTTCAAGGCTTTGGCCAACGTGCCGTTGATTTGGGCGGCAGTCAGTCCGTTGAGCATGTCGACGACGCGTGTAAAGCGAACCGGCACGCCGCGTTCGCAGGCGGTGTAGCCCAGGGCGGTAAGGAGGTGCGTCTTGCCGATCCCCGTCGGCCCAATGAGCACGGCCGACTGATGCTGGGCCACGAACTCACAATCAAACAGGCGGAGGACTTTTTGTTTGGGGATGCGTTTCGGGAAAGCCATGTCGAATTCCTCCAGGGTCTTGCGTTTGGGGAGCCGGGCCGCCGCGATGCGGCGTTGCAGAGCCCGCTCGCGGCGGGCGGTGATTTCGGCGGCCACCAGAGTGGCCAGCACGTCCAGGGGGGAGCAGTTCTTGCGTGCCGCTTCGTTCAACACCTCCTGATAGATCGCGGCGATCTGAGCCAGTCGCAACTCGGCCAGGTGTTCACGCAGCGCGGCGTGGGGATCGGGGTTAGTCATGGTCTTCCTCGTGGGGTTCGTGGGGTTCGTGGTCTTGAGATAGTTGGTCATAAGCCCCGGGGTCGGGGTCTTCCAATTCGATGTCGTCGATCAGTTCCTGACGTTGGAGCCGCAACGGCAGCGGGGGCGGGAGTTCGCGGCGGCGGCGTTCCTGGAGCAGGAGCGTCTCCACATACGCCGCATCGTAGGTCTGGTATTGCTGGGCGAGTCGGATGGCCGCCAGGACTTCGTCACGCCCGTAGAGGTGCACGAAGCTCAACAAGCGGCGGAGGTGGACCGTGGTCTTGACGGGCCGCTGGCAGAGCTGCCGGTGGAATTCGCGGGCTTCGGGTCCCAGGGCATCCCAGGTCTGTTCGATGTGGGAAGCGCGGGTGCGGTGCCGATACTTGAGGGCTTCCAGGTGATGTTCCGGTTGCCGGAGCAGTTGGCCCCGCTCGTAGCAGCGCGTGTGGCAGGCGACTTCGCGTCCCTGGTGGATCACTCGGACGTGCGTCGGCGTGGCCCGCACGATCACCGTCTGCCGCGCCAGGTCGGGCGGGGTGGAGTAGCGATTGCCGTCGAACTCGACGCAGGCCAGGGGACTGACGATGGCGGACACGACCTCGTCCGTGTCGAACGGCAGTCGGGGCAAGGGACGCAGCAGCGGACGTTCCTGCTCGAAGCGCTCCACGGGGCGTTCCCGGGTCGTCTCATGGAGCCGCACGTTGGCCACTTCCTCGCGCCAGCGGACGGCGAACTTGGCGTAATCCTCCCAGCAGGTCAGTTCTTCGCTCCGGCCCTGCAAGGCGTTCCGCTTGACGTACCGCACCCCGGCCTCGACCATCCCTTTCGATTCCGGGTCCCGGCGTGCGCACGCGATCGCTTCCAGACAGAAGTAGCCGCAGAGGGCCAGAAACTCCGGATGCAGGCAGGCCGAACGGCCGTGACCGTTGAGCACGGCCGCCTTGAGGTTGTCAAAGATGATTTTGCGGGGACTGCCCCCGAAGAACTCCAAGGCGTGGACGAGGGCTCGATAGAAGTCGGCCTTGCGTTGCGTGAGCGAGAACTCGATGTAAACCAGTCGGCTATAGCACAAGACAGCCACCAGCACGTAGACCCGCCGCCAGGTTTTGCCAATCTGAATCCGTCCGCAGTCGCCCCAGTCCACTTGGAACGCCTCGCCCGGCTGAAACAGGACCTCTTGATACACGCGGCCGCGCGCCCGCCGGACTTGCCGCACGTATTGCCGGACCAGCGAGATGCCGCCCCGATAGCCCTCCGGCCCCCGGCGGATCTCCTCCAGGATGCGGACGGCGGACAGCTCGGGATACTTGGCCAGCAAGGTGTCGATCTGCGGCCGATACGGATCGAGCAGACTGCCCCGCACCGGCCGTGCCGCCGTGTCTGGCGGCCGGTCCATGGCCAAGGCTCTCTTGACGGTCCGGCGGCTGCAATGCAACCGTTGGGCGATGGCCCGCTGCGAGAGTTTTTCGATTTCCGACAGGCGGCGGATCTCCGCCCACAGGGCGACGTTCATGGGGTCCTCCTGGCCGCGGCCGAGTGCTCCTCATCGGCCAGCGTGCGGAGCAGTTCCTGCAACGCCGCGGGGCCGGCACGTTCCACGCGCGCCCGCGGCAGCGACAAGACTTGGGTCAGCGGCGCCTGGTACGCCACCAAGTCGTAAACCACCAGTTCGTCGCGTGCCGCGACCACCGCCTCTTCCCGGACCCGCAACCGCACGGCCAGCGTGGAGTCGTGGTAAAACGACAGCCCCTGCCGGTCGCTCACCGCGGCCAGGAAGAAGTACAAGAACACCGCGTCGCCCGACAGCTGCGCGGCAAAGTCGCGCAGAAAACGTCGGTCAACCCAAGAAAAACCCTCCGCCGGAGGGCGGCGGACGCGGTCGGGGACCAGGAGATGCTTGTGAATCATGTTCGGAAACCTCCTCAGGAATGTCTGGAAGCTCAGTTCGGTCGCGAGAAGATAGGGCCGCGTCGGCCGGCGTCGAAGCGGGTCGGACGCGCGGCGGCAAACGGGCCACCACTTCGCGGTAGCGGCGGTGCTCCGCAGCGCTGAGCGTCGACGGGGTTCTAGCGGGAGCGGCCGGCCTCTGCTCCGGCGCCTCGGGTTGGACCGCTTTCTTCTGGCGGGCCATGAACTTGCGTTCCCGGTCCTGCACCCGGCGTTCGGCCTGCCGACAGTCTCCGGCACAATATTGACAGGGACCGCGACGTACGCCGCACAGCGGATCGTAGCAGCCGGGACGATCGCAAAAATCGTGAGGAATTCTTCCGCTGCGTGACCACGCGCGCGGCGTTGCCTGGTCCGCCGGAACGGCTGGTGCAGGCGGAGTCACGCCCACGCCTGCCGCCTTCGCCTCCCGTTGGCGACAACGACGCTGGCGTTCGGCCCGGGCGTGTTTCTGTCGGTTCTTCACCTGGCTCCGGAACCGACGTTGACGTTTGGCAGCCTGCCAGCGACGCAGCCTCTGCGCGCATTCCAATTGCCCACAAAAGCGATGGTTGGATGACCGCGGTGAAAACTTGCGGCCACAGCCCTTCCGGTGACAAATTCGCGGCCGAAACCGGGGGGGCCTAGGCGAGGGTGGAGGGGAGATGATAAGCTGAACTTGTCCCTGGGGAGCTGATGACTCCCCGTGGGGCCGCCCGAGGGACTGGACCACAGTCCTTCGGGCACTTTTCTGTTACGGGACGCACTTCCCGTGGTCCCCTGCTGGCGAGGGCGCATCCACTATACACAGGCCGCCTGCGATCCGCCTACGGCCAGAGTGCGTCTGTCATCTCCCCAGATTCACGGATTCGTGATTGGCGTTCTGTCCGAGGCGAAAAGGGAAGGAAACGAGGAAGGAAACCAATTGGAGTTCGTTCACCTTCCGAAGGAGACCAATCCACCGAAGGAAACCGGCGAAGTAGACCAGAATCTACCCCCCGTCACCTGGTACCGCCCTGCCTCCCGAAACCGGCTCCCTTTTCGGTGCCGGTCCCACGTGAAGACCGCGCAGAAGATTCGGACTCTGGCCGGAGGCCATTTCCTGGCCGTCACCTCAATCTCGTTCTCCGCAGACGGAAAACGACTGGCGTCCGGAGGACGCGACGGTTGGATAACCTTATGGGACCCTGAAACGGGAAAGCAGGCCTGGTGATGCAAGCGAATCGAATCTGGACCGCGTTGTTCGCTCTCTCCGTCCTCGCGGGCTGCTCGCAGAGTCCGCCAGCAACCGATCACGAAGCCTACGAACAAGGCCGGGCGTGCCTCAATCGGAACGACTTCGATTCCGCCTTAATCGCGTTTAGCAAGGCCATCGAGCGCGAGCCGAAGCATGCCGAGGCGTTCTACCAGCGGGGCCGGATCTACTTGAGAAAGAAAGCACTGGATGACGCGATTGCCGACCTGAGCGAGGCAATCCGCCTTAAGCCAGACTACGTCGCCGCGTATGAGTGTCGAGGGCGAGCCTTTCGGAGCAAGGGCGAGATCGACAAGGCGATGGCCGACTGCAGCGAGGCGATCCGACTCGATCCGGAATGCGCGGAGGCGTACGATTGCCGCGGAAGCGGCTATTGCGCCAGAGGGGACCTCACCCGGGCTTTCGCCGATTTGAATGAGGCGCTCCGGATCAATCCGAGTCTCTCCGCGGCCTACGTCGATCGATCGCTTGTGCACCAGAAGATGGGCGACTTCGTCCCGGCCTGTGAGGATTTCCGCAAGGGGGCTGCCGATCGGGACCCGGAATTCGCTGCGGTCGCATGCAGTTTGGGGGAGGTATGCCTCGAAGATGCCGTTCCGGCCTGCGCCATGCACTGGTATACCGAGGCCATCAAGCTCAATCCGAAACTGGCGGATGCGTATCGCCACCGGGGCGATCTCTATCAGACGTTCGGCAGGATCGAAGAGGCGTTTGCGGACTTCGAAGAGACGATCCGGCTGGACCCGCAATCCGTGGGGGGGTTCTTGGGACGCGCCGGCGCAAAACGCAAGGTGGACCAACACGAGAAAGCCCTCGAAGATATCCAGGAAGCAATTCGGTTGGACCCGCAGTGCGCAACGGCTTATCACGACCTGGGCATCACTTACGAGGAACTGGGCGAGAACAGCAAGGCGATCGAGGCCTTGACAGAAGCGATCCGGCTGGAACCCGATTACCAAGACGCTTACAATGCCCGAGGCCGGGTGTATCGGAAACTGGGCGACAAGTCACAGGCCGAAGCAGATTTCGCCAAGGCTGGCCAACTCGGCCGGCGGGGGCAGTAGCTCCCCCTGGTTGGTCACGCGAGCCGCCCGCGTGCCCCGTGTCGGTCAGCGGTGAAAGGTGCCTGATGAATTCGCGTCGGATCATGCTCCAACGGCTTGCCGTCTGTGTGGTGAGCGTCTGCGCCACATGGCCGTGCCGAGCCCAGGTCCTCCAAGGCCGTGCCGAATCGGACGGCGCGAAAGCTCCTTCCCTCGACGAACTGCTGTTGTTCTTCCCAACGAAATACCCGGTTGGCAATTGGACGCCCGAAGATTTGCCAGTCCTCGATCAGCCGTGTCCACAGCAGCACGCCGTTGAACGCGTCGCGGGCGATCAAGGTCCAGTCCGGCGGCAAGGCCACCGACGCCGTCGGCACTTCGTCGATAATCGAGAAGAGCCGCCCGCCCGACGAGACGACGGCACTGGTGGCGGACGCAACAGACCGGATACCCGCGGAGTTGTCGGCAAATCAGGTCTTTACGGGAGTGCGCTCACGAACCAGGCCCTCGTGCGTCTCACTGGGCGTCGACCGCCTCCGGATCGAACAATAGCGGGAAGAACTGGCCGTCCATCGGCAGGCCTTTGGCCACGGCCGGCACGCCGCTCAACGGCGGTTCGTCGGAGTCGGATCGCGTGCCGTCCAGGAAGGTGTTGATGACCGCCGCGCGGCGCGGCCGCTCGCTGCGGTTTTCGAACGAGCCGTGGATCGTCAACCCGTGATGGAACGTGCACTCGCCCTTCTTCAATTCAACGGCCACGGGCTTGCTGAACGCCGCCCACTGCTCGTCGTTCAGCACTTCGCGAATGGCGTGCATATCGCCGGCCAGGCCGGTGATGGGCAGCAAGTCCCAGCGATGACTGCCGGGCACGTAGTGCACGCAACCGTTTTCCCGAGTGCTATCGTCCAAGCCGATCCAACAGGTGAGGTGGGCAATCGGCGTGGTGCGAGTCCAGTACGAATAGTCTTGGTGCCAGGCGACCACGCCGCCATGCCGGGCCGGCTTGCAGAACAGCTGGTCATGCCAGAATCGCACCGCACCTCCCAGCAACTGGCTGGCCGGCACGGTGAACGCCGGATGCCACAACAGATCATGAAAGCCCGGCTTGATCCGCCACGCGCCCAGGGCGTGAAACAGGACCGTGCTGGGGTCCGCCGACTCGTTGGTGTGATACTCGTACCACAGTTCGCGGCCCGCGTGCTGCGGAGCGAAGAACTCGGCCAGCTCGCCGCGCAGCTGTTCGACCTGCTCGTCCGTCAGGACACGAATGCCCGACAGATAGCCGTGCTCGTGGTAGGACGCGACCTGGTCGTCGGTCAGTCGATACTGGTCCCAGTGTTCCCGGGACACGGGCCATTGGAATAAACCGCCCAGCGGTTGATGGCGAATCGAGAGGTCGATGGACATCGGGATACTCCGAAAGTCGATTAGAGGCCGGCACAGCCAACTCAGGATGTCAGGACTCCGCCGCGGCCGCTTGTCGCCGCCGGGCGGCGATAAAGCTGTTGACGCACAACGCGACCAGCAGCCAGCAGACCGCCGCCATCACGCCCACGGCCGCCAGGGCGGTCGTGTTCACGTCGGCGCCGCGGGCCAGCTTGGAGACGGCCATGACTCCGCGCCCGCTCGCCGCCAGCGCTCCCAGCAGCCCGATCGACGCCGCGGCGTGCATGGCATGCTTTCGCCAAGCCGCCTGCAGTGCGGTCACACCGCAGCCCAATAGCAGAACGCCGAACGCGGCTGGAATCAAGGCCGTGACGCTCGGATTGGCGTCCGACGAACCGAAGTAGGTCCCCAAGCCTAAGAGGATCAAGATCAGAGCCAACGCAATCGTGGTTTTCGCCATGTCTCCCTCGAATCGAATCCAGCCGTGTGCCAACGCATCCGCATTTTAGGAACAAGGGAAGCTCACAATGCCCCCCCGCGCAAACAAAAACCCCCGGACCGAAATCCGGGGGTCTGGTTTCGCGTTGTTCACCCCGCGCCCGCGCCGCGAACGATGGCGAATGCGGAACAGCGGGTGATCAGGTGCCTACTTCTGAGCGGCCTTCTGCATCGGGCCCTTGCCGCAGTCCATCTTCTGCTCGACGCCACAGGCGACCGTCCCGCAGCAGACTTCGGTTTCACAAGCGAACTTGCTCCAGCCGCGGACGCGCGGACGGCAGGGCAGTCCACAGGGATCGCAACCCTTCTGGCAGACCGGGCCCTTTTGGCATACGGGGCCGCAGTCCTTCTGAGAAACCGGGCCGCACTTCTGCTCGACGCCGCAAACCGGCTCGCAGCAGGCGCTCTTCCAGCCCCACATGCGCGGGCGGCAGGGCAGTCCGCACGGATCGCAGCTCTTCTGGCAAGCCGGGCCCTTTTGGCACACGGGGCCGCAAGCCTTTTGGCTGACCGGGCCGCACTTCTGCTCGACGCCGCAGACCGGCTCGCAGCAGGACTTGTTCCAGCCCCACAGACGCGGGCGGCCGGGCAAGGCACACGGATCACAGCCCTTTTGGCAGGGCGTGCCCTTCTGGCAAGCCGAGTCCCAGTCCTTCTGCGTGGACTCGACCGTTCCCTCCTCCGCTTCGATCGCGGGCGGTTCCTCGACGGCGACTTCCTCGCCAACGAATCGGAACCAATCGAGGGCGGAGGCGTTGACGCCTCCGAGACAGACCAGGGAGGTCAATACACCGACGGGCAGGATCAGACGCAACTTCATGTCAGGACTCCTCACAAAACCGGGAACTAGACGTGGAACAGTGACTTTCCGACTCAAAACCGCTGTCACCAGATCGCTCGTCCCCCTCCTGACAACCGCTCACACGGCTGCGACGCTGTCGTCCGGCTGCACACCTTCCGTGCAATTACTTACCACATCTATCGGCCCCGAACGCGTTGTATTTTACCTATTTTCACTGATCCGACTTTCCCTGGCCTTCGGTTAAAGGTATTTTGGGGTTCCTTCGATCGTACCGGTTATTCCAGTTTGGCCGAGGTTTCGCATTGCATCCGCCGTCAGTTGGCAGGGCAGGCGTGACAAGCGAAAACCACCTTGGGAACCCGTTTTCCGCGAGACGATGTAAGTCTTAACCCTCCAGAGCGTAGGAGGAATAGTCACGATGCGCCGGTGCGAATAACGGAAACACGCGATCGAGGCGAGCCCAGGCGTTGGCAGTCCCAGCCACCGCCAAACTTGACACCCTTGATTCCCGGACTTATTATCCCTGTGTGGGTTGCCAGAACTCCTTTTGTAAACGGCAATTAGCGTCATGAGTAATCCGCTCGTCTGCCAGATCCTCGGCGGTGTGCTGGTCCTGTTCTTCATCTTTCTGCTTGTGATGAGCTGGAAGACTTGGCGGGTGACGCACATTTTGTCGGCCTTCTTCCTGTTCGCCGCCGTGTTCACGTTCATGGCGTTCAGTTCGTTTGTGCTGAAGACCCAGGCCGCTTGGCGCAAACTGTACGAGACCAACAAGGTTGCGCTCGCCAAAGAGGAAACGGACCAGGTCAAGCTGTTGCAGGGCGATCTGGTGGCGGTCCAGCAGTCCGAGGAATGCATCCGCAGCGCCCGCGCCAAGCTGGAGGACGAGGAACTGGATCGGGGCAAGGTGTGGCGGGAATGCACGCCGATGGCCGCCGTCGACGCCGATAGTTTTCGGGTCAAGACTGTGCCTGCCAGCCAGCCGGCGGGGCAGGCTCCGGAGCCCAGCGGCATTGCTCCGCAGACGCTCCTGTACGTGTTCGCCGAAAAAGAGAGCAAAGACGGCTGGAAAGTCCCCGGCTACTATTTGGGCGAATTCACGGTGGACGAGGCGACGGACACCGAAGTGACGCTGAGTGCCACGATTCCCTTGGATCCGGACCAACTTCAGCGGATTCAACAGGGCGGGGCGACGTGGACGTTGTATGAAGTCATGCCGATTGACAGCCACGAAGCGTTCGCGGAAATGGACCCGGCCGAGAAGCGGATGGTGGGCCTGAGCAAAGAAGCCCTGGCCGAGTATTTCCCCAACCTGTTCAACTGGCCCGCGGATCAATACGACAAGTTCCTCGAGTCATTTGCCCGGTTCAACCGCGATGTCACCGACAAGGACTCACCGGAGGATACCTGGGTCTTGGTCAAGTTCCTGAAGAAGCACACGATTCCGGTGGATAGCGACACCGCCCAGTCGCTGCTGGAGGGCGAAGCCCGCTACTTTGACAGCAGCGGTCGAGCCGTGGAAGCCCGCCTCCGCCGCGGCGACGACGGGACGGTCACCTTCGAAGTGGGCGACTCCGGCTTCTTCGACCTGGACTCGGCGACCACTCTGATCGACGACGGTGTCTGCGAAAAGGTCAAGCTGGTCTACCGCCGCCAATTGCACGACTATGCGAGGTTCTTCCGCGAGACCTACTATCGGCATCGCGAATTGGATGAATCGATCCTCCGGCAGAAGCGGGACACTGACATCCTGGTCAACTTGAAGACCAATGTCGAGGCCCAGGCCGCGGCAAAACAGGCCGACAAGGACAAGCTGACGTCGGACCTGGTGGGATTCAAGACCGAACTGAACGACGTCACCAATTATACGCAGATGCTGAACGCCGAGTTGGAGAAATCGCGACTGCGGCTGAGTGAACTGTACCGCCGAAACCTCGAGTTGACGGCCGAACTGACGCAGTTGCAGACCCAACTGGCCGACGAAATCAATCGCCGCACCGCGGAGGCCGTCGGCAGTGCCCCGCCGCCTGCCGCGCCGGCCGATGCCGCGCCCCCGCCGTCGGCAACCCCGCCCGCCACGCCCGAACCGGCCGCTGCCGCCACTCCAGCAGATC
>CAIYOB010000565.1 GCA_903927685.1 uncultured Planctomycetaceae bacterium
ACCAAGGCGTCCGCGACGGTCAGCATCCTGGACAACGACACGTCCTCGCTGCCGACGGTCAGCCTCGTGGCGACCGACGCCAGTGCCGCGGAAACGGCCAGCGGGGCGACGGCCAACCCCGGCGTGTTCACCGTCACCCGCAGCGGCGCCACGACGGCCGCTTTGACGGTCAGCGTGTCGGTGTCCGGCACGGCGACTAGCGGCGCGGACTACACGGCGCTGGCCGCCTCGGTGGTGATCCCGGCCGGCAGCGCCTTGGCGACCGTCAACATCACGCCGCTGGACGACAGCCTGGTCGAGGCGACCGAGACGGTGATGCTGACGCTGGCCAGCAATTCCGCCTACACCGTGGATTCCACCAAGGCGTCCGCCACGGTCAGCATCCTGGACAACGACACCCCCACGCCGACCAGCAACGACGACTTTGCGAATCGCCTGGCGATCGGTGACGGCCAGGTGACAGCCTCGAATGCCGAGGCCACGCGCGAGTCTCGCGAGCCCAAGAATGCGGGAGCGCCCGGGGGCAAGTCGCTGTGGTGGTCCTGGACGGCGTCTCGTTCCGGCACGGTCGTGATCACGACCGCGGGCAGTTCCTTCGATACGACGCTGGGGGTCTACACGGGCACGATCCTGAGCAGGCTGACAAGCGTTGCCAGCAACGATGACGACCGCACCGCGGCTGACCTCACCAGTCGGGTCAGTTTCTCGGCCGTGGCCGGCGCGACGTACCAGATCTCGGTCGATGGCTACGACGGCGACGCGGGGACGATCGTCCTGACCGTCAGTCCGCAGGTGGTCGCCCCGAACGACGACTTTGCCAATCGTCTGGCGATGACCGGGACGCAGGTGACGGCGACCAATGCCGAGGCCACGCGGGAGACCGGCGAGCCAAAAAATGCCGGAGTGTCCGGGGGCAAATCCCTGTGGTGGTCCTGGACGGCGCCCAGTTCCGGCACGGTGGTGATGTCGACCGCGGGCAGTTCGTTCGATACGACGTTGGGGGTCTATACCGGCACGACACTGAGCCGACTGCGAAGCGTCGTCAGCAACGATGACGACCCCACGGCGGACGTGCTGACCAGCCGGGTCCAATTCAACGCCGTGGCCGGGACGACATACCAGATCTCGGTTGACGGCTACGCCGGCGAAGCAGGGAGTATTGTGCTGACGGTCACGCCGCCTACGCCGGCCCGAGCGGCGACTGCGGGCCGGGCGGCGACCAGCGGAGCGCAGCCCGCGACTGTCAGCTCGGCCGTGAGTCCGGCCAGCACGCCGGTGTCTTCCGCCACACGTGCTGCCAGCCCGGTGGTGGCTTGCGCGGCCAACACAACCGGCTTGACGGCCGCGAGAATCACGCCGAGTCCGGCTTCCGGGCCACAGGTCGACCGGTTCCTCAGTCGATGGGACAGCCTTCTGTCCGACATGGTGGACGAGTTGTTCCGCTAACCGCTCCGCCGACGGTTCGAATCCACGCGGTTGGCGGTGGCTCGTTTAACCGCGACCCGGCGGGAAGCGAGTGGGCGATTCACTGTCCGTTGGGTCGCGGTTAAACGACGAGCGACGATTGAAAAAGGCGGAGGCGACGTCGCAATCCATTGGAAGGCCTTCGTTCTTTTCATGCTATCGACGGTTGGGCCTGAGCGGGCCATCGGTGGCGGCGGGAACGGGAACCTGGAGACCCGTTTGGCCCTGAGCGCTGCCGGCCAGGTCTTGCTGGCCTGGACCTCTCCGCTCCCGCGGCGAGCGTCTGCGTTACGCGTCGAAGAACACGTGCTGGGCTGTGTCCCGGAAGACCGCGGGGTGCAAGTTCTTCGGGAACAACTGCTCGATGAACTCTCGATAGACAGCGACCGGCGCGAGCGGCCAGTCCGACCCGAACAGGAACTTCTCCGGCGCTTCCGTGTACTCGATCCCTTGCTTGATTCGGTTGACGACCCGCTCCAACGCCCCGTCCTGCGCCGACTTCCGGAACGACTCGGCGTCGCCGATCAGGATGCCGGACAGGTCGGCCCACACGTTCCTGTTCTTATAGACCACCTCGGCGGCATCCGTGATCCACGGATTCCCGAAATGGGCCAGCACGAACCGCGTGTCGGGGAAATCAACCGCCACCTCGTCGATCAGCCGGGGGTGGGCGTACTTCACCTTCGCCTTGGCGGAGTAGGTGTCGCCGGTGTGGAAGATCACGGGCGTGTGGTACTGCGCGGCCAACTTGTAGTAGGGGTGGTAGCCGACGTGGTTCGGGCCGTAGTGCAGGTAGCCCAGGTAGACCTTCAGGCCCTTGACCCGACCCTGTTTGAGAACCGCTTCGACCAGGGCCAGGTGGTCGCAATCGAACCGCTCGGGATGCGCGAATCCGATCGGATGGAGTTGCACACCGGACACCAGCCCGCTCAGAGCCTCGATCTCTTTGATTCCCAGAGGATCCTGGTCACTGATCTCGTGGCGCGGCATGCAGAGGGCCTGGCCGACCTTGGCGGTCTCCATTTCCGCCTGGATCACGCTGGCCAGTTGCTGCGCCCCGCGAGGGTTCTCGACGGCATCGAACGGCGCAAGTCTGGTCTTCTTGTCAGGCGTCAGGAGCGACTCCGGGACACCGGGAAGCCGCACGTTCACCAGATGGACGTGCGTGTCTATGAACGGTCCGACGTCCGGACCGTCGGCCGCAAGGACGGGGGCCCAACGGCTGGCAACGCCGCCCAGCAGGGGTGTGGCTGCGGCTGCCCCCAAGCACCGGAGCAGTTCTCGACGCGACACCGTGTGTTGCGGCATGTTCGCCTCCTGGAATTGAGATGGTTTCCCGAATTGGGATGCAAATCCGCAACGACGCGTCGCGTGAGCATCACCGGGGGGAAACTAGATCTTATCAGGTTGAGCTGGTGCGGCCACGCGAGCGACTTTTTTTCTAGCGCCGACCCAGCCGCCGTCGCCGAGGAGGAAGGGGTGACGGTCCCGGAGGGCCTGACCCTGCGGGTGATCGAGTCCCCTCCCGGGACGCGAACCCTGGTCCTGCCGTCCCCGCCAGCGCCAACTTGGCGCCCTGGTTGCGGGCGAAGAGCGGCGGGCCGCGAACGACAATCTCAGCGCCGGCAACTGTCTGTGCAGTGGAGACTTGCCCTGCTGCACGCTGTAGCCCGCGTCGGCGCTGGTTGCCCGTTGCCAGCGAGTCGCCGAATCTGGGAGGAAACGGAGTCACGTTCGCTGCCCGGCGGGAAATCTCTCCAGGAAGCGAATCTACTTCACCGGGACTTTCCACTGGGAGCCGAACGATGACCGATTCGACACAAGAGCTGAGGAAGGCCTGGGCCCGCGTGGTGGCCAAGGCTTGGGCCGACGAAGAATACAAGCGGCGTTTGTTGACAGATCCCCGGGCGGTCGCCGCGGAAGCAGGCGTGCCGCTCCCCGAGGGGCTGACGGTGAAGGTGGTCGAGTATTGATTGAACCGCAAGTGTTGTCGTGGGGGAGGAAACGGATTGAATCGTCAAGAAGCAGCGGACAGCGAGTTCCCGGTGGCGCCTCGGGAGCTGAAGATCGAGCTCACCGGGGCCTGCAATTTGCGCTGCCAATTCTGCTATCTGGAGGCGGGCGACGGGCAGGCCGCGGGGCAGCTGCCCGAGGATGACGTCTTCCGCTGGATCGAGTGGGCCGTCGACAGCCGGCTCCTGGCGGTGCGGTTCACGGGCGGCGAGCCTACGCTGCATCCCCGGCTGAAGGTCTTCTGCGGCTATGCCCGCCTGCGCGGGCGGTTCGTCATTTTGAACACCAATGGGCTGGCTGCGGCCGAGCTGTACCGGGAGTTGTTTCCCCTGGTGGATGACGTCCGCATCAGCCTGCCGCTGCTCGATTCCCGGCGTCTGGATGACTTGACCGGCGGCCGGCACGTGCTCGAACGGAAGCTGGCGTGCATCCAGCAGGCGTTGTCCGCCGGGGTGCGGCGGGTCACTCTATTGACGCCCCTGCTGCCGGAGAACCACGGGCGGCTGGAAGCGTTCTTGGAGCTGGCGCAGAGTTCGCCGCGTTTGCACTGGCTGCCCCTGCGTTACGAACCGACGCCCCAGGTGCCGCGGCCCTGGACGCGCGGCGACGCGCAGGCGTTTGCCGAAGAGATGGCGGCGCTGCTGGAACGCTATCCGGGACAGACGCCGGGGATCATCCTGGCCGTCCCGTTTTGCGCGGTCTCGCCGACCAGCTTGGGCGCCCGCGTCTTTCATGGGCGGGCGCGGGACTGCGGGCCGTACACCTCCCTGCACGTCAATGCCCGCGGCCGCCTGCAGGCCTGCTGTTGCGTCCGCGAGGAACTGGCCGAGGGACCGCGGGCCGCCGGAACGTTGGCCGAGGTCCGGGCTTTGCCCGAGTTTCGGGCCGTTTGTTGCCGCACGCGTCTGCCGGAGGAATGCCAGCGGTGCCCGCACGTGATGCGCTGCGGCGGCGGCTGTCGCCAATCCGCCGGCCTGGTCCAGCATCGGGGCAAGTCCATTGACTACCTGGCTGGATTCGCGGACGAGATCAGGTGACCCCTGGAGGGCCGCTGCCGTACCCATCCCGCCGCATCGCTTCCTGCAGCCGGGAGAACTCGGTCTCCATCTCGCTCAGGCGGCTGCCGGCCGAAGCCAGATCTCCGGCCTTGACCGCTTGTTCGATGTCGCCCGCCACCGCTCGCAAAGCCTCGCCGCCGACGTTGGCGGACGCCCCCTTGATGGCATGCGCCTGACGCACGGCGCTGGGACCATCGCCGGCGGTCAGAGCGCCCCGCAGGGCCTCGATTTGCTGCGGAACGTTCTGCTGGAAAGTGGCGGCGATCCGGCCGGCCAGTTCCTCGTCGCCCAGCAAGCGGGTCAGCAGCCCCGCCTTGTCGAACACCGGCCGTCTCGCTTTCGGAGCGGCGACCGGCGGCGGGAGGGCGTTCCCGGCGGCGACCGGGGAGTCCGGTGGCAGCCACGTATCGAGTTTCTGGGCCAACGTCTGGGGAACGAGCGGCTTGGTGAGGTAGTCATTCATCCCCGCCTCCAGGCAGCGTTCCCGGTCGCCCCGCATGGCATTGGCCGTCATGGCGATAATTGGCAGCTGGGGGCTGGAAACCGAGGCGGGCAGACGGCGGATGCATCGTGTCGCCTCCAAGCCATCCATTTCGGGCATCTGCACGTCCATCAGCACCAAGTCATAGGGCAGGTCGATCAGGGCCTGCAAGGCCTCCTTGCCGTTGTTGACGGTGTCCACACGCAAGCCCAACTTCCTCAGAACACCTTGCAGGACTTGCTGGTTAGTGATGTTGTCTTCCGCCAGCAAGATGCGTCCCCCGCTCCGCCGCAGCTCGCGAAGGGTTGGACGCGAATGGGGCGCAACGCGGCAGGGCTTCGCGCCAGCCGCGACCGCCGGTCCCAGCGCGGTCGCCAGGCAGTCGAGGAGATCCGACTGCCGCACGGGTTTGGTAAGCAGGTCGACCGCTCCCAGTTCACCATCCGGGGCACTGCTCCGCTCGGCCAGCAAGCTCATCAGGACCAAGCGGATCGCCCTCAGGTCGGCATCGGCCCGGATGGCTTGCACCACTGCCGCCCCGTCCATACCGGGCATCTGGAGATCCACGAGAGCGGCCAGGAAGGGATCGCCGGTCGCGTGGGCCCGCCGCAGCGTCTGCAAGGCCGCAGGGCCGTCCGCCGCCGCCTCCGCCCGCAGGCCCCAAGCCGCCAGCTGGTCGACCAGGACGTCACGCTGCGTGGCGCTGTCGTCCACGACCAGCACGTGGGCTCCGCCCAGATCGCCGCCCGGCAGACCGGTCTCCATCCGCCCTGCGGCTTGCTTGCCCAAGCGGACCGTGAACCAGAACTCCGCGCCTTTCCCCGCCTCGCTGCTCACGCCGATTTCGCCCCCCATCAACTCCGTGAGTTGCTTGGCGATGGCCAAGCCCAGCCCCGTGCCGCCATAGTTCCGCGCGATCGAAGCTTCCGCCTGGGAAAACTTCTGAAAGAGCAGCCCTTGCTTCTCCGCGGGGATGCCGACGCCGGTGTCGCGAACGGAGAACCGCAGCAGGACGTCGCGCGCCGTTTCGCAGGCCAAGCGGGCTTGCACCGCGACCTCGCCTTGCGACGTGAACTTCAGTGCGTTGCCTGCCAAGTTCAGCAGAATCTGGCGGAGGCGGCCGGGGTCGCCGCACAACGCAACCGGCACGTCTGGCGCGGCGGCGCAGATCCATTCCAGCCCCTTCTCCTGGGCCCGTTGCGCCAGCATCGCAGCAAGGTCGTCCAGCAAAGCCGGAAGCTCAAAGTCTAGTATCTCCAAATCGAGCTTCCCAGCCTCGATCTTGGACAAGTCGAGAATATCGTTCAGCAGCGTCAACAGCGATTCCCCGCTGTTCCGCAGTGTCTCCGCATACCGCCGCTGTTCCGCATCCAGTTCCGTATCCAACAGCAGGCCGGCCATACCGATGACCCCGTTCATAGGCGTGCGGATCTCGTGACTCATGTTGGCCAGGAAATCGCTCTTGGCCCGATTCACCAGCTCGGCTTCCGCCACGGCTTCCGCCAATCGGCGGTTGGCTTCCTGCGAGGCGACTTCGGCCTGGTGATGCGCCGTGACATCCACTAACACGGCCAGAAAGTGCGGAGCCCCGTCGCTGGTGATGGTCTCGCCCGATAACAAACCGTTGAGTATCTTGCCGTCTCGGCACCGAACCCGCACTTCGACGTCGCGAATGGCCCCCTTGGCTAATCGTTCACCCATCCCCGCCGACAACGCATCGCACGGGAGGAATATGCCTAGCTCCGTGGATGTCTTGCCAAGGATCTCCTCTTTTTGCGCATAGCCCAGCATCAGGAGGAAGGCCTCGTTGACCTCCACAAAGCGCCCGTCAGGCAAAGTCGAGATCGCCAGCGGGGCCGGGTTGTTGCGGAACAGTCGTTCGAAACGCTGCTCCGTCTCGCGCTGCGAGGTCAGGTCCTTGCTGGTTGCGAAGAGAGAGTCCACACCGTCCCACTGCCCCTGCCACACGTGGGTTTCGACAGGCAATTGGCGGCCGTCCCGGCAAACCAGCGGCAGAAAGTAGACGCCGACCTCGTCCCGCAGCGCCGCGGCGAAGATCGCCTCGGCTACCCGGCGATGTGCGGCCGGGTACAACTCCAGCCACTGCCTCCCGGCGAGTTCGGCGGCCGTGTACCCCAGCATTCGCGCGGCGGCACCATTGGCGTGCATGATCCGTCGGTCCCTCGCGACGACGAATACGATGTCAGCGAGACCCTGGAAGAATCCGCGAAAATTATTCTCGCTCTCTGCCAATGCCATCGCCGCCCGCACGCGTTCGGTAATGTCGGTGTCGCTGCCGCGGTAGCCCTGCAGGGTTCCATCTGGGGTCAGGATGGGGATGCCATTGGTTGACATCCAGATGGAGTGTCCATCCTTGGCCTGGACCTCGTTGAGGAGTTCCTTGAACGGCTCCTTCCGCTGAAAGACCTCAAGAGCGGCCCGCTGGAACGCGTCTCGCCCGGCTTCGGGGTGCAGGTCGTAGAAGAACCGCTGACCCACCAGTTCCTCGGGACGGTAGCCCCAAACCAGCTCGGCCACGTGATTGACATAGATGTACCGGCCCGTGTCATCGACCTCCCAAGTAATCGTGCGGCTTTGCGTCGCCAAGTCTTCGTATCGACGGTTCCCCTCCCGCAGTGCGATCTGCTGAGTGCGGACGGCCGCGTCGGTACGGCGGAGCAGCACGAAAGCTAGGCTCAGGAGCGACATGGCCACGACCGCGATCGCCGTTTCGGACAACGCCAAGTGCCGCCAAAAAGAATGCTCCGCCTCGGATAAGTCGTACAGAATCCACGACTCGCCGATCTCCGTGCCTGCAGGATTGGGCAGGGGCAGCCTCGTAACCTGCCAATTCTTCCCGGCGATGGTCAACTTCCGGCTCCCGCCGTTGTTGGCGAGCGTCTCCATGTCCGCCCAGAGTCCGTGGTCCCCGATCCGGATCGCCTGGGAGGCGTAGAGCACGACCGAATCGGACAGCAGGTCCCAATCGGGGTTCTGACCGTGCTCCCGCATCTCCGCCTCCCAGGTTGGGCGTTGCACTTGAGCCTTGCGAACCGTCACAGCGAGCTGCACGTGAGCCCCGTCGCCTCGCGTGCGCAGGATGTCGTCGATGGGCTTGCCAAGCTCCGCGTAGCCGACGAGCGTGCTGTCGGCAAGGACCGGGATCACGGCCCACATCGCGACGTTTCCCTGCAAGGTGAGTTCGATGCCGTAAGCGATTCGGCCGGTGCGTTCGGCCTCGCGAGTGGTGCAGCGATCAATTCGGTCGCCGTTGGCCCTCGTCTGCCGGAAAGAGTACTGGCAAGCGAGCTGAGCGTCGAGGAAACGGAAATCACGAATCTGGAACTGCCGGCTCAGTGCTTCGCCTGCTGTCCGCCCCGCGGTCTGGATGCTCTCGCTGTCGCCGTTGCGCAGGGCCTGTTGCACGAGGGGGTCGGCGGCGATCAACCGCAGGGCCAAGGCCAAGCCCTCGATCGAGTTGCCAACGTCCACGAGGAACTCGCGCTGGAATTCCTCGACGGTCTCCTCGATTCTCGAAGCCAGTTGCTGCCGCTGGTCTCGCCACTGGGACACCAACTCAAGAACCATCAACAACAGCAGCGCGCCCGCCAGGGGAGGGAATAGCCGGTATAGAATCGGACGGGGCTGTTTCTGCAGCATGCGTCGCAAAACGGTGTTGGTGAGGTTCATCTGCCGCGAACTCCCGTACGAACCATGAATCCCATGTCCCCCTAGGGATTGGGATCAGGATGCGTCCCTGACCTGTTGATTGAGCGAAAAAAATCGCGGAAAAAAGCAAAAGTCTCCTCCCCTGTCAGTGTCGTTGTCAATCGGGTTTTCTTCCCACCGCCAGTGCAGGTAAATACCCCACTGCACGAAGGTTTGAGCGCCGAGCCGGAGCGAGAGTGGACTTGGCGGCGATTCGGAGACGCGTCGGTGGAGATTCGCCGGCCGCTATTGGCGTGGGCGGACCCGGAAACTGCGATACTCGCTACGGCCCTCGATCGGGAACAAGCAGAGGCTTCCGGAGTTCCTTGCCAGTCCGTGATGATCGGGATTCAGGCTCAACAGACGCGACCGCTGGACTTGCGTGACCAGGACCCCGTTCAACTCGACGGTGATCGTTTCGGTGGATGACGTCACGCGCAGCCGGTTCCAGGCCGGCCACGGTTGGAAGTGATTCGGTTTGGCGGCGGCCAGCAGATAGAGTGCGCCGCAGCGTTCGGTGTCTGCGTCGTGCGGGTTCCCTTCGTCGTCGACCAACTGGATCTCCACGCCGTCTCGAGCCGGATTGCCGCTGCCCGGATAGCAGACTCCCAGTCCGCTGTCCGCATCCGGCGCCAAGCGAAACTCGAGTTCCAGTTCGAGATCCTGGTAGTCGCCCGGGGCGACCAGCGTGGCGGATACGTTGTCGCAAACCAAAACCCCGTTTTCCACGACCACCCCTTCAGGCACATTTCGCCAGCCGCTCAGCGAACCGTCCCCGATCAACGACGTCCAGTCGCGACTGCGCGCCGCGGGTTGCGCACCGCGCTCCACGCCCGGGGGGGAGCGATTCCCGGTCTGGGCCTTTCCCCGGGACGCGTCTGCGGCGGATTTGTCCCGGTCGGCGTGCGGTACACCAGCGTATGGCCCGGTGGTCAGGGCGATCCCGAGGCCCGTCAACAGAACCAGTCCGCCGATCAGACCGCCGGCGATCCAGCCGAATTGCCGCCGATTGGTCGGGCGGAGAAAACTCGCCCGGGGACGGGCGGGCTTTCGTCGCTGGTGGAGCAGCGATGGTTCCGCCAGGAAGCTGCTCAGGCTGGCGTCCATTGGGAAACTCGGTTCCTGCTCCCGCGCGACTTCCGGTTCTCGGTCCGGTCCGAGTTTTTCCAGGTCGGCGAGCACTTCCGCCGCGCTTTGGTAGCGGTCTTCGACCTGCTTGGCCACCATTTTCTGGAAGATCCGATCGAGTTCCCCAGGCACTTCGGCACGCAGGCTCCGCAGTGACGGGATCGCTTGCTGCCGATGTGCCAGCAGGACCTTCATGACGGTGCCGTTCGGGTAGATGGCTTGGCCGGTCAGCAGGAAATGCAGGGAACATCCCAGCGAGTAGATGTCGGAGCGGGCGTCCGCACTCTTGGCGTCCCAGGCTTGTTCGGGAGCCATGTAGTTCACACTCCCCAGCACCATGCCGGTACCGGTCAGGTCCGTCAGCGATCGCCGCTCGCCGTCGCCACTCAAGCGGGCCAACCCCATGTCGAGGATCTTCACGACGCCAGTCCGGTCGAGCAGGAGGTTCGCGGGTTTGATATCCCGATGAATGACCCCCTCCTGATGCGCGTAGCCCAGTCCGCGGGCGGCCTGCCGCACACAGTCGAGGGCCTGTTCCACGGACAGGGGGCCGTGCTTCTTCACGAATGCGGACAGGTCGCTGCCATCCACGAACTCCATCACCAGGAAATGCTCGCCCTCGGCTTGATTCGCGTCGTCGGCGCCGACGATGTTCGGATGCCGCAAGCGGGCCGCCGCCCGCACCTCCCGCTCGAAGCGGGCCACCGCCCGCGAGTTGCGATTCAACTCCGCCGGCAACATTTTGATCGCCACCACCCGGTCCAAACGGCGATGGCGGGCCTTGTACACCACCCCCATGCCGCCGGCGCCAAGCTTGTCGAGCAGCAGGTAGTTGCCCAACATCAGCGACTTGGCGCGGCCGCGATGCACCTCGCGGGCCTGGAATTTGGTCAGCTTCTGCGCCCGGATCAAGTCCCAGGCCAACTGCTGCGCGTCTCGCGGGTGAGACCGGGGAGGCAGGAAGTCCTGCAGCGTCTCCTCGGCCAGAATGCCGCTGCTTTCCAACTGCCTGACAAATCCTTCGAGTTCGACCGGCATGCTCCCGGATTCCTGTCGGACAAGGGCTTTCGTGATTCGACGACCAGCGTCCATTCGAGCAACGAGGCCAGATCTGCCTTGCCGAAAGACAAGACTGGGCACCTGCCCGAACAAGTCAGAGGAAAAAATACCGCCAGTCTTCGCCCTTGTTAATCGGGTTTTCCCCTCATCGCCAACTCCGGTGAATTCCCGCGAACGTGCGAAGGCCAGCCGTGTCGACATGGGGAATCTCGGACATCGCGGGCCGCGTCGGAGTTGGCGTGGGCACAAGGTGTCACGTTGGCAGAGAGGCGGGAAAGTAGCTGCTGGTGAGCTTTCCAACACCCGTCCTGCAAGGAGTTCCCAAGGGTGACCGATTTGGCACGTGATCTGACAAAGACCTGGGCCCGCGTCGTGGCCAAGGCGTGGGCCGACGAGGAATTCAAGCGGCGGTTGCTGGCCGATCCAGCCGCGGTTGCCGCCGAGGAGGGCGTGCTTCTCCCGGAGGGGCTGACCCTGAAGGTGATCGAGGACGCCCCAGGCACCCGGACCCTGGTCCTTCCGCCCCTGCCATCGGAACTGCAGGGCGTCGTCGAGGGGGAGGAAGTACTTGCCGCAGAGTCGGTTCCTTGCTGCAATTGCTGCCATTGCGCCTGCAAGTAATTGTCCACGAGGCGCGCATGTCGTCTTCCTCGTCAGTTCGATCGGTCCGCACGCCGCTGGCCGCGCTGCTGGCCTCTGCCTGCGAGCGTCCGCAGACGCCCGCCCTGCGTTTCCTGCAGGCGGACGGGACGCTCCGTGACCTGAGTTGGGGCGAACTGTGGCGCGGCGCCTGCGCGGCGGCGGGCCTGCTGCGGGAGGTCACCGCCCCGGGAGGCGTGGCCGCGATCCAGTTGCCCACGGGACCGGGCTTTGCGCAAGCCCTGTACGGCTGCTTCTTGGCGGGCGTGACGGCCCTGCCGATGCAGCCCCCCGCGGCTGCTAACCACGCGCGGCAAGCCGCCATCCTGACCGATGCCCGAGCGGACGCGGTCTTCACCGCCGAGGGGTTGACCCGACTCGGCTGGCCCGCTGAGCCTGCCGTCGCCTGGGAAGTGCCGGCGGGGACCGGCGCGGAGGACGATTCCGGGGGGGGCTGGGCCGAAGGGCTTCCGGACCCTCTGGACATCGACCTGCCGGATATCGACCTGCCGGCTTACTTGCAGTACAGCTCGGGCTCGCTGGCCGCGCCGCGCGGCGTCGTCATTACCCACCGGCAGGCTGGCGAAAACGTGCTCGGCATCACCCGGACCCTCGGGCTCACCCCCGCCGACAGCGTCTTGAGCTGGCTGCCGCTGTATCACGACATGGGGCTGGTGGGCGGCGTCCTGACGCCGCTGACGACGGGCTTTTCGACGATCCTGATGCCCGCCACGACGTTCGGCCGGGATCCGCTGTCCTGGCTGCAGGCGGTGTCCCGTTTTCGGGTGACGGTCAGCGGCGCTCCGGACTTTGCTTTTCGCTTGTGCGCCGAACGGGCCGCGCGGGCGGTCGAGCAGGGATGGGACCTGTCCGGCTGGGAAGTGGCTTTCGTCGGGTCGGAGACCGTCCGCCCGACGACGCTCCGCCACTTCGCCCGAGCGTACGCTCCGCTCGGTTTCCAGGCGACGGCGTTCAGTCCGTGTTACGGCTTGGCGGAGGCCGTGTTGTTGGTGAGCGGCAGGCGGCGCGGTGCGGGGTGGCAAACGGCCGAAGTTCCCGGCGGCGCGCCGGGCGTGCCTGCCCCCGAGGTCACGGGCTGCGGATGCCCCTTCCCTGGCTTCGAGGTGCTGGTCGCCGACCCAGAGACCCGGCAGCCCGTGCCGGACGGGCACGAAGGGGAGATTCTGGTGCGCGGTCCGTCGCTGGCGGCAGGCTACTGGGATGCCGCGACGCGGACGGCGCGGGCCTTCACCGTCCCGGTTCCCCACCGCGCGGACGGCGAGTTCCTGCCCACCGGTGACCTGGGATTCCTGCGGGCCGGCGAGTTGTTCCTGACCGGTCGCCAGGCGGGACGGCTGGTGATTCGCGGCCGCAACGTCTCGGCCGAGGCTCTGGAAGCGGCTGCCGAAACGGCCCACCCGGCGCTCCGCGGACGCGCCGGGGTGGCGTTGACGGTGGACGCGGCCGATGGCGAGCGGCTGGTCGTGGTTCACGAGGCGCCGCGGCGACTGCGGCGTGATCCCGAGGCAGGCCGTTCCGCCAGCCTCGCGGTGCGGCTGGCGCTGGCCGAGCGTTGGGGAGTCTGTCCCGACGACGTCGTGCTGGTGGCGCCCAACGCGATCCCCCGGACCAGCAGCGGCAAGCCCATTCGCGCTGCCTGCCGTGCCGCTTACCTGGCAGGGGAACTGGACCGCTTGCGTCTGCCGACGGCATCGGCGGACGGAGCCCGGCGCGCCCAAGGCGCCCCGCCGGCGACTCCGGAGGAACGCATCTTAGCCACCCTTTGGGAGTGTCATCTGGGAATCGGCAGTGTCTGCCGAAACGACAGCTTCCCGGCGCTCGGCGGTGATTCGCTGACCGCGCTGATGGTGGTCGGCGACGCCGGGCGTCTGGGGCTCGCCCTGGACCCGGCCGACTTGCTGCGGGGGACAACGCTGGCCGACTTGGCCCGGCGGGCAACGCCGCCGGCCACTTCCTTGGAGACCGTTGGCGGCGTTCGGGTAAGCGGAGCGGCGCAAGCCGCCCGGTCTGGCGACGGTGATACCGGACGGCTCGCGCCGTGCCGCTGCCAAGGAAGCGGCCTTGGGGCAAGGCCCCCGGCGGGCGAGCGGCCGGGCATCCGTGGCGTCCAGCCGTGTCGAACGGAGGCCACGGGTCCGTTGGACGGCCCGGGCAGCGTCGGGGAGTGTTTGCCCCTGACGCCCAACCAGCGCGAGTACTTCAGGCGGCGCCCGGCGGCGGAGGACGCCTGGCGGATCACGGCGGTCTTGGACACGCCCGAGCTGGACGCAGGCTTATTGCGCGAGGCGTGGGCGGCCCTGGTTGCTCGACATCAATCCCTGCGACTGTTCTTTCCGGCCGGCGAAGGGGGAGAACGCGAAGCCCGCCTTGCCGACGCCACGCGGAGCGCGCCGTTCCACATGGCCGCTCCGCTTTCAGTCCAGTCGCCCGACGTGCCCGCCGCGGGCTGGTTGGCCGATCATTCGGACGGCATCTGGTTGGCCGGAGGGCCCGTGGCCGCAGCCCGGTTCCACCCCGCCCCGACCGGAACCCCGGGCCGCTTGTGGATCTCGGTCCACCACCTGGCTTGCGACGCATCCTCGATGTACATCCTGGGCCAAGAACTGAAGGCGATTTGCGCGGATCTGGCGGCCGGCGGACGGGGCGAACTGCCGGCGCGGTCGGCTTCCTACGCCGCCTGGGTTCACTCCCTGGCGGCGATCCTGGCCCGCGCCGACACGGCCGCCGAACGCGCTTTCTGGTCGGCCCAGTTTCGTCAGGAGGAGGAAGGTCTGGGTCCACTCGCGGCGGACGCCCACCGGAAAGCGATCACCATCGCCTTGGACCGGACGGCCTCGCAGGCGCTGCTCCAGCGATCGCCGGCCGTCTACGGCGTCGGGGCCGAGACCGTGCTGCTGGCGGCCCTCGCCGCGGCCCTGCGGGATTGGACCGGCCAGACCGCCACGTCGGTCTACGTCTATGGACACGGCCGCCACAAGGCTGGCAGCCTGGACCTGTCCGCCACGGTAGGCATGTTGGTGCAACGCTATCCTCTGCGCATCGAAAGTCCGGGCTGGGCGGACCCCTGGTGTGCCGTCGCTCAGGCGGCCGCTGCCCGAAGCAGCATCCCCGGGGACGGCGCAGGTTACGGACTGCTCGCGTCGTCGTCAACGTCCCCGGAACTCGCCCGGTTGTCCGCGCTCGCAGGCTGCGACGTGCAGTTCAACTTTCTTGGACCGCGAGACCTTCAGCCCGATCTGGGCAACGGCTGGCGGGTGCGGGCGTGCGGCCCCGGCCCCTGGCACTGGCTCCGCGGCGACAGCCCGGTCCGCTTGAACGCGTACCAGCACGCGGGCCGGATCCATTGCCAGTGGGATCAGTTCGAGACCGACGACGTTGGAGGGCCGCGAGCGATGCACGCGGCCCTCCACGCGTTCCTGGCTCCGCTGTTGCTGTAGCCGGCGAGCACCGAGCGTACGGCTCCCGCGGACCAGCCGTGGGCATGGATCAGCCCGAGCGCTGCCGCAGTGCCCAGGGTCTCCCCGGCAAGTAGCAGATGGGCAAAGCCGATCGCACTAGCCATGCCTGCTGCCACCCCCCCCTTTTTTTTTCGGACTCCTGAATCGAAGTCGGTTCCCCGGCTTCGCGCTGGACCGCAGACGCCCCACCGCGAACTGGGCTGACGCCAGCGTCGGGGCGTCAACCGCATTCTCGACGATCGCCGTGTCACATTCGGCCCGCGGCGGGAAATCGAGTGTTATGTCGGAAGCAGCGCGGACTTGCGCATCCCTGGACTTGTTCGAAAGGAGATCCGGCCATGACGAATTCGACCCCCGACCTGAGGAAGACCTGGGCCCGTGTGGTGGCGAAAGCCTGGGCCGACGAAGAATTCAAGCGGCGGTTGCTGGCCGACCCGGCGGCGATCGCCTGCGAAGAGGGGGTGGCCATCCCGGAGGGCCTGACCGTGACCGTGGTCGAGGATGCCCCTGGCACTCGGACCCTGGTCCTGCCCGCCCCGCCAGCGGAAATGGGCTCCGTTGTCGAGACCGAAGAGCGGAAAGCCGCCATGGATTGCGGCTTGTGTAAGTGATGCCGAGGTTGGATCGGCTGGCCTCCTGGGGCCAGCTCCTGCACTCGCCGAGATCTGCGGAGTTGTCCCGTCAGATTGGCGGAACGGTGTGCTGTTGTAATCCGATGGACCGTCTGTCCAGGAGACTTTATGCCGACATCGGCGAAGAACATTGCAAGGTTGAAAACCATGCGGAAGAACTACTGCCGTTTCTGTCGCGGTACCGAACTCTTGCCCTCCCGAACTCAGCCTTTCTTGGTCCGACTGTTCTGGCTGCTATTTCTGTGCCGCGTCTTCCGCTGCCAGGCTTGCCACACGGCTCAGATTGTCTTCCTGCCTTTGTACTGGTTGAACTGGACATCGATTGGGCGGTCGACAACGGTCCCCAACCGTGGGCAATGTTGCTTGCTTCGCGAAACCAGCTCGCAGAAGTTGCGAAGATCAACGACCGCCGATAGGCATTTCCCGAGGAGCCAGAGCGATGTCCGAGTCAGAACAAGAGCTGAGTAAAGCCTGGGCCCGCGCGGTAGCCAAGGCTTGGGCGGACGAGGAGTACAAGCGGCGATTGTTGACGGATCCCCAGGCGGTCGTCGCGGAAGAAGGAGTGCCGCTTCCCGAGGGGCTGACGCTGAAGGTGGTCGAAAACACCGCCAGCACGATGCATCTGGTCTTGCCGGCGCATCCCAATGCCTCGGTGGGAATCGTCGGGGGCGATGTGCGTATCTCGGCGGCAGACCGAACCGCCTTGGACCATGCGTTGGAGTTTGCTGGTTACTTATTCTGCTGGAACCAGTGCTGGTAGCCCGGGGTTTGTGTCGAGAGGGGGCGCAGATGCCTGAAATGAGCGAGCGTAGCGGGCTCGACGCGGGGGCGAGCGAGTTCCCGGTAGCGCCGCGGGAGCTGAAGATCGAGCTCACCGGGGCCTGCAATTTGGGCTGCCAATTCTGCTATCTGGAGGCGGGCGACGGGCCGGCCGCGCGGCAGCTGCCCGAGGCTGACGTCTTCCGCTGGATCGCTATCCGGGACAGACGCCGGGGATCATTCTGGCCGTCCCGTTTTGCGCGGTCTCGCCGACCAGCTTGGGGGCGAGCGTCTTTCATGGGCGGGCGCGGGACGGCGGGCCGTACACCTCCCTGCACGTAAATGCCCGCGGCCGCCTGCAGGCCGGCTGTTGCGTCGGTGAATTGCCGGTCGCTGGGACGCTGGCCGAGGTCCGGGCTTTGCCGGAGTTGCAGGCCGTTTGTGGCCGCACGCGTCTGCCGGAGGAGTGCCAACGCTGCCCGCACGTGATGCGCTGCGGGGGCGGTAGTCGCCAATCCGCCGGCCTGGTCCAGCATCGGGGCGAATCACGAACTCGAGACCTGGGGAATCTCGGACATCGCGGACCGCGCCGGAGTTGGCGTGAACACAAGGTGTCACGTTCGCAGAGGAGCGGGAAAGCAGCTCATGGTGGTTTGCTTTCCTACACCCGTCCTGCATGGAGACCCAATCATGGCTGATGTGGCACGTGATCTGACCAAGACCTGGGCCCGCGTCGTGGCCCGAGCTTGGGCCGATGACGAGTACAAGGGGCGTTTGTTGGCGGACGCGGCTGCGGTGGCCCGCGAGGAGGGCGTGGTTCTCCCGGCAGGGCTGACGCTGAAAGTGATCGAGGACGCCCCCGGCACCCGGACGCTGGTTCTGCCTCCCCCGCCAGCACAGCTTGCCGCCAGCGTCGAGATGGAGGAGCGGATTGCCGCGGACCCTCAAGACGAGGAGGGACCTTCACCGCCTCTCGGTATCGTCAACACCTTCTGCACGTGATGACCGCAGTCCCATCCTCTTCGCCCGGCACGCCGTTGTCGGCCCTGCTGGTCCATGCGCGACAGCGGCCTCAAACCGTGGCGGCACGGTTCCTGCAGGCGGACGGCACGCTGTGCGACCTGAGCTGGGGCGAGCTGTGGTGGGGCGCCCGTTCTGCAGCGGACCTGCTGCGGGAGACGGCTGCGCCGGGGGCGGTCGCGGCGATTCTGCTGCCCACCGGGCCGGCGTTCGTGCAGGCCTTGTACGGTTGTTTTCTGGCCGGAGCGATCGCCCTTCCCGGGCCGCCGCTCGCGCCCGGCCACGATGCCCGCCCGGCTGCGATTCTGGCCGCGACTCGGCCGGAAGTGGCGTTCACAAGCGCGGGCTTGGTCCGGCTCCGCCGGCCCGAGTTGCCCCCGCTCTCGTGGACGCCGCCGCTCGGGCAGGACGCGTTCTCCGCAACCTGCGACCCCACCGGCCAGACGCTCCCGGAGGACGATGCGCCCGCCTACCTGCAAACCAGTTCGGGATCCACCTCGGCCCCCCGAGCCGTGGTGATCACACACCGGCAGGCGGCGGCCAACGTGGCCGGCATTCTTCGCGCCTTTGGGATCGGTCCCGCCGACAGCCTGGTGACGTGGTTGCCCCTCTATCACGACATGGGCTTGGTCGGCGGCGTCCTGGCTCCGCTGACCGCGGGCGACTCGACCGTCCTGATGCCCCCCACGGCGTTCGGGCGGGATCCGCTGTCCTGGCTGCGGGCGGTGGCGCGGTTCGGGGCGACGGTCAGCGGGGCGCCCGATTTTGCCTATCGGTTGTGCGCCGAGCGGGCCGCGCAGGCGGCGGCCGAGGGGCTGGACCTGTCCCGCTGGGAACTGGCTTTCGTTGGGGCGGAGACCGTCCGCCCGAGCACGCTCCGCCGGTTCGCCCGGGCGTTCGCCCCGCTGGGGTTCCGGGCCTCGGCGTTGTATCCGTGCTATGGCCTGGCCGAGGCCGTGTTGATGGTGAGCGGCGGTCGGCGGGGCGCGGGCTGGCGGGCCGCCGAGGTTCCCGGCCACGCCGCGGGCGTTCCGGCCCGCGAAGTCACGGGGTGCGGGGAGCCCTTAGACGGCGTCGAAGTGCTGATCGCCGACCCGGTGACCCGCAGTCCCCTGCCGGATGACTGCGAAGGCGAAGTCCTGGTGCAAGGGCCGTCGGTGGGGGCGGGATACTGGAATCCGAACACCCGCACGCCGCAGGCCTTTACGGTTGGCGTGGCCGGGCGTCCCGGCTCCGGTTTCCTGCCGACCGGCGACTTGGGGTTCTTGCGCGGCGGCGAGCTGTTCCTCACCGGACGGCAGGCGGGGCGGCTGGTGGTTCGCGGCCGCAATCTGGCGGCGGAAGCCCTGGAGGCCGCGGCCGAGACCGCGCACCCGGCGCTCCGCGGGCACGTGGGAGTCGTTCTGGCGGTCGAGACGGCCGACGCCGACCGGCTGGTGCTGGTCCAGGAAGCTCCGCGCCGACTGCGACGCGAGCCGTCGGTACTGCGTTCGGTCTGCCGCGCCGTTCGCCAGGCGCTGGCCGAGCGTTGGGGCGTGTGCCCCGACGACGTCCTGCTGGTGCCGCGGGGGGCGGTTCCCCGCACGACCAGCGGCAAGCCGATCCGCGCCGCCTGCCGGACGGCCTACCTGGCGGGCAAACTCGAGCGGCTGCGGCTGCTGGCGGGCCCGGTCAATCGGGAACCGCACGCCGCAGGGGACATTCCCGATACCCCGGAGGAGCGACTGTTGGCCGAACTGTGGGAGCGGCAATTGAACGTGGACGACGTGCGGCGGAGTGATCGCTTTGCGGCCTTGGGCGGCGATTCCCTGGCCGCCGTCATGGTTGTGGGTGAGGCCGCGCGGTGGGGACTTGTCCTCGACCCGGGCGACTTGCTGCGAGGGGCAACGCTCGCCGACATGGCCGCTGGGGGCAGTGGCCGGCGTTCGTGGGCGGTGCCCGAGCTTGGGGCCGGCCAGGGCGTCGAGTCCGGGGCGGATCAAGTTCCTGCCCGAGCGGCGAGAGCGGCGCGGGGCTCGCACGCCGGAAGCGACCGGCTGGCGCTGGCGCCGAACCAGCGCGAGTTCTTTGACCGTTGTCCGGCGGCGGCAGAGGACGCTTGGCGGATCACCGCGGTCCTGGACACCCCACCCGGCCTGGACCCGGGCCTGTTGCGCGAAGCCTGGGCCATCCTGGTCGCTCGGCACCAGGCCCTGCGTCTGTATTTCCCCCTCGGCGCCGACGGCCGACGGGAAGCCCGGATCGCCGCCCAGCCCCTCGCGCCGCTGGAACTGGCGGCATCTGCGGCGCCCCCGACGGCTGGCTTTGCCCGCGTGCCCGGCGCGATGGACCACCTGGACGGGATCTGCCTGGCGACCGGGCCCGTGGCCGCGGCGCGCCTGCACCCGGCCTGTGGCACAGCTCCCGGCCGGCTGGTGGTCTCCGTTCACCACTTGGCTTGTGACGCTTCCTCGCTGCACATCCTGGGCCGAGATTTGGCAGCCCTGTGCGCCGACCTGGCGGCCGGCGGGCGGGGCGAACTGTCCGGACGTTCCGCGTCTTATGCCGAATGGGTACTTTCCAGGGACAGGTTCCGCGAAAGCCCGGAACTGGCGGGCGAGCTGGCTTTCTGGAAGCAGCAATTCCGGGAGGTCGGCGAGCACCCCCGCTCGACCGCGGGCGACTTGGCTCGGGATGCGATCACGATCGGTTTGGACCGGCCGGCCACCTGGGCCCTGTTCCACCGGTCGCCGACCGTCTATGGAGTCGGAGCCGAGACGTTGCTGGTGGCAGCCCTGGCTGCCAGCTGCGGGACGGGGGACACAGCCGCGTCGGTGTATTTGTGCCGGCACGGCCGCCAGGACACCGTCAGCGGTCTGGATCTGTCCGCCACGGTGGGCTGGCTGGCCTACCGCCACCCTTTGCGGATTGAGCGTCCGTGCCTGGCAGATCCCTGGCTCGCCGCGGCGCGGACGGGCGCCGCACAAGACCAAGTCCCGCGGGAGGGGGCCGGCTACGGTCTGCTGCTGGACTTGCCGGGGCGCCCGGAGTTGACTCGCTTGGCGGCGATCAGCGGCTGCGACGCGCAACTCAATTTCATCGGGAATCGGGATCTCGACACCGCCGTGATGGACGGCTGGCGAGTCAGCGCGTGGGGCTTGGAGCGTTGCCGTGCCATGGAGAGCGAGGGGCACGTCCAGGTGCGAGCGGTGGTGCGGGGGGGCCGACTGCATCTGCACTGGCAGTCCGGGGCGAAGGAGGTCCAGGACGGGCCGCGGGCCATGCTGGCGGCCCTGCAGACATTCCTCGCTCCCCTGATGATTTAACACGGGACGTGTCACGTTGGGAACGATCCGGGAAATAGCTTTCGAGCGGGGATGCGCTGCTGCTGGTCGGCTGGCGTCCGCTGCAAGACCGGATCGGATTGTGACAAGGAGACTTGGCGATGTCGGAAACGACACAAGACTTGAGGAAAGCCTGGGCCCGCGTGGTGGCCAAGGCCTGGGCGGATGAGGAGTACAAGCGGCGTCTGTTGGCCGATCCGGCGGCGGTCGCCGCAGAGGAAGGCGTGGCGATCCCGGAGGGGCTGACCCTGCGGGTGATCGAGGACCTTCCCGGGGTGCGGACGCTGGTCCTACCGCCTCCGCCAGCCGAGCTTCAGGCTGTTGTCGACGGCGAAGAGCGGCGCGCCGCCAGCGGCAATGACAACATCTTTTATTGTGACGGGGGTGGTTGTTTTACGACGTGACAATCGTGGCTGAAAGCTAAGGTTAACGATGGACGAAACGCAACAACGAACATGGGCCCAGATCGTCGCCCGGGCTTGGGCGGACGCGGATTTCAAAGCGAGGTTGCTGGCCGCCCCGGCCGCGGTGGTGAAGGAAGCCGGGGGCCATGTGCCGCCGGGCCTCGACCTGCGGGTGGTCGAGAACACCGCCGAGGTGTTCCATTTGGTCTTGCCGACGCTCCCCGACGCTGCCCACAAGGACGTGCAGCTCGACGTCCGTGTCGCACCTTTTTGTTGCACCTGCGGGGAAATCCCCAAATGCACCACTCTGCCCTGCGACGGCCCGGTGTGTGGTCTTGACTGGTAAGCCTCCGCTCTCATTCCGCCGAGGCCGAGGAGCGTGAGCCTGGAGCGTGGAGAACTCCGCAGTACCTTGCACCATCATGTACGGGAGACTTCAGCGTGTCGGAAACGGGACGGACGGATGTTGGCGATCGGCAGCGAATGTGGGCGAGACAAGGAGACCTCATGATGACCAATTTGACGCCCGAGCAGAAGCATGCGTGGGCCCACGTCGTGGGTAATGCCTGGGCGGATGCGGAGTACAAGGCCCGCTTGCTGGCTCACCCGGCCGCGGTCCTGAAGGAGGCGGGCGTCGAGTTGCCGCCGGGACTTCGGTTGCGGGTCGTCGAGAACACCGCCGACGTAACGCATCTCGTGCTGCCGGCTGAGCCGCCCGGCACGCCGCGAGCCGAGGTTGAGGAACGGGTGTCCGCAATGAGTGTTGTCGATTGTTTCGGTTGTTGCAGCAGTGCTGGGTGCGAGATTCTCCTCTGTGTGAATTGAAGTTGCGTAGCGGGCTGTCGCTCCGTAGGGCGGACCGCCGGACGCTGCGCATCGAATCCGTCGGTTGGGCTTCGTCGGGCAGCCCGGCGGGGAGCCGGCAACGCGTTTCTGCCCCCCCCTCGGACGCACCAGCGGGAATCCGGCATAGAATCGCGTCACGTTCGCAGCACGGCGGGAAAAAAGGAAGTGCAGCGTCATGCAGCCAGTGCGGGGCTGCCGCGGGTGTGTTCGAAGTTGCGAGTTTTCACGGTCCCCGCCAGCCTCGTGCCATGCGGCCCCGTGCAGGTGCAGGTTGAAATCACATGTAAGGGAGAACTCAGCATGCCGGAAGAGTGTCGGCCCAGCGTTGACGAATGGCAGCGCATGTGGGCGAAAATCGTAGCACAGGCTTGGGCGGATGGGGACTTCAAAGCGAGGCTGTTGGCCGACCCGGCCGCGGTCCTGCGCGAGGCCGGCGTGGAAGTTCCGCCGGGCGTCAGCTTGCAGGTCCACGAGAGCACGGCGGACACCGTGTACCTGGTCCTGCCGGCATCGCCGCCAGCGGGCGGCGTCGAGGAAGGCGAGCTGCGGGTGTCGGCCTTGTCGATCGCACCTCCCATTTCGTGCTGGTAGCAGGAACGGTGGATTCTGATGAATCACCACCATGAGCAAGCCGTTTTGGACTGGTTGACCGGCGAGCGGACGCCGGAAGCGACGGCCGCCTGGCGGCGGGCACTGCAGGCCGATCCGGAGCTTCTGCCGCGAATGCTGGCAGAGGTTCGCTTCGACCATCAATTGGCACGCTGCCTGGCGGACGGGGAGCCGGCGTTCGGCCGTCCGGCGGCTCCCGCGGCAGCGGACACAGAAGCGAGGCATTCGATGAACGCGGAACAACAGAAGATCTGGGCCAGGATCGTGGCTCAAGCTTGGGCGGACGAATCCTACAAAGCGCGATTGCTGGCGGAGCCCGAGGCGGTCCTGCGCGAGGCGGGGCTCGAGGTGCCCGCCGGGATGAACGTCAGCGTGGTCGAGAATACCGACAGCCGGGCCTACCTGGTCTTGCCGGCCCTGCCGCCGGAAGCACAAACGGCCGCGGAACACGAGGTCCGTCTGGCGGCCGGTTGCAGCGGCTGCGCATGCGGCTGTAACTGGTGGTGACAACACGCCTTGGGCCGCGGGGAAGTCGTGCCGCTGATTCCGTGTTTTTCCGGATTGAGAATTGGGAGTCTTGATGTCGATCCGATACGTACTCGCGCCCGGTGTCGCGATGGTACCGCAGGCGGCGACGAGTTGGCTGGTGCTCCGCGAGGCGGGGCGGCGCGTGATTCGCGACGGGGCGGCGGCGGAGGTGCTGCGGCAACTCCGGGCCGTGGACGGCGACGAGGACCAACTGGTCGACTCGCTGGCCGAAAAGTACCCTGCCGAGCAAACCTATTTCGCCTTGCTTCGCCTGCGCCAGGCCGGGGTGTTGGCCGTCGCGGACCAAACGACCACGCCGGAGAGTCTCTTTCACCAGGCGTTGGAATCGCACGAGAGCAGTCCCGGGCGTGGCCTGGCGGCCTTTCGCATTCACGCTCAGCCCCCAGCTTCGGAGCAGGACACCGGTTGGCGGACGGCGCCTCAGCGGGGCTCCGCCGCGGGCGCCAGCGGTCCCCGTCGCCTGAGTGTGCGCGTGTTGAGCGTGGGCGGGATCGACCCCGCCTGGCTCGCGGCATCACTGGCCCGCTCGGAGCGTCTGGACGTGCAAACGCTGGCGGACTGGCGCCAAGTCGACGGAGCGGCGGACGTCGTGCACGTGGTGGCGACCCCCGATTATCTGGAGCCCGAACTGGCGCTGTGGGGGCAGGCCGCGCGGGAGCGGGGCGTGCGCTGGCTGCCGGTCAAGGCCGAGGGGGTGATTCCCTGGCTCGGCCCGCTGTTGATTCCCGGCCAGACGGGCTGCCTGGAGTGCTTGCTGGATCGCGTCCGAGGCCATCGCCGCTGGGAGCTCGAAGTGATGGCCCGCGAGGCGCGGGACCAGTCCCTGCGATTGTCGGTGGGCTGGACGGCGGCTTCCCGAGAGACCGTGGCCGGCTTGTTGGCCACGGAACTTGGCAAGCTCGCGGAGGGGTTCGCCTCGACGTTGGCAGGCGTGGTCTGGACGCTGGATTTCCGCACGCTCGAACTCGAGCGGCACGCGCTGACTCGCCGCCGCCAGTGTCCGGCCTGCGGGGCGGGCTGGCAGCCGTTCGAGCTTCGGGAGCGGTTGCCGACCGAGCCGTTGTGGCTGACTTCGCGCACCAAGGCCGACTATCGGGACGGCGGCGAACGGATCTGCTCGGCAGCCGAGACGCTGGAACTCTACGCGCATCTGGTCAGCCCCGTGACCGGGGTGGTCAGCGGATTCGTGGCGATGCCGGACGTCCCGGCCTGCTTCGGCGCGGTGGTCAACAGTGACTGGATTCTGCGGCAGGGCCGACTCCGCCGCGAGCCGAGCATGCTCGCCGACGGGGACTCGGCGCGGGCGGCGGCGGTCGGATACAGCACGGGGAAAGGCCGGACCGTGCTGCAATCCCAGGCCAGCGCCTTGGGCGAATCCTTGGAGCGATACTGCTCGCAATTCGAGGGCTACGAGCCGCGGACGCGGGCCAGTTGGGCCGAGTTGGGAGACGTGGCGATTCCGCCGCAGGACTTGCTGGGGTTCAGTCCGCGGCAGTATGCCGAGCGGGAAAAATGGCGGGCGATCGGGGCCACGGCGTTTGTGCCTGAGCCGTACGACCAGACGCAGGCGATCGACTGGACGCCGGCCTGGTCGCTGACCCGGCAGCAGTGGCGGCTGGTGCCCAGCGCCTTTGCCTACTACGCCGTGCCGCCGGAGGCGGGCGGCGACTTCTGCCGCGGCGACAGCAACGGCGTGGCGGCGGGCAATTGCCTGGAGGAGGCGATCCTGCAGGGTTTGTTCGAGTTGGTCGAGCGGGATGCCGTGGCCATGTGGTGGTACCATCGCCTGCGTCGTCCGGCCGTGGATTGGCGGACCTTGGGCAGCCCGTTCGTCGACCAGGTTGCGGCCACGCTCCAGACGCTGGACTTGCGGCTGGAAATTTTGGACTTGACCCACGACCTGGGCTTGCCGGTGTTTTCCGCCCACGCTTTTCAGGCTGCCGACGGCGGCCTGTTCAAGTGCAACGGGTTCGGCTGCCATCGCGACCCGCGGATCGCCCTGGAGCGGGCCGTGTCGGAACTGGGCCAGAGCTGGCACTTGCCCAACATGGATGACTACAGTCTGAAGTTCCAGTCGACTCCGTTGAGCCAGGAGGTCTTTCTGCGTGCGGATCCGGATGCGCGGCCCCGCGTGCTGGCGGATTTCGACTTGACGCGGCACGAGGATTTCCGCGTGGACATCGAGGATCTGGTCGCCCGGTTGGCTCGGCAGGGCCTGGAAATGCTGGTCGTCGACCTGACCCGTCCGGACGTGGGCCTGAGCGTCGCGCGGGTCATCGTCCCGGGCCTGGTCCATTTTTGGCCGCGGTTCGGCGCGCGCCGCCTGTACGAAGTGCCCCAGACGCTGGGCTGGCTCACGCGGCCGGCCAGCGAAGACGATCTCAATCCCGTTCCTTTCTATTGGTGAGCCATGACTGCCTTGAGTTGGAGACTCATCGAGGACGCTGTCTGGGAGGACGCCGCGCAGGGACAGCCGGTCTTGAGGCGGTCGGCTCAGCCGCCTGTGCGGCTGCCCGAGGGGGCCGACGTCCGCGGGCTGGTCGCGGAACTGGCGGCCCGTTGGCTGGATCAGCAGGACTTGGACAGCCTGGCCGACGCGGCGGCGGAGCCGGCCCTGGTCTACTATGCCCTGGAGCGTCTCCGTTCCCGCGGATGGCTGCAGGTGCGGGGCTGCCTGGGCGGGCAGGAGCTGTTCTTGCTCGAACCGGCGCCGCCATCCGCGGCGTTCTCGCGGCCGTTGCCTGCCGGACCATATCGCTTGTCGCCGCGGGCCCTGGTGCGGCGGGAGGGGGCAGGGTTCTTGCTGGAGACCCCGTTCTCACCCTGTCGTTGCCTGATTCGCGAACGACCGTGTTGGGAGTGGCTGTACGAGCTGGCGCGGCAAGACCAGGCGGCTCCGCCGGAGAACTCGCCCCAGGCTTCGTTGCTCCGCGTGCTCGTGTTGCTGGGGGCGGTCGTGGCGGGCGAGACTTCCCAGGACTTGAACGCCCCCGAGGACGCGTGGGAGTTGCATGACCTGTGGTTCTATCACCGCAGCAGCAGCGGGACGCATCCGTATCCGGTGGGCGCCACGTGGCGGTTGAAAGGCCGCTGTCCCCCCGCGCCGGTGTGCAAGCCAGGCCAAGGCGACTACGTGCCATTGCCGGAGCCGCCGGAAGCCCTGCAGCGGCGGTTGCGGACGCCGTTGTGTGACGTGCTCGCGGCTCGCCGCAGCGGGCGGGAGGCGGCCGAGCGTCGGATCACGGTGGCCGAACTCGGCACGCTGCTGCACGCCGCGGCCCGGATCCAACGCATGCTGGACGATCCTGCGCACCCGGTTCCGGCTTCGCTGCGGCCGTCGCCCAGCGGCGGGGCCTTGCACTCGCTGGAAATCTACCCGCTGGTCCGAGCCTGCGACGGGCTGGACAGCGGCGCGTATCGCTACGAGCCCCGTTCGCACCGACTGGAACGGGTGGCGGGCGATGATGCCCTGGTGCACAGTTACCTAGCGGAAAATCCGTTTGCGATGCAGCCCGGGACCGGCTTGCCGCAGATCAAGCTGGCGGTCACGTCCCGGTTCCTGCGCGACTGTTGGAAGTACGAGAGTCTGGCGCTGCGGCTGGTGCTGCAAGACCTGGGCTGCCTGTACCAAACGCTCAGCCTGACCGCCACGGCGCTCGGGCTGGCGTCGTGCGTCTTGGGCGCTGTGCCGGCGCCGGATTTGGCGCGGGCCCTGGGTGTCGAACTGTTCGCCGAGCCGCCGCTGGGTGTGTTGACGCTGTCGGCGGCGAATCGGGAAGGAGCCCCGGATGTCTGAACGCGCGAGCAGGGTTCACGCCGGGTCGGCCGGCGTTGCCAGATCGACCACGCGGAACATCCGCAGGAACCCCGAGATCTCGAACACCTCCCGGACCAGATCATGGGGATTCGCCAGGCACAGTTGCCCGCCGACGGCTCCCAACGCCTTGGCCACGGCCAGGACACCCCGCAAGCCCGCGCTGCTGATATACTCGAGGGGGGCAAAATCGAGGGTCAGGGCGCGTTCGCCCTGGGCGACCGCTTGCTGGCAGTGGGCCTGGAACGCCGGGGTCGTGACGGCATCCAAACGTCCGGAGACGCGCACGACCAGGGACTCGCCGCGGCGTTCGTTGTGTAGTTCCATCGAGTTACACCTTTACCGTCGTCTTGTGGTAGGAGAGATGATTTGCGGTTGGCGTTGCATCGAGGCATTCAAGGAGTTAACCTAGCACGGCTCAGGACCGGAGAAAAGGGGCGGCTTAGCGACAGGCCGAGTCCCAACGGCGAGCGGGCGCTAGCTGTGGCTATCGCGGGCTCTGGATGAAATCACGATGCGGCCCAAGGGCGCACGAGCGTGACGGCATCAACGCCGCCACCGGAGGCCCGTTTGCCGTTCGGTGTTCGATGTCCGAGGTGGAGTTACCCGATGTCCGACGTGGAGTACGGATGACATGATACCTGGTCCCCTGCGGTGTACCGTCCGTTCGCCCGGGTGCGTTGGCCTCCGGCCGCGTCCGCGGAGGGTTCTGGCGAGCGGCGTGATCGCCGGCTGGTTGCTGTGGGCCAGCCTCGGCGCGCCCGCGGCGGCCTCCGAGGGTCCTGCCGCATCGTCGCCGGGCGCGGCCGCCCCCGTGGTGCTCAAGCTGCACTGGTATCCCCAGGCCCAGTTTGCCGGTTACCTGCTGGCACAGGAGAAAGGGTTCTTCCGCGCCGCGGGGGCTGGCGACGTCGAGATTCGCTGGTCGACGGCGGGCGAGCGCAGCTTGGACACGCTGGCCGACCACCGCTCCGCCTTCTGCACGGGTTGGCTGTGCGATGCGCTCGTCCGGCGGGCGCACGGTGCACCGCTGGTCCACTTGGTTCAGGTCACGCAAAAGTCGGCGATGCTGCTGGTGACGCGGCGGGCCGATGGAATCGACACGCCCGCGGCCATGAACGGCCAGCGGGTCGGCTTGTGGGGCGGCGACTTCGACGTCCTGCCCCGGGCTTTTTTTCGCAAGTTCCAGGTGCAGCCGGAGATCGTGCCGCAGAGCAGCAGCATGGTCCCGTTTCTTCGCGGCGCGGTCAGCATCGCCTCGGCGATGCACTATAACGAGTACCACAAGCTGTTGGAGGCAGGCTTGCGTCCCGAGGATCTGCGGGTCTTTCAACTGGCCGACTACGGGCTGGATTTTCCCGAGGACGGCGTGTACTGTCACGCTCAACTGTGGCGGGAACGCCCCGACCATTGCCTGGCGATGGCAAGGGCGATCCAGCAGGGCTGGGACTATGCCCTGGCGCACGAAGCGGAAGCCTTGGATGTGGTCATGGACTACTGTCGCCGGGCCGAGGTGCGGACCAGCCGCAACCACCAGCAATGGATGCTCCGCTCGATGGCCGGCCTGATTCGCCGCCGGTCCGACGGTGCGGCGGCGGCGTGGGGCGAGTTGCCGGCGGAGGTCTATCAAGCCGTCGGCCAGGAGCTGCTCCGCCAGGGACTGGTGGACGCCGTGCCCCCGTGGACGGAATTTCATCGGCCGGCACCGCAGACGCAGAGGACCGGCTCATGAGATTCCCATTGCGCGTCAAACTGGTCCTGGCCATCTGCCTGCCGCTGCTGGCGGTGTACTTGACGGTCCTGCTGCTGGAATACCGCAGCAGCAAGCAGGAGACGCTCCGGCAGGTCGAGCAGTATCTGACCAAGGTCAGCGCCCAGGAAGCCCTGGCGCTGGACGAACAGTTGTCGTCCGTCGCCCAGATCGCGCGGACCACCGAGCGGCTGCTCCAGTCCAGGGGCTCGCGGGACCGCGCGGACCTGGAGCGGCTGGCCCGGGCGCACGTGCTGGCCGAGCCCCAGCTGTTCGGTTTCGGCATCGCGCTCGAGGCGCCCGAAACCGCGGGGGCGGCGGGACGGTTGGCGCACTACGTCTGCCGCTCGCCGGATGACGCCCAGTTGCGGAGCATGGACATCGCCAGCGTGGGTTACGACTACACGCGCAGCGATTGGTACCTATTGCCCAAGCTGCTGCGGCAGCCGGCCTGGACCGATCCGTATTTCGACGAAGGCCTGGGCCGGATCCTGATGTGCTCGTACTCCGTGCCCCTGCTCCGCAACGACCAGTTCGAGGGCGTCGTGGTCGCCGACGTTTCCCTGGAACGCGTCCGGCGGCAGGTCTGCCAGACGCACTATCGCGGCGAGTATCGCTTCCTCATCAGCAGCACGGGAACGTTCGTCTATCATCCGAACGAAGCCTACGTCATGGCCGAGTCCGTCTTCAGCCTGGCCGAGTGGTACCATCAGCCGGAGCTGGCCGAGGTGGGGCGGGCGATGATCGCCGGCCAGCAGGGCGTGGTCCGGATCCTGGACCCGCAGACCGGCGAGCCCAAGTGGTGTGCCTTTGCCAGCGTCCCGGCCGCCGGTTGGTCGCTGGGCGCCATGATTCCCGAGCAGGAAGCCCTGGCTCCCATGCGCGACCGGCTCCGCCACCAGTTGTACGTGATGCTGGCCGGGTTGGGCGTCATTCTGACGTCGATCATTCTGCTTTCGAGCTGGATTACCCGGCCGCTCGAGCGTCTGGCGGCCGCCGTGCGGAAAGTGGCCGGGGGCCAACTGGATATTCAGCTGGAGGGAATTCGCAGCCGGGATGAGATCGGCGAACTGGCGGCGACGTTCAATCGGATGGTCATCGACCTCAAGGCGAACATCGAAGCCACGGTCCGGGAAACGGCGGCCCGCGAGGCCATCGAGCGGGAACTGCACGTGGCCCGGCAGATCCAGACGTCGCTGTTGCCGATGCTCCGCCCGCCGTTCCCTCATCGCCGCGAATTCTCCTTGCACGCCGACAACGAGCCCGCCAAGTTCATGGCCGGCGACTTCTTCGATTTCTGGCTGCTCGATGACCAGCACCTGGTCGTGGTCATCGCGGACGTCTCGGGCAAGGGCGTGCCGGCGGCGATGTTCATGGCCGTGGCCCGCACCACGCTCCGCAACTTCTCCACGCCCGGCTGCAGCCCCCGCGAGGTCTTGCTGACAGCCAATCGCCTGATCGCCGCCGACAACGAAGAGATGATGTTCGTGACCATCTTCTACGGCCACTACCACATCCCCAGCGGCGAACTGGTGTACGTCAACGCCGGTCACAATCCGCCCGCGCTCGTTCGCCGGGATGGCCGCGTCCAGCTGACGTGCGACTCGACGGGCCCGATGCTGGGCGTGTTCCCGGAAGCCGAGTTTGGCGAAGGCCGCATGGTGCTCGAACCGGGCGACCTGTTGCTGATGTACACCGACGGCGTGACGGAAGCCTGCGACCCGCAGGGGCAGTTCTTCGGCGACGCCGGCTTGACGGCCTTGCTCGCACGCCTGCACGCGAAGTCCGTCGGGGCGATCTGTGAGGACGTCTTGAGGGAGGTCAACGAGCATCGCCGGAATGAAGGGCAGGACGATGTGACCCTGGTCGCCCTGCGGCGGGCGGATGACGTACCCCCGTCCGTCGCCACTCCGTCCGAACACGATGCCGAGCGGCCCTCGAACGGCTCGTGCCTTGTCCCGGCGGATCGCCTTCCCGCCTCCCCCTGATCCCCTCCCACAGCCACACACCAAGTTGTCACCGAAACAACGATTAGGATCTCAATATGCCTTGCCAGCAAGTGTTTCTGTTGCAGAACCAGACCTCGGAGATCGGCCGGTTGGCCGGACTGGTCGCGGGCTTTGCCACCGAGCACGGCGTCAGTTCCCGGACGGCCGCCGCCGCCAACTTGGTCTTGGAGGAAGTCCTGGTCAATGTCATTTCCTATGCCTATAACGACGCCCGCCCGCATGAAATCGAGATCCGGCTGGCGCTGACGAATCGGACGCTGCGGATCGAAATCGAGGCCGAGGGGGGCGCGTTCAACCCGCTCGTGATTCCGGACCAGCCGACGGCGAAAATCAGCCTGGACAACCTGGAGGACATCGAACTGCGGCTCAGGCTCGTCAAGATGCTGGCCGACTCGATGGCCTACTCGCGGGAGGGCGACCGCAACCGGTGTGTGCTGACCATCGAGGATGTGCCGGGCAAGCAGACGATCATTTCGGCGCAGCACGAAAACCGGATCTTTCCCCCGACCGAAGCCTTCCGCCAGGCGGCGCGCGTCTCGAGCCGCGAGGCGTACGAACGCAGGTATCGAGACTCCGTCCTGGATCCCGACAAGTTCTGGGCCGAGCAGGCGGAGGAACTGGATTGGTTTCGTCGCTGGGACCAGGTCCTGGTCGAGGACTTTGCCGAGGCCCGCCACGAGTGGTTTGTGGGAGGACAGCTCAATGCCTGCTACAACTGCCTGGATCGGCATCTGACGACCGGACGCAAGAACAAGGCGGCGTTGATCTGGGAAGGCGATGCGCGCGGCGAGCAACGCACGCTCACCTACCAGCAGTTGCACCGCGAAGTCTGCCGCTTTGCGAACGTCCTGCGGAAGCATGGAGTCCGGAAAGGCGACCGCGTCACGATCTACATGTCGATGACAATCGAACAGGCGGTGGCCGTGCTCGCTTGCGCCCGGATCGGCGCCATTCACAGCGTGGTCTTCGGCGGATTCAGCGCGGATTCCCTCAAAGACCGGATCCTGGATTGCGGTTCCACGACCGTGATCTGTGCCGACGGTTATCCGCGTGGCGGCAAACTGGTCCGCACCAAAGACAACGTCGACCAGGCGTTGGCTGCCTGCCCGGACGTGCGAAACGTGTTCGTCGTGAAACGCGCCGGGATCGAGGTGGCAATGCGGGCGGGCCGCGATTTTTGGTGGGACGGAGAAATCGCGGCGGCGGACATCGGCGACGCCTGTGAACCCGAAGTCATGGACGCCGAGGATCCCCTCTTCATTTTGTATACCAGCGGGAGCACCGGCAAGCCCAAGGGGGTGTTGCACACGACGGCCGGCTACCTGCTGTACGCGGCCCAGACGTTCAAGTACGTGTTCGACATCCGCGAGGAGGATACGTACTGGTGCACGGCTGACTTGGGTTGGGTGACCGGCCACAGCTACATCGTCTACGGGCCCCTGGCCAATGGCGCCACGAGTGTGATGTACGAAGGCGTGCCCAACTATCCGCAGCCGGACCGGTTCTGGGACATCGTCCAGCGGCATCGAATCAACATCTTCTATACGGCGCCGACGGCGCTGCGGGCCCTGATGCGTGAGGGCAACCACTGGGTCGAACAGCATGACCTGAGTTCGTTGCGGCTGTTGGGCAGCGTCGGCGAGCCGATCAATCCCGAAGCGTGGTTGTGGTACCACCAGGTGATCGGCCGCGGGCGTTGCCCGATCGTCGACACCTGGTGGCAGACCGAAACCGGGGGGATCCTGGTTTGTCCCCTGCCGGGCGCCGTGGCGGCCAAGCCCGGTTCCGCCACCCTGCCGTTCTTCGGGATCGAAGTGGCGGTCCTCCGCGACGACGGCTCTCCGGCGGCCGCGAACGAGGGCGGGTGGCTCGTGATCCGGCGGCCCTGGCCGGGGCTGATGCGCCGCGTGTACGGCGACGCCGAGCGTTTCCGAAAGACGTACTTCTCCCAGTTTCGCGGCTGCTATACGACCGGGGACGGCGCCCGCTTGGACGAAGACGGCTACCTCTGGATCATGGGCCGGATCGACGACGTGATCAACGTCTCCGGCCACCGGCTCGGCACCGCCGAGATTGAGAGTGCCTTGCTCTCTCAAGGCAGCCTGGCCGAAGCGGCGGTTGTGGGCATGCCGCACGAGATCAAGGGGCAGGGGATTTACGCCTTTGTCACCCTGAAGGCTGGTCTCCCCAAGAGCGAGGAACTGAAAGCCCAATTGCGCGACCAGGTCCGCAAAGAGATCGGGCCGATCGCGGCACCGGACCGCGTCCAGTTTGCGGATGCCTTGCCCAAGACGCGGTCCGGCAAGATCCTCCGCCGGATCCTGACCAAGATCGCCGCGGGCGATGTCTCGAACTTTGGCGACACCAGCACCCTGATCGATCCTGCGGTCGTGGCCGAGTTGGTGTCGAATCGGATGTGAGGATCTCCGGCGGGGACAGCGCGAACGCTCGGGACGCGTGATGTCACCCACCCGTAATTATGATACCCTTAGAAGGAATACCCTACGCTATGGATCGCCGACTGGTAAAACTGACTTTGCCCAACGATGCCTCGTACTTGCCCTTGGCCCAGGCGTTTGTCCGGGAAACGGCCGTCATTGACGGTTTCACAGGCAAGGACCTGCTGGAAATGGAAGTCGCCCTGGAGGAGACGTTCGTCAACGTCATCACCCACGGACAGCATTTCGAGCGCGACGAACCCCTGGAAATCGCCTGCGAACGGATCCCCCGGGGAATCAAGATTGTCGTCCACGAAACGGGGATTCCCTTCGATCCCGGACAAGTCGGCGATTATCGTCCCGGCGAGGGGCTGCAGGCCATGCCGGCCAAGGGCCTGGGCACCCACCTGATTCGCCAGCTGATGAACGAAGTCCGGTTCGAGAACCTCGGTCCGGGCGGCAAGCAGACGATCCTGGTCAAGTATCGCGCGGGCGCCGCGGAGGACGCGGAAGCGGCTGCGGAACCGGCGGCAGACGGATTCGAGCCGGAGGTGATTCAGGAACAGATTCCCTACACGGTCCGCGGCCTGGACCCCGCCGAGGCGATCGAGATCTCGCGCTGTGCCTACAAGTCCCACGGCTACAGCTTCTTCGATGATCACATTTACTACCCGGACCGGCTCGTGTCGCTGAATGCCAGCGGCGAGATGGTCTCCGCCGTGGCGGTCACGGAGGACAATCGCTTCATGGGGCACGCCGCCTTTCTCTACCAGTCGGCGGACGAGGCGATCGCCGAATTGACCTTCGTGTTTGTCAACGTCGAATATCGCGGCCAAGGGATCTTCAAGCGGTTGATCGAATACCTGTTCGCCTGTCCCAAGCAACGGCCGCTGGCTGGGATCTACGCCTATGCCGTCGCCAATCACGTGTTCACCCAAAAGGCGATGATGCGGTACGGGATTAATGACTGCGGCCTGCTGCTGGCCACCAGTCCGAATTCCTGGAAGTTCAAGGGCATTGCCGGGGATGGCTCGCAACGGATCAGCGTGGTCCTGAGTTTCAAGTACCTGGAGCCCCCGCAAGCCAAGGACCTGTACGTGCCCCAGCGGCATCGGGCGATCGTCGAGCGGTTGTACCAGAACCTGGGCGCCACGGAGCATCGCTATCGGGCGGCGGACGCCGATTCGCCACCGCAGAGCCAACTCGGGGAGATCGAGTCGTCCTGCAACGAACTGGAGAGCTGCGCCGAGATCTTCGTCAGGACGCCCGGGACGGACGTGGTCAAGGAGGTCCGGAGGCTGTTGCGGAGCTTCTGCCTGCGGCAGATCGCCTGCATCAACCTGTTTCTCAACCTGGAGGATCCGGGCATCTGCGTCTACGCCGCCGACTTCGAGCAACTCGGCTTCTTCTTCGCCGGCGTCCTGCCCGGCAGCCGCATCGGCGAGGCGTTGATTCTGCAGTACCTGAACAACGTCGCGATCGATTATGCGAAGATCCAGCTCCAGTCGGAGATGGCCAAGGAGCTTTGCCGTTATATTCAGGCGTGTGATCCACACCACGAGATTTGAAGACTGGAGGCCCCGTTTCCCATGTTGTTTCCCACCCTGGCCGGCGCCAAGTACGCGGAAGTCCACCTGGATCGGGAGGCCGAGGGCTGGATCGCGGCGTATGAGCAAACGCATGGCCAGCAGCCGCGCAGCCCGCTGCTCGATCCGGCCCTGTGCCAGCAGTTCGTCGCCGAACTGCATGCGCGGCTGGGCGTCGCCTGGTCCTATGGCGGATACCTGGAGAATCGCGCGCGGTTGTGGCGCGGAAGCTACTTGGAGCAGACCGGGGCCTTCATCCACCTGGGCGTCGATTTTAATGTCCCGCAAGGCA
>CAIYOB010000566.1 GCA_903927685.1 uncultured Planctomycetaceae bacterium
GAATTCCAGGTAGGCTTTCTCGCGGACCCATTTCACTTGGCCGTCGACCACCAGACGGTGCTCGATGTCGTACGACTCGCCGCGCAGGGCCGCCTGCCACTGCGTGTCGACGTACTGGCGGTCGTCGGGGTGAATGGCTCCCAGGAACGTCTCATAGGTCAGCGGCGTCCCCTTGGGCAGGCCGAAGATCCGATGATTCTCGTCGGACCACGTGAGGACATTGCGGCGCACGTCCAGACGCCAGCTGCCGATCTGCCCCACGGCCTGGGCTCGGTCCAGATCCGCCTGGCTTTGGCGGAGCGCCGCGAGCGTCTGCTCGGTCTGCTGGCGGGCGGCGACGGCGTCGTCCATCAGGTTGAGCGCAGCGCGGCGCGACTCACGCAGCGCCGCCTCGGCCTGTTTTCGGTCGGTGATGTCCTGCACGATACCACCCATCCGGCTCGCGCTCCCACGGGCATCCCCGCGGTGGCGTCCGGCGGCCCATATCCAGCGGACCTCACCATCCACACGCCGGATGCGGCACTCGAAGCTCCAGTCGCCGCGGGCAGCCGTCGCCGTGCGAAACTTCGCATCCACCACCGCGCGGTCCTCCGGGAGCACGTGTTCCAAGAACATCTCGTAGGTCCATTGCGGGAGCAGTTGCTCGTAGCCGAAAATGCGGTCGTGTTCCAGCGACCGATTGGCGGTGTGATCCACCAGATCGAGGTCCCACGCGCCGGTGTGGCTGGTTTCCAGCGCAAAGCTCAAGCGGTCCTCGCTCGCGTGCACCGCCGCCTCGGCTTCCTTGATGTCCTGGATGTCCGTGTTGCTGCCGAACCACTTGACGATCTGGCCCGCGTCGTCGCGCAAGGGGACGGCGAGAGTGCGAAACCACCGATAAACGCCATCATATCGGCGCAGGCGGAACTCGATGGCGAAATTGTCGCCGCGGGCTGCGGTGGCCTGCCAGATGGCGACCGCGCGGTCGCGGTCGTCGGGGTGGAGTTGCTCCAGCCAGCCATAACCGAGTTGCGGGGCTTCGGGGATGCCGGTGTAGTTGACCCATTGCGGACCGAGGTAGTCGCAAGGCCCGTCGGCGCGGCAGGTCCAAACAAGTTGAGGCAAGGACTCCACGACCTGCCGGAACCGCTGCTCGCTCGCGCGCATCGCCTTCTCGGCCCGCTTGCGCTCGGTGATGTCGGTGGTGACGCCGACGAGCCGTTCCAGATTGCCGGCGGCGTCGAACACGGCCCGGCCGATTTCCTCCACCACCACGACGCCGCCGTCGCCGCAGACGACGCAGTATTCGACCGAGTAGGCGTTGGCGGCGGGCGTCAGTTCGCGAAGCGTCTGCGCAAACCGTGCACGGTCGTCCGGGTGGACGCGTTGGAAGAAATGTTGCCCCGTGTCGTTGACGGCTTCGTCGCCGGTGAGCTTGAGGATCGTCTCGCAACTGGCGGAGCGCTGCACCCGGTCGGTGGCCGGTTCCCAGTCAAAAGTGAACGAGCGGCTCACGCGCAGGGCCTGCTGCATCCGTTCCTCGCTGGCGCGCAGGGCCGCTTCGGCCTGTTTCAACTGGCTGATGTCGCGCCAGGCCACGATGGCCCCGACGACGGTTCCGGTCTCGTCCCGCAGCGGCGCGGCGTTGCAGAGCAAGGATAAACGCCGTCCGTCGGCGCCGACCTGAACCAGCTCGGCGTGGGTGACGATCTCGCCACGTTGGATCGCGCGCACCAGGGGCAGGTCCTCGTACGCCATCGGCGTGACGCCGTCCTGGTGATAGACCTTCCATTGCGTGACGACCGCCTCGGCCGTCAGCCCGGCATGCGGGCCGCCAGCCAACTGCTCTCCGTAACGGCTGACCATGCGAATCTTCACGTCGGGCGCATCCGCAATCGTGATGCCTTCCGGCACGAACTCCAGCACCGCCGCGAGCAGCCGCTCGCTCGCCAGCAGCCGCTCGAACCGGTTGCGCTCGGTCAGGTCGGTCACGACCATCGAGATCGCGGGAAGTCCGTTATGGACGAACGGAGCGAGGCTCACCCGCACGGAAATCTGGGTTCCATCGCCGGCCTGGAGGGTAAACTCGTCCCGCACCGCTCCCGCCGGCGCTTGGCGGAGCAACTGCTGCACCCTGCCCCGATCCGACTCGACCAGGTGCCCGCAGAAATGCGCGCCGACGATCTCCTCCAGGGGCCGCTTGAGCATCTCGGCAAATCGCTGGTTGCAGTAGTTGACATGGCCGTCCTCCACTAGCGTGACGGCCCCCTCCTGCATCTGCTCGACGATGGTCCGATAGGTCTGATCCGCATCCTGCAGCGTGGAGACGCGCTGGCCCACGGGCGTCGCGATGACCGGGGCGTCTACGTCGCCCTCGCGGAGCGCGCGCAGCCTCTCCTCCGCTGCGGCAAGTTGCGCGCGCAGTTCACGAACCTCCTGCTCCAGTTCTCCCCTGCTCTGGACAAGATCTCCCATTCAAGGCTCCCTTCCGGCACGGCCTTCAAGGCGAATCCCGCCAAGACAGATGTGCCGGCGATTTCGGAGGCCCCCTGCCAACAACGCCAAGTTGCCAAAGCGGCGGCGCCACCCACAGGATTCTAGATTGCGTCGGAGAGGGGCTCCTCGGACACTCTCAACCTGCGGGCCTTTCCGGCTCCGCGCTGTTCTCGAACTCGAACCCATACCGCGGCGGCTGGCCGGCCTGGGCGCACAGTTCGTTGACTTCTTTCTTCAATTCGATCATCCGCAGTTCGCGGCCGACCATGCTCCGGTTGAAACGAGCCAATTCCTCGTTGCTGGCGCACAGCTGCCCGTTGACCGCTTCCAGTTCGGCGGTCCGCTTCTTGACCAGTTCCTCGAGGTGCTCACGATACCGGGCGAGTTCGGCTTCGGCCTTACGGCGCTCGGTGATGTCAATATCCATCTCCAGAATCAGCGGCGAGCCATCCACGTCCGTGAACGGGAAGTCGTGGACGTCGATCTGGCTTCCGTCCGGCCCGGTGACCTCCCAGTGGTGGGGCTGGCCGGTCTTCAGCACGTCATAGGATTCGCAGCACTCGCAGGGTTCGGGACTCCCAAAACAGTATTCATAGCAGTGCCGCCCGTGCGTCTCTCCAAACTTCTCCCGGAAGCCTCGGTTGGCGAAGACGACGCGATAGTCCGGCGTCAGGAGACAGATCATTGCTGGCAGCGTTTCCAGCACGGCCAACAGCCGGTGCCGCTCGCCCGCGACCGCTTCGGCGGCCCGGCGGCGCGACTCGGTCTCGCGCAATTCCGCCGCCATGCGATTGCGTTCGGTGACATCCAGCACGGTTCCTAACATCCGCGCGGCCCGGCCATCCGCGCCACAGGTGATCTGTCCCTGATAGAGGATCGCTCGAGTCTGTCCGTCCTGGCCCACCATGCGGTATTCGCCGAATGCTTCGCCCTTGCCTTCCAGCGCCGCCTGGAGCCCGGATAGAAGACGATCCCGGTCGTCCGGATGGATCCAGGTTTGCCACTCGGCGAACGAGATCTTCCCGCTACTCGGCGCAGGACGGTTCAGAACTCGAAAGTACTCCGGCGAGCAGCGAGCCTGCCGGGTGGCGAGATCCCAATCAAAAGTCCCCACGCCGCCGGCAGCCTGGGCCAGACGCAACTGTTCCTCGCTCTCGCGCAGGGCCTGCTGGGCCTGGACGAGTTCCGTCACGTCGGACGTCACTTCGCCCGCACCGACGACTTCGCCCGCGGCGTCTCGAACCGGGGCGTGACGCGTACTGTACCATCTGCGGTAGCGGCCAGGATCGCCAAACGGGAGCGTCTGAACAACGGTCTCGCCATTCAGCGCGCGGCTCCAGACTGCCAACGCCTTGGCACGCTCGTCGGGCATCTCGGCCAGCAATTCGAGCAGACTCATGCCAATCGCCGTGTCCTTGCCCGTCAGGCGCTTCAACTCCCGCTGATGCTCCTGGTTGAAGTAGGTGTAGCGGAATTCTCGGTCAACCGTGGCGATCAGGACCTGCGTTCCCGCCGTCACCGCCTCCAGCAAGTCGCGCGCTTTCCGCAACTGTGCCTCGTTCTCGCGCAGCGCCTCCTCGGTTCGCTTGAGGGACGTAACGTCCATGAAAGCGCCGACAGCGCCGCGTGGTTCGCCCGTTTCGTCAAACAACGGCGAGGCGGAGCAGTAGAGCGTCACCGTCTGCCCGTCCTCCCGGACCACATTGAGGATCTGCCCGGTCACTGTCTCGCCGCGCACGGCCCGCTGCATCGGCAATTCCGGCAGAGCCAAATCGCGCCCTTCCGAGAGACAGCGATAGCGGGCAGGCGTCGCCCCGGCCTTGGATAGCTGGCCGCCCGGCGCCACCCCGACCAGCCGTTCGTTGGCCGGATTGCCGCGGATCTGATGCCCGTGGGGATCCTCGGCAATCGCCAGCCCAATGGGCACCGTCTCGAAGACCGCCTGCAATTCCGCCACGCGCCGCTGCAAATCGCGGTTCAACCTGGCGAGTTCGTGTTCCGCTCTCTGGCCAAGGCCGCACGCACGATCGGATTGTGGAGCACCCGGCGTATTCATGAGCCGTACCCGCGAATCAGGCGGAAATTGAGTCAAGGCCAAAACGCACAGGGTAACCATTCCCCCGCAACAGCCCCCTGCCATTATGCCCTAGCGAACGTGAACCAGCCATACGGCGGTACGAAAAAGGCTTGCGGTCCACCATCCGAAACGGATTCGGATCGAGCCGGAGGTCTGGCCGCTCGACGGGACAGCTCGAATTGAATGTTCAACCTGGCTCGTCCAGCCGTGCCCTTCGGCGCCAGGCAGATGGTCCTTGGTTCCGGTCGGGGCCCGCGTGCGGCTGGGCGGTAGCGTTGGGCATGGGGAAGTGGTAGAACAAGGGCCGAGTGGGGTCGAGCTGGACTCGACGCCGGCGAGAAACGCAGGCCCGGCAATTTCGCGGTCCGGGATTGCTGGAGGGGACAACGCCATGCTTGACCTGATCTACTTCTTGGCGATCGGCTTGGCCGCCGGGTGGCTGGCGGGCAAGATCATGAAGGGCCAGGGCTTGGGGATCGTCGGCAACCTTGTGGTCGGCGTCATCGGAGCCTTTCTGGGAGGATTCTTGTTCCACCTGCTTGGTCTGCTGGTGGTGGGCTTGATCGGGAGCCTGATCTCAGCCACGGTCGGGGCGGTCGTCCTGCTGTTCTTGCTGCAAAAACTCGGGCGGCGGCTGTAGGGAACTGGAGGCGTTCGAAATGTTGTCAGCAATTCACCACGCGCCCCTGATGGTCGTCGTCGCGGCCGCCGCCGGCGTGTTGCTTGGGTTATTGATCTGGGGTGCCTGGCAACCCTTGGCCTGGCGAGTTCTTTCCGTGCTGGGGATGGGGACGGGGGCGGGGCTCCTTGTGTGGGGCATCCTCATGGCGGCCATGCGGGAGGAACCGCGGTTTGGCTCACCGGCGGGAATCATCGCCCTGGGGGCCGGCGTTCTGGTTGGCTCGATCGCCCTGCTGGTGATCTCGTTCTGCGGAGGTTGCAGGAGCCGGAAAGAGTAACGGCAGCAAACGGAAGGAACCGCACTTGACAGCCACGCTGACGCCGAACCTCTCGATCCGGCTGGGCCGATTGGAGTTGATCGCAGCCACCCCGGAACTGCTGCAAGCCGAAGACGACCTGCAGCAACTCGCCCGCTGTCTGCAGGCCGACGTTCCAGGCAACTGGCCCATGCCCCTGTACGACCACGACGCTCGACAGCATTTCCTTCGTGTGCTCAACGAAAACCCGGAGTCCGTGGGATGGACGGCCTGGTACATACTGCGGCTGGACGACGCAGAACGCAGAACACTGATCGGCTCCGTGGGTGCCTGCGGCCTGCCGGACGACAGTGGGACCATTGTGATCGGCTACTCGCTTCTCGACCAGTTTCACGGCCAGGGTTATGCCACGGAGGCCTTGCGTGGCTTCTTGAACTGGGTCAAGTCCCATCCCCGTCTGCGCAGGGTGGTTGCCGACACGTTTCCTCACCTGCCGGCGTCGGTCCGGGTACTCGAGAAAAACGGCTTCGTTCGCTGCGGGGCGGGGACCGACGAAGGCTCGATCCGGTTTGAGCTGGCCGAGACCAAGCGGCCCGTCCAGTTCACGTTGCGGACGTTGCTGCTGAGCGTGTCGGCGTTGGCTCCGATCCTGGCCTCGGTCCGTTGGCTCGGCGCACAAATCCTCCCGTTCATCCTGGTAGCTGCGGCCGTCTGGCTGGCCGCACGGACGAAGGCCCGTCACCTGCTCGTGTGGCTGGTGCCCGCGCTGTGGGCCCTGGGCGCTTTCGGCTCGTGGCGTCATCCGGGTGACGAGTATGGCCTGGTCGGCGCGTCCATGTTGGTCAGCATTTGGCTCGTCATCTTGATCCACTCGAACAATCTCTCGCAGGCGATGCTGCCCCTGATCGCCGCTGGGGCGTTGCCCATGGCGGTCTTCGGCTTCCTCCTGGACCGGCTTCCGGTCTCCCGTCGCTGGTGGGCGGCGGTTTACATTTTGGCGTCTGCCGCGTTGTTCGCGTGGGGCCTGCTGTCGTTCCCTTCGCTGGAGCGGGCCATCGCCAAGAACGGTTCGATTTTGGCGTACGCCTTCTGCGCCGCCAACCTGGGGATGTATGCGTCCGTGCTGACGTGCCTCAGCGGCGGGACCCTGGTGTGGCTGTGGCGGCGGTTCCGCAGGTGGAAACAGCCGGCTTCGTGTCCAGCAACGCTCACGGAATAACTCCCTCACCCCGGTACTCCGGGGAGACGGTCGGGGCGGCCACTTGAAAGAAAAAAGAAAGGACAGGCATCATCGTAGACGGATCGAGGCGAGTTTGCCTTGGGATTCGGCGAAGATGACGTGTCCGTGCGGCGATTCGATCCCGGTATGCGGCGGTGCCAAGTCCGGACGGATCGACCGTGGCCGCCAAATCAGGGGCCGGCCCGGGGGGCCGCAAGCGAAACCTCGCTGGCCGGTATCACGGACTCTGTGGGAATGCGGACCAGACGAGGGGCGTCAGACAGGCGACGCCGCCAGATTGTCCAGATGATGCACGCCACGCTGGCGAGCAAGCTCGCGCAACCGCTCGCGATTCGTGCAGAAGTAACTGCCCAGCAGCCGCGACTTCTCCAACAGCTTCTGCATCCGCGGGCCCCAGACGTCGGAACTGGTGCCCATCGGGCACAGCCAGTGGTCATCCTCGATCCCACCCGCGGCACGACTGCCTGCCACACTGCCGCAGGCCGCCGCTTTCAAGTCCTCGAGTTTTCCCTTGGCCTGCGCATGTTCCACGCGCTGCTGCACCGATGTGTGCGGGCTCGTCTCCGGACCGGCGGCCAGACCCGCCGCCACCGGGTTCAAGTCGATGTGCAAGAAAATAATGCCTGTCCTTTTCTATGCCGCCAGATTGCGGCCGTCATGTCCTCTTCTCTCCGCGCTGGCTGAGGGCTGCGGCGTTCGGGGCGGCGGTCACACGCCGAACCACTCGGGCCGCAGGCGGTACAGGACGTGCAGCAGGCCAGCGGCGTAGACGGAGTCCAGCAGGTCGTCCGCGATGACCCCCCAGCCGCCCGGCAGATGCTCCAAGCGCCGCGCGGGCGGCAGCTTGATCATGTCCAGGATCCGCGTGACCGGAAAAGCCCACAGCACGGTGACCAACACGCTGACGCTGCTCGGGCGGAACAGCAGCACGGTCATCAGGAACCCGGCGACTTCGTCCGTCACGAACTTGCCGGAATCCTCCTCCCCAAAAAATCGCTCCGCCCACGGCGACAAGCGAAAGGTCACCACGCAGGCGGCGAACAGCCAAGCCGCGATCGCGATGGTCTGCCACGGCTCGGCGAACGCGAACCTCGTCAACCCGACGTAGATCGCCACGCCCCACAGCGCGCCGCAACTGCCGGGCAGGATCGGGCTGTAACCGAAGCCGCCGCAGGTCGCGACGAGCCAATTCACGCGGTCGGACACGGACCGCGGCGCGGGATCAGATTGGCTCATGGCGGCAACATCTCTTCCGACAGGCGTGCCAGGTACTTCATCATGCTGTCGGCTCCGCTGAAGCCGATCACGGTTTCGTCGATGTCCATCTGCTGCTGCAGCACGCGGCCGGCGTCGATGTCGAACCGCGCCTCGCCGCGTTTCACGCGCTGCACCAGTTGGGACTGGACGGCCGGATCGTCGACCGGGGTCAGCACCTCGGTTCGCACGGCGATGGTCGCGACGCCGGTCTGTACCTTCTGCAACTGGTAGACCTGGCGAGTCTTGATGCGTTTCACGGGGCCGTCTTTCAAGCGGATCGGCAATTCGCTGTCCTTCGACCAGCTGGCGCCGACCTGGACCGGCTCCGGCGGCAGCGGGATGGTCAATTCGCCGATTCCCGGATTGAATTGCGGGCGGGCGTTCTCACGCCGCAAGATCTCGCCGCTGGGGCCGATCGTGATCGTCCCCAGGGACACGCCGACCGTTTCGGCCACGTGCCGGTATTCGTCCGGCGGTTCCTCGTCCTTGGCACTGTCGTAGCGGATCTCGGGGCGGCCCGTCCCCTGCTGCCACATGCTCACGTCTTCGACGGTGTAGGTGAAGGTCACATTGCCGGCCGGGTCGACGGCCAGGATCTTCCAAGCCTTGGTCGACACGCTGCGCGTCTGGACCGTCTCGGCCACGCCGCGGATCTTGGTCTCGACCGTCGTGAGATGCGTCACCCGGCAGCGGAAGGTTTCGTCGGGCGAGAACTTGTATTGCAGGTGGTAACGCGGTTCGTCGGCCGCGGCCAGGACCTGAGCCGCCAGGGCCCAGGCGACGAACGCCAAGCAAGATCCGCGCTGGACCAGAATCATAGTGAGGCTCCCTCCCTGCCCGGCGTGTGGCTGCGAACGTCGCCTCCCCAGCCGAGCTTCTCCCGCAGTGTACGGTAGTAATGACGCTCTGGAATCTCGACCATCTTAAACGTCGGGACGGCTCGTTCCACCCGCACGCGATCCCGCGCCGTCAGGCGGCACAGGGTCACGCCGTCCAGGACGACCGTCGTGGTGTCGTGCGGCTGGCTGACCACAATCTCGTACACGCGGTCGGCCGTGTCCACCACGGGCCGCATCGTCAGCGTGTGCGGACTGATCGGCGAAATGACGAACGCTTGCAGGTTCTTGCGGAGAATGGGCCCGCCGGCCGACAGGCTGTGAGCCGTCGAGCCCACGGGCGTGCTGATGATCAGCCCGTCGCAACTGTACGTCGTCACCAGATCGGCGTCAACGTACAGCTCGATGGACAGCATCGAGTAGGGCGGCCCGCCCAGGATGGCCACCTCGTTCAAGCCCAGCTGACTCTCCAAAGTCTGGCCATCCCGGACGACGGTACACTGCAGCATCAGGTGGTCGAGAATCGTGCAGTGTCCCAGGCAGATCTCCGGCAGGCACTGCCGGAACTCCTTGGGCGAGACGTTGGCCAGGAACCCCAGCCGTCCCAGGTTCACCCCCAGAACCGGAATCTGGTTCGCCCCCATCTGCTTGGCGGCCCGCAGGATCGACCCGTCGCCACCGAACACGATCGCCAGATCGGCAGCGACGCTGGACAGATCTTGTTGATAGCGAAAATCGGTCAGGCAGATGTCGGCGTATTGCTCGATCAGCGGCCGCAGTTGCTCCGCTTCGCTGACCACGTGCGGTCGTTCCCCGCTGCCCAACAGGATCACGCGGGGGCGCGTGCGGCCTTGCAGGGTCCACGGTGGCAGGTTTGTCTGGGGCATAGGCATGGGCACAGCCTTGAGCCGGCGTTCTCCGTGCCCCGCAGGTGCGGGAGCGTTCACTTTCCCGCGCTCGGGGCAGCGCATAGCATATCGGCGTGGCGGGCCATTGCCAAGCAAGCTTGCGTGATCCCTGCAGCGTCCAGGCCGACATCGGCCAGCAGGGCCTGCCGTTCGCCGTGCTCGACGAAGCGGTCGGGGATTCCCAGGCGGCGGAGACGGCTGACATCCCAGCCCGCGTCGACGGCCGTTTCCAGGACGGCGCTGCCGTAGCCGCCCAGCAGGCAGCCCTCTTCCACGGTCAGCAAGAAACCGCCTTGGCGCAACGCCCGTTCGACGACGTCCGCGTCCAGGGGCTTGACGAACCTGGCGTTGACCAGGCCGACATCCAGTCCTTGCTGCCGTAGCTGCGCAAGGGCGCGCTGGCACTCGTCCAGCAGAGCCCCGCAGCACAGGACGATTCCATCGCGGCCCCAGCTCAGGACCTCCGCCCGGCCCAGTTCGAGCGGCGTCCGCTCGTCCGGAACGGTCTTGGCCGTCGCCTTCGGATACCGGATCGAGCACGGGGCATCCGCATGCAGGGCGAATTCGAGCATGGCCCGCAAATCGTGCGCATCACCGGGCGCCATGACCACCATGTTCGGAAACACGCGGATGTAGGCCAGGTCAAACGCTCCGTGATGAGTCGGGCCGTCCGGACCGACCAGGCCGGCTCGGTCCAGCATGAACGTGACCGGCAGGTTCTGCAGGGCCACTTCCTGAAAGATCTGGTCAAAGCTCCGCTGCAGGAATGTGCTGTAGATGTCGACGATCGGGCGGATGCCCACTTTGGCCTGCCCGGCGGCAAAGGCCACCGCGTGCGACTCGCAGATCCCCGTATCGAAGAAGCGGTCCGGAAACTCCTCGCGGATGGGCTCCAGTTTATTCCCCTGGCACATGGCGGCCGTCAGCACGGTGACGCGCGGGTCGCCGGCCATCTGCGCGCGAATCGCATCCCGAGCCACATCGGTATAGGCGGGGGCGTGACTTGGGGCGGGATTCCCTTCGTCGGCCAGATCTTTCAGCGCCGGAGGAGTGTGAAAGTACACGGGGTCCTCGGCCGCCGGTTCGTACCCGTGGCCTTTTTCGGTCACCACGTGCAGCAGGATGGGGCCTTCGAGGTTCTGGACCATCTTCAGGTACTTGCGCAGCATCGTCAGGTCGTGCCCGTCGATCGGTCCCAGGTAGCGAAAGCCGAGGTCCTCGAACAACATGCCGCCGTGCAAGCCCGCCTTCACCGCTTCTTTCATCTGGGCCAGGAACCGTTCGGTCGGATCCCCGAACAGCGGCACGCAGTTCAAGACCCGGACGATTTCGGATTTCAGGCCCGTATAGAACGGGTTGGTCCGCAGGCGATCCAGGTATCCGGCCATCCCGCCGACCCGCGGACAGATGGACATCTTGTTGTCGTTCAGGACCACCAGCAGGTTCTTCTTCAGCCCGCCCGCGTTGTTCATGGCCTCGAAGACAATGCCCGACGAAAACGCGCCGTCCCCGATGACGGCCACCGCGCGGCGGTCGGTCCGGCCCAGCAGATCGTCGCCGGACTTCAGGCCCAGGGCGGTCGACAGGCTGCAGCCGGCGTGCCCGGTCATGAACAGGTCGTAGGGACTCTCGGCCGGGTTGGGGTATCCCATCAAGCCGCCCCGCGTGCGCAGCGACGCAAAGTCCTCGTACCGGCCCGTCACCAGTTTGTGCGGATAGATCTGGTGCCCGGTGTCCCAGACCAAGCGGTCCTTGCGGAAATCGAACACGCTGTGCAGGGCCAAGCACAACTCGACGACGCCCAAGTTCGAGGCAAAGTGGGCCGTCCGCTGCGTGACCAGATTGCACAACGCCTCACGGACTTCGCGCGCCAGTTCCTTCAAGTCGCTGAGCGACATCGCCTGCAGCGATTGAGGTTCCTTGATTTGGGACAGCAACCGATGTGTCACGGCTCAGCGGTTCCTTTCCA
>CAIYOB010000567.1 GCA_903927685.1 uncultured Planctomycetaceae bacterium
CGAGCCGGCGTCGTTCACCGTGGGTCCGCTGGCGGCGGCCGACTGGAGCGGCGCGTGGATCGGCGCGGACTGGATCAAGGACAACGAGGGACCACTCCCCTGGCTGCGCAGGACTGTCACGCTGGAGCGGGTTCCGACCCGAGCCCTGGCCCACGTCTGTGCGTTGGGCTACTACGAGTTGTACGTCAACGGGCAGAAGGTGGGCGATGACGTGCTCAGCCCGGCCGTCTCGGACTACGGCAAGCGCGGGCTGTACCTGACGCATGACATCACCCGGCACCTGGTCGCGGGCCGGAACTGCCTGGGCCTGTGGCTGGGCCGAGGCTGGTCGTTGGGTGTGCTCAAGAACGCCGGCGTCGTCGGCCCGATGGTCAAAGCCGAGGTGCAGCTCACGTTCGCCGATGGCGCGCCGCTGACGATCGTCACCGACGCCACGTGGAAGGCACGGCCCAGCCACATCACGCCGCTGGGCAAGGGCACCAGCGGCAGCTACGGCGGCGAATTGGTCGAGGCGGCCAAGGAGATCGCCGATTGGAATGCGGCCGAGTACGACGATTCCGACTGGCAGGCCGCCACCGTTCATCAGCCTGCCACGCCGGTCATCGCCGCGCAGATGATGGAGCCGAACCGGCTGCGGGACGAAATCCAATTGGCGGCGGTGCAGCCGCACGACGGAGGGTTTCTGCTGGATATGGGCCGCAACTATACCGGCTGGTTCGAATTGGCCTTGCCCGACGACGTGCCGCGGGGGACGACGATCAGCATGGAGTTCGCCGACAAGCAACTGGCCAACGGCCAGTTCCAGGTGTACGGCCAGCGAAACGTGTACGTCGCGCGGGGCGGCGGCGGCGAGCGATTCCGCAACCGCTTCAACTATGTGGCCTTCCGGTACGCCCTCGTCAAGGGCCTGCCGCGGGCCCCGCGGCCGGACGAGGTCAGGGGCTGGCTGGTGACCACTGCGTACGAGCCGGGCGCGACGTTCTCCTGTGACAGCCCGCTGCTGAACCGGATTCACGACATGATGTGCTGGACCTACCAGTGCCTGAGCCTGGGCGGCTATACCGTCGATTGCCCGCACCGCGAGCGGCTGGGCTACGGCGGCGACTCGGGGACCTCGATGGAGATGGGCATGCTGAACTTCCGCACCGGGCCGTTCTATGCCAAGTGGGCGGCCGATTGGCGGGACGCCCAGAACGCCGCGGGCGACGTGCCCTACACCGCGCCGTACTCGCAGGACGCCGGCGGCGGCCCGGTCTGGAGCGGGTTCTGCATCACCATGCCCTGGCAGATCTACCTCACCTACGGCGACCGGCGGCCGTTGGAACAGGGCTGGCCCGTGATGCAGAAATGGCTGGCGTTCATCGACACGAAGATGGGCGACGGCCTGCTGCAGCCGTACGTCGGCATCGGGTGCGCCGGTTCACCGCAGTGGAACTTCCTGGGCGACTGGGTGCCGCCAGGAAGGAAGCAGGGCCAGGACCGCGTCGACGACCGCTCGACCTTGTTCTTCAACAACTGTTACCTGGTGTACTGCCTGCAATTGGCCAGCAAGATCGGCCGGGTCGTCGGCGACGATGCCCGGGCCGAGGTTTACGCGACGCGGGCGAAAGAACTCGCCGCGCGGCTGCACGCACGATTCCTGAACCCGGACGGCGCGACGTACGCCAACGGCGAGCAGACGTACCTGGTCATGCCGCTGTTGTTTGGCATCACTCCGCCGGACGTCGCGCCGCAGGTCATGGCCGCGCTCGAGCACGACATCAGCGTCACTCGCAAGGGCCACTTGAATACGGGCATGCACGGCAACTACTTCATGGCCAAGTACCTGATCGACCAGCGGCGGAACGACCTGCTGGCGCTGATGCACACCCAGGAGGATTTTCCCAGCTTCGGGCACATGCTCCGCAACGGCGCCACCACGATCTGGGAAGAGTGGGACGGCGACAACTCGCAGATCCACAACACCATGATCTCGGTGGGGCTGTGGTTCATCGAGGGCCTGGCGGGCATCCGCTACGACGAACAGTCCCCGGGCTTTCAGCATTTCCTCGCCGCGCCCGGCGTTGAAAGCGGACTGCAGCGTGTCGAGGCTTCGCTGCTGACCAGCTACGGCAAAATCAGCAGCGCGTGGCG
>CAIYOB010000568.1 GCA_903927685.1 uncultured Planctomycetaceae bacterium
AAATGACTGGAAAGGTATGCGCCCAGCGCGGGCGTGTAGTCGGTCCAGTCGTACACCGCGCCGTCATCGTAATAATTCCGCTGCACATGCCACAATTCCGTCCATTCGCCGTACGCGTAAGCCGTAGCGGGGCCGCTTTCATTAGCGTCGAAGGCGGATTTGTCCTGATCGTAGAGAACCGTCGCGGTGTCCCAGTAGGTCGCCACCCATTCACCGCCGCCGGTCGTACCCCAGGTGCCGCCGGCGTTGCTGCCGTCCTTGGCCGGATCGCCGCCGAGATACTGCGGTTCGCCTTGCGAGACGACGCGGAGCACGTCCTCCTGAGCGCCCTGCGGCATGCGAATGTACTTGTCATCCCAACCGGCGATGTCGAGGAAGTAAACCGTCGGCGCGTTGCCCGCCCAGGCCGGCGTCCAGGTCTGGACCGTGGGATTGCCATCGATCGTGCGGTGGACCTGGGGATTGCTGTACGAGAAGTCGAACAGCGGCAGATACCCCAGGGAGTACAGCACGACCTGTTGTTGGTCGCTGTTCAGCTGATCGAACGTCCGGTAGCCGACATCCCGGTAATCACCCGAGGGCGCATCGAGGGTGAAGCCGAACAGCGCCGAAATGCCGGCCCAGTCGATGACGCCGTTCTGGTAGTCCTGGCCCTCGATGAAGAACTCGCGGAACTGAGTTCCGCCGTCAACTCGCGGGTTGTAGTAGCCGACTTGTTCGAGCGTCACATCCAGCGTATGGAACTCCGTCCCGATCTTGACCTCTTCGTAGCCCACCTGCTCGGTCACGGTCGTCGGGACCCAGGTGATTTCGGGCACCTGGATGGTGCCGGCCGCGACGTTCACATATCCCGTGGCGACGGCGACGCTGGTCGGCGCGCTCAAGACCAGCGGCCGCGGGGCGGGTTTCAAGCCGGGTTGGACCTGCGCATCGCCCGCCGCGTACACATCGCCGCCGGCATGAACGAGGACCGTCCCCGTCGCTTGCAACCGCCCGGCCGCCAGCAGGAACACGTTGCCGTCCGCGAGGTCGGCGACCGTCAAGCCGCCACCGGTCAGCGTCGCCAGCGGCCAGGCCAGACTCACGCCCGCTCGGACCTCGATTCCTCCCGCCGACTGGATCGTCCCGAGCACGGTTGCTTCCGAGTCGCCGTTGAGCAGTACTCGGCCGTCCGCTTGCGTCGCGACCGCCGCGCCGTCCACGCGGACGAGGTTTCCCAGCAGATGCGCCAGGCGGGGCGCCTGGACGAGGCCCCCGGCAGCCACGTACACGGTGTCCGACGCGCGGAGCAGGATCTCTGAATCGACTCCAAGGCTGCGCACGCTGCCGCCGGCCAGCACGTTCACGTCGGCGCCGGTCAAGCCGACCGCATCCCGCGCGTCGACTCGGCCGGCGACCGTGACCGCACCGAGTTGCGACAGGGCCGTGACCGTGGCGACTTGCGCGGCCAGCACGCCGCCGCCGGAGTCTTCGAGGTCGCCCAGCACGCCGGACATCACGATGTCGGCCGCGGCGGAAACGTCCACCGTACCGGCCGGCGCAGTGGTCACCACGCCGCCGGAGATCCGTTGGTCGCTGGCGTCCAGGACGATCGGCAGCACAAGCAGGCCGGCGCCCGAAGCATGCGTCCCGCCGCTCAGGGAGACGGAGGTATGCGCCCGCACCACGCCGTCGACCGTCAGCAGTCCGGAAGTCGTGACCGTGACCGTCCCGTTCCCGTTCATGGCTTCGACGAGTCCAGCCAACTGCACATCCGCTGTGCCCGTGATGATCACGCGGCCGGGAGCGAAGATGCTCAGTGCCCCGCCGCCGCCGGCGTCCGCCCGGATCGTGCTCAACTGGTTCATCGCCACGCCGCCAGCGAGATCGATGCGGCCCGTGCCCTGCACCGTGCCCCCGCGCGCAATGTCGGCGCCTGAGGCGTCGATGCCCAGGCCGCCCAGGATCACGTCGCCGTCGGCGTCGAGCACCAGTTCGGCCTCCCGGCCCGTCCAGGCCGTGTTCCGCGCCGCGTCCCAGCCGGCCCCGGCCAGCAGCGAGCCGATAACATGGATGTCCTCGCCGGCGCCGATCTGCAGTCGGCTCGCGTCAGCCCGGCTGTGAATCCGTGACCCGGAATTCACCGTGACGGTCCCGCCCGCCTGAATCTCGACCGCCCGATCGGCCAGGATGAGCGCACCTTGCATGTACCGCTGGCCGTCCGGCAAGGTCGGATGATCGACAGCGACCGCGATCCGCCCGAACGTGATGTCGCCGGCAGCCGTCATCGTCAGCCGCTGGCCGACGCCGCCGACTTCCAGTTCCATGTCGTACACCTGGATCTCGCCCGCGTCGACCAGCAGCGAGCCGGCCAGGTTGAAATCGCCGTGCAGCCGGGCCGTGCCGTCGATATCGATCGTCACTTCATAGTCGGTCGCCTCCGCCGTGGCCAGCGTGCTGGTCACGACGCCCGCGAGATTTACGTCGTGGCCGATGAATTCCAGCCGGGTCCCGGTCTCGACGTGCCCCGACTCCTTCTCCACGGTCAGCGTACCGGCGGTCGAGGCCAGCCGAATCAGACTCGGCGTCACGCTGCCCGGCCCGACGTGGCTGTCGATCGATACGTCGTTCAAGCCCGTGATCAGAATCCGCCCGCCGCCGCCCAGGGTCTGGAACGTGGCAGTTCCGTACGTCTGGATGCTGATTGTCCCCGGCTGCACGACCGTCCCGGCGTTGATGAGGATGTCGCGTTGGGCCTCGATCCGGCCGCGCAGCGTGAGGCTGGTGGCGCTGTGGATCTCCACGTCGGACGATGTCCCACGGGCCACCACGTCGCCCTTCAGCACGCCGTTGGCGCCGGGGTTGAGCACGATCGACGCGTTCACGGTCTCTAACAAACCGCTGGCGTCCAGATCCACGTCGACGCCGTCGGCCAACGTGCCGCTGTAGAGGTTGATTCCTGCGTAGGCCAGCACCCGGCCGGCGATGTACAATTTGCCATTCGGTCCGGCCGGGGCGCCGATATTGACGATCGAGCCCGGCTGCGGAGCCGACAGCGTGTAGTCGGCGTCGGGCCGAGCCAGGATGGCGAGCGGGCCGGGCGCGTTCAGATTAATCTCGCTGTTCGGCCGCCACGTGGCCAACTGAGCCGAGCCGTACAGGACGACACCGTTCCCGGAGTACGCCACGCCGGCTTCCACCGGGTCCAGGCCGCCGACCAGGTCGATGCTCAGACCGGCCCGCAAGGTCAAACCCACGCGAATCTGGTTATCCGCTTCGATCCGCAGCGTCGAGTCGCCGCCGTATGTCGTCAACTCGCGGCTGACGTAGTCGCCGTTGGCGTCGTAGGTATGACGGATGAACCCGCCGGCCAACAGATCGCCTTGGATGTCGGCGTCGCCGGTCGAATCGACGACAATCGCCGCCGCCGGATTGACAGCCACGACCTCGCTGCCCCCGCTCACGTAGACCCCCACGCCTGCGGGGTTCGCGCCGCCGGTGATCTCGATCCGCTCGTTGGCCCTCAGATAGCCGCCGGTTTCGACGGTCTGGCCCTGCTTGTTCACGGT
>CAIYOB010000569.1 GCA_903927685.1 uncultured Planctomycetaceae bacterium
CAATTCCAGCCCTTGACGGACAGCGCCGAACTGGCGGACCTGTTGGCCGACAGCGGTTGGCCGGGGCTGCGGGCGGACACCCAGGTGGGCTTCTGGCGGCGGATCTTCCACGAAGCCCAACAGACGTACGACGACGTGCAGGCTGGCCGCTGTTCGGCGGACTGCGAGCGGAAGGTCTTCGAGCGGCTTAGCCGCATGGTCCTGTCCCGCGACGAGAGCATGCTGCGTCTGGTCCACCGCTACCTGGGCCTGGCCGACATCCTGGCGATCCGCGACCGGATGGTCGGCATCGGTCTGATCGGCGGCAAGGCTCTGGGGATGCTGCTGGCCCGGGCGATCCTCAAGCACGAGCGTCCCCAACTGTACGGCCAGCTGGAAACCCACGATTCGTTCTACATCGGCTCGGACGTGTTCTACACCTTCCTGATCCGCAACGGCATCTGGTGGTTGCGGCAGACGCAACGCGACCCGGACCGATTCCTGGAAGGCGTTCCGCAGGCCCAGGCGAAGACCATGACGGGGGCCTTTCCCGATTACACGATGGACCAGTTCCTGGCCATGCTGGACTACTTCGGCGAGTCGCCCTATATCGTCCGTTCGAGTTCGCTCTTGGAGGACACGTACGGAAACGCGTTTGCCGGCAAGTACGACAGCGTGTTCTGCGTGAACCGGGGAACACGCAAACAACGGCTGGCGGCCCTGTTGGATTGCGTGCGGAAGGTGTACGCCAGCGCGATGAGCGAAAAAGCCTTGCGGTACCGCGTGGACCGGGGGCTGCTGGACCAGGACGAGCAGATGGCCTTGCTGGTGATGCGTGTGTCGGGTTCGCAGTGCGGGGACAAGTTCTTTCCGCACCTGGCGGGAGTCGGGTTTTCCTTCAATCCGTATGTCTGGCACAAGGACATCGATCCCCATGCAGGCGTCGTCCGGCTGGTCTTCGGACTGGGGACTCGGGCCGTCGACCGCTCGGACGACGACTACACCCGGCTGGTCGCGTTGAACGCGCCCCACCGTCGGCCGGAAACGAACTTCGACGACGTCTGCGAGTACTCGCAGCATCGCGTCGACTACCTGGACATGACCGCCAACTGCCTGGCGTCCGGGCATTTCCTGGATCTGGTCCAGGCCGGCCCCGAACTCCCCTGGCAACTGGTGGCCACGCCGCAGCAGGGAGCCCTGTCGACCGCCTCGGCACCGCACTCTGCCTTGACGTTTGACGGCCTGTTGTCCGACACGCCGTTTGTCCAGGATATGCACCAGATTCTGAAGACCTTGGAGGCGGCGTACGAGAATCCGGTGGATGTCGAGTTCGCCGCCAATCTCCGCCCGGACGGCGGCTACCGGATTCACCTCTTGCAGTGCCGGCCCCTGCAGGTGCAAGGAGCGGACCGGGTCTGCCTGCCGGAGGTGGAGATCCACGGCGAGGACCGTCTGCTGCAGGCCCGCGGCGCGGTGATCGGCCCCAGCCGAATCGTTCCCGTCCAGCGTTTCATCTACGTGGTGCCAGCCCGGTACGCCGAACTGGCCTGGCCCCAGCGGTACGAGGTCGCTCGCCTGCTGGGCCGGCTGAACCAAGCCCTCCGCCCGGACGGCCAGACGCGGATGCTGCTGGGACCCGGCCGCTGGGGGACGGAGAGCCCGGATCTGGGAATCCCGGTCCACTTTGCCGAGATCAATCGCGTCTCGATCCTCTGCGAAATCGTCACCATGCGCGAGAACCTCGTCCCCGACGTCTCGCTGGGCACGCATTTCCTGAACGAATTGATCGAGATGAACCTGCTGTATCTGGCCTTGTTCCCTCGCCAGCAGCAGAACGAACTGAACGAACAGTTCTTCCTGGACTCGCCGAACCGCCTCCTGGACGCCCTGCCGCACGCCGGACGCTGGCAAGAGGTCGTGCGTGTGATCGACCCGCACGACGTCCTGCCGGCCCATCGCTGCGCCGTGCTGCTGGCGGACGCGGGTCAGCAGGAAGCCAGCGTCTTTGTCGGCGACCGGCATCGGTACGGCTGCTGATTCTGTTCGGGCGGCTCGCCCCGCAACGGCCCCTCCCCCGGGACGGCCATCTTGTTGTGCGACGCGCAACATGTCATCCTGGGCGACAAAGAAGGAGCCCACGATGCCTCGAATTCCGTTTCTCGCCGTCCTGCTGCTGTCACCGGCCGCGGCGTTGGCCGCCGACGCCCCGGCCAGGCCGAATCTCGTCTTGGTTTTCGCGGATGATTTCGGTTACGGTGATCCCGGGTGCTACGGCGGCACGCTCGTCCCGACGCCGGCCCTGGATTCGCTGGCCCGCGATGGGGTGCGGTGCACGGACGGCTATGCCACGGCGCCCGTCTGCGCGCCCAGCCGTTGCGGGCTGATGAGCGGCGCCTATAACCAGCGTTTCGGCATGCAGTGGAACGATGACCGCAGGAAATACTCGTTCGGCGAACACCAGCTCCTGCCGCAAGCCTTGCGGGCCGCGGGTTATGTCACCGGCCACATCGGCAAATGGAATATCCCGGTGGACGCCAAGGAGTGTTTCGACGAAATCCACGACCTGATCGACTGGGAGGCGGATTATTTCCCCGCTGCCGACGGCCACTACTTTGGCGTGGACAGCGAGACCGAATTTGCTTCGAGCAAGCGGCAAGGGATCTGGGGGCCGGAGCGGCCGGGCGAGGAATACCTGACCGACCGCATCGGCCGACACGCCGTCGAATTCGTCGAGAAACACAAGCGGGGCGACAAGCCATTCTTCCTCTACCTCGCCTTCAATGCCGTCCATACCCCGCTGCACGCGAAACAGGACGCTGCCGACCGATTCGGCAAGCTGCCGATCCCATTGAGTTTCTACGCCGCGATGGTGGCCTCGCTGGACGAGAACTTAGGACGCGTCCTGGCCGTGTTGCCGCCCAATACGTTGGTCGCCTTCACCAGTGATAACGGCCCGGCCAGGATGCCGGTCGAGAAGTGGCCTGAGGGCTGGCCCACGGGCACGCTGAACGGCAGCGCCGGGCCGCTGAACGGACAC
>CAIYOB010000570.1 GCA_903927685.1 uncultured Planctomycetaceae bacterium
CGGTCAGCAGATTGTTGAAATCGTGGGCGATGCCCCCTGCGAGCAGCCCCAGGCTCTCCAGCTTTTGAGCCTGCTGCATCCGGAGCTCCCATTGACGCTGCTGTTCCTCGGCTTGCTTCTGCAGCGAGAGGTCGCGGGCGATGACCAGCGCCAGCGGCTCGGGTTCGGTATGAATCCGGCTGATGGTCAGGTGCACCGGGATGCGGCGTCCGTCGTTGGCGATCAGCAGGTACCCGTCGCTGGACGTCAGGCACGACGTGGTGTGCGTGGCCGCGATCAGGAGACTCAGTCCGCCATCCCTCTGGCAGTCAAACAGGTCCCGCAGCTCGAATTCAAGCAGTTGTTTGCGGCGGAATCCCGTCAGCCGCTGAGCGGCCGGGTTGGCCTCGACGACCCGCAGTTCGGTCGGGTGCAGCACGAAAAACGCATCGTGCGCTTCGCGAAAGACGCAATGATCGATCTGCTGTTGCCGTTCGGCGGGGGTCATGGCGCGCTCTTCCTTTCGTCGTCGGCCCGCGTCTTGTAGCCGGCCAACTGACGCGCCAACGACTTGCGGCTGGTTTCTGGAGCCAGTTCGAGGGCTCGTTCGCACGCCCGGATGGCCGCCGGAACGTCACCGGCAGCGGCGCTGGCCGCGGCCAAAAGGGCGATCTGCTCCCAGTCGGACCATTGAGTCAGTTCGCAGGCCCGCCGGGCATGCTCGACCGCCCGCTGGCGGTCTTCGGCCGTCCCGTCCTTCCGATACATCAGCATTCGGGCGAGGCTGCCGCGCATGAAGGGATTGTCCGGCATGCAGCGCACGGCCGCCTCGAAGTCGGCGAGCGCCTGCTCATTCCTTTTCTGCGTCTGATGGAAGATGGCGCGGAACTGGTAGGCCACTCCGCATCCCGGATCGGCTGCCACGGCGGCATCCAGATCTTGGCCGGCGAGTTCGTGGTGTCCCAACTTGTACTGCGACCAGCCGCGATATGCCAAGGCTTCGGCGGCAACGCGGTCGAGTCGGATGGCCTGATCCAGCGCCGGAACGGCTCGTTCGTAGTCCTTGAGCTGCACATAGATCGACCCTTGCCCCGTCCAGGCGTCAACCAAAGTCGCGTCCAGGCGAACGGCAGTCTGCAGATCGTCAAGGGCCTGCTGGTACGCTTGACGCCTTTTGTAGACAAAGGCGCGTTTGGTGTAGGGCAACGGATTGCGCGGGTTGAGCCGAATGGCCTCCGTGTAGCACGCCTCGGCGTCGCGGTCCCGAGTCGCCTCCAAGTGCTGGTCGCCCTGGTCCAAGTAGTACTGCATCTCCGCCAGCCGACCTGGCGGCTCGACCGGCCCGGAGCCAGGCTTGCCCGGCCGCGAGTGGATTCCCGAGGCAACCCAGAAGCCGAGTGCCAGGGCGGCGGTTAGGACGGCCGCCGCCCACGTCGCGGCGCGGCGCCACCGCCGGGGCTGAAGCCGGAGCGACCGATCCAGGGCTGCGGCAAAGTCGCGAGCGTCCGGGTAGCGGTCGTCCGGGTCCTCCTGCAGGGCCCGAGCCAACACGGGATCCACGGCCGGATGGAGCTGACGATTGAGCTGTGACGGGGGCTTGAAATTCCCCAGGGGACGCTTGCCCGTCAGCGCCTCGTAGACGATCACGGCCAGGGAGAACTGATCCGCCCGCGGATCCACCGGCAAACGGGCCCGCTGTTCCGGAGCAATGTAGTCCACAGTGCCCAGCACTTCGGCCGTCCGCGTCAGATGCCCAACTTCCGTCGCGGCTACCGAAATGCCAAAGTCCGTGACCTTAACATGATCTTCCTCGTCCAGGAGCACGTTTTCGGGCTTCAAGTCGCGATGGACGATCCCCGCCTCACCCAGATACGAAATGGCGTTCGCCGTCTCCGCGATGACGTGGCGGGCCAGCGGCAGCGGCAGCGGCGAGCCCGGCGTCAGCCGATTGCGCAGGCTGCGGCCCTGAACATATTCCAGCACCAGGTAAGGCCGGTCCTGGACGTGCCCGTGAGCCAGCACGCGGACGATGTTGGGGTGGGAGAGTTGGGCCATCAGCCGCGTCTCGCGCTCGAACCGCTGACGCAACTCCCGTTCGTCCATATTCCGCAACGGCGACAGGAACTTGATCGCCACGCGGTCGCCGCTTTCGCCGCACGCCAGGAAAACCTCGCCCATGCCGCCTGCGCCCAGTTTCTCCAGCAGCGTGTAGCCTGGCACCGCGGGCGGGCCGGTCGATGGTTCGCAAAGGATCGCCATGGTCTCCCTTTCCTGCAACTCCACGTCTCGCCCGAGCATCATACCGAGCGGGGTGGAGAGCGTGCAAGTTGGCAGGGGCGACACCCGCCCGCCTGGACCCTCAACCGCCATCGGCGTGCTCGCCGGTCAGGAGCGGAAACTGCGGCAGCGTCCTTGGCCTCCGCCCGCGCTGCGGTCAAGAAACAGAAAAGGCCGTCCCCATTTGCCTGCCTTGGGGACGGCCTCTTTGGAATTGCGTTGACAGGACCGTGACGGTCTACCGCATGTAGCTGAAGGAGAACGTCGGGCCGGTCAGGCCGATGTCCTGGTGCAGCAGCGTGGCGACCGGGGCCCATTCCCAGGCTTGGGCTTCCCACGCGGCGGCCACGGTGACCTTGCCGCCCCGAGCCAGGCAGCGCGACCATTCGACGCCCAGGCTCACTTCGTTGATCTGCATCATGTGGTCGTCGGCATAGATCCCAACCGGGAAAGCATCGAGCACGCCCGCGCCGTTGATGTCGGTCTTGCCGAACATCCAAGACGAGCGAGCATTGCCCACCAGGGCCAAGCCACGGCTGCCGAATGGACGTCGGACGTCGATCGCGATCGTCGGGCCGACGCCCTCAAAATCCATGTCGATGCCCGCGGTGTAGGGGGTGTCCGTATCGTCGACTTCGTAATCGCCGTAGATGCCGACGCCGGTTTCCATCTTGGCATAGCGGAAGCCACCAGCCAGTTGGAATTGAAAATGCCCCAAGCAACCTCGCTGGGTGGCTTCCAGGTCCAGCGTATCAGCGCTCAGCCACGACTGCGTCCCGAGCACGCTGACTTCCCCCGGCCCGAAGTCGAAATCAAAGTCGTGAGCACCATCGGTCGGAAAAGCGAGTTCCGCGTCCGAATCGAACGTCCAATACCGAGCCCGCACGCCGAGCCCTTCCGCGTTGTCGAACCCCAGATAGATCCGTGGGGACACTTGGAAGTCGTGACTGGGGGTGATGTCGACCGCGGGATGGTCAAAGAAGTAGCCGCCCAGCGTTCCCATGTGCGGCTTCAAGACGGGGAGGTCGACTCCCACGTACCAATTGCTTGACGGCGTGTCGCAGCAGATCGGGTCAATGCTTATCTTGTCCTCGTCTCCGTCTCCCGCTCGAACCGTTCCCGCGACGAGAAACGGCATCAGCAACGCCGAAAATAGAAATCCCTTCCTCATGACGAAATACTCCTTTTCCGTGGATCCGTGGCTATCTTGTCACTGCCAACGACGTACCGACTGGCGAACGCCGCGGTACCTCTTAACTCGACCGCTACCAACGGGCCCTGCCAGTCTTTTGGGCGTTCGCGCTACGATCGTCCAGACTGCTCAAAGTCTCCCAGTCACTGCCAGTTACCCCGTTTTCCCGTCTTGCCCTCTGTTCGACCTTGGCCTCCCTTGGGCTTCCCCTTGCCAGGTTTGTCGCCCCAGGCTTCCCTGCTTGTAACCTCACTCGAAGCCGGCTAATCTGGCACTACGTTTCGGTGTCCCTACGACCGTTACAATCCGTTCTTCCGCTGTAATTTCACGTGAACAGGTGAACGTATGAGCAAGATCACCCCGGGCATTCCTCGCCGAGATTTCCTCAAATCCGCCGGAGCCACCGTGGCGGTCGGCGCGGTGGCTGCACCCTATGTCCTCCCCTCCGGCGTGTTGGCGGCCGAGGGCCGGGCGGGTGCGAACGACCGCCTGACGTTCGGCCATATCGGCGTGGGCGGGATGGGCGGCTATCATCTGGGCGACATGGTCGGTCGGATGCAGCGCGGCGAAGTCAACATTGCGGCCGTGTGCGACATCGACGAAAAGCGGCTGCAGAACGCATCCCGCACCGCCGGGCCACAAGCGGACTGTTACCGCGACTACCGCTATGTCCTCGATCGCCCGGACATCGACGCCGTGGTGATCGCAACGCCGGACCATTGGCACGCCGTCCAGATGGTGCATGCGGCCGAGCGTGGCAAACACGTCTATGTCGAGAAACCGGCCTGTTGTACGGTCGAGGAAGGTAAGGCGATGATCGCCGCGGCCAACCGGGCCAAGATCGCCGTGCAGGTGGGCTCGCAGGGCCGCAGCCAGCCGGAAGCCTATTTGGCGCACCGCTACCTGACCAACGGCAACATCGGCCGGATTACGCAGGTCGACTGCTTCCATTATCCCAGTCCCGTGGGCGGATTCACGCCGGACAGCGACCCGCCGCCGGAATTGGACTGGGACGCCTGGCTCGGCCCGCTCCGTTGGCGGCCGTACAATCGCGGCTATTGCCACGGCACGTTCCGCTGGCTGATGGAGTCGGGTGGCGGGCAGATCCGCGACCGTGGGGCCCATGTAATGAGCTGTGCCATGTGGTGGATGAACGCCGACGGCACGGGACCGGTCGAGGTCGAAGCCACGGGCGAGGCGCCGCAACGCGGACTGTGGGACTCGGCGGTCAAGATCAGCGTCAAGTACACCTTCAAGAATCCCGATTGGGTGCTGACCTGGAACCAGCCCGGCGAGCCGGCGCCGCCGGAGGAGCGGACCGGCAAGGAACCGGGCGGCCCGATCACTCGCCCTGGTTACGGCGCGGTCTATCGCGGCGACCAGGGGATGTTTACGCACTGGGGCGGCGACGGTGGCACGTGGGCCGAACGCAAGGCCCGCGAATGGGTCCCCGGACCGGGCGCCAAGGAAGTCTACCAGAGTCCCGGGCACAAGGAGGATTGGTTCGAGGGCATCAAGACCGGCAAGAAGACGATCATGAACGTGGAGGCCGCCGCGGATGTCGCGATCCTGACCGTGCTGGGCAACCTCTCGTTCCTGTTGGGCCGCAAGCTCCGCTGGGACCACAGCCGCCGCGAAATCATCGGGGATGAACAAGCCCGCCGCCTGATGGGCCGCCCGCAACGATATCCGTACACGCTGTGAGCATCGCCTGCCTGTCTCGAATCGATTTCAAGCACACTGTTAGAACGAAAGCATCCTCCCATGGAAGACCTGACACTTGACGTCCTGCTCAAGAACATCCAGAGCACCGAAGACCCGGTCCGTGCCGCCGCCCGTGACGGCGCCGGTCCCGTAGGAGCCCCCGCCGTGCTGCCCCTGGCCAAACTGGCCGCCAGCGGCGATTTGGAGACGGCCCGGGCGGCCGTGCGGGCAATTCAGAATATCGTGTATTACGCCGGACGGCCTGGCGCGGCGAGCGAGGCGCAGGCGGTCGCGGCCGAATTGCTCAAGCTGCTGGGCGATTCCCAGCCGTTGCAGTTGCGCCGCGATGTCCTGTGGATGACGTGGCAGATCGCCGGCGAGGAGGCGGTCAAGCCGGTCGTCGCCCTGCTGGCCCATGCCGAACTTCGCGAGGACGCGCGGATGACCCTCGAGCGCCTGCCGGGCGACCAAGCGACCGCCGCACTGCAAGCGGCATTGGCGGCGGCCGCCGAGGCGGACAAGCCGGCGCTGGCCTATTCGCTGAATGTCCGCGGCGTCGCCACACCCGGAGTGCCCGACCTGCGGCTGACGCCGACGAAGCCGACGTCGGTCCAGCCGGTGGGACGGTAACGCTTGGGACCGCGAAAGGAATAACTGTCGGCTTTTCAATGTAGTCATCACGCTCCGCGTGATGTCATGTCGTCACGGCGGAGCGTGACGACAACATTGGATGCGACACTTGTTGATTCGCTGGTTCTTGGTCTCAGCGTTGAGGGTGGGACGCCTTGGTGCATGGGTGGCGGGATTCATGAGTGGCTGGGGTCTAGTGCAGCGAGCCCCCAGAATGTACAGCCCTGGGGGCTCGCCACTCGTACCTCGTGGCTCGACCCCAGCCACCCGGCCCCAATTCTTAGCTTGGACAACGCACCAGTCATCCGCGCCCCTTGCGAGCTGTTGTCCCGGGCTCGATATGCTATATTAGGCCGCGTGTGAGATGAGAATGCCGAGCATCTGGCGTCACCGAGATGGCGATCACAGCAACCGAACCATGAAGAAGCACTCCCTAGTCGTTTTGTCCTGTCTGCCCAGCCTGCTGGCGGTCGCAATCACCGGCGCTGCGGCCGATTGGCCGCAATTCCGCGGTCCCGGAGCCAGCAGTCTGGCACCTGAGGTCGAACTGCCGATTACGTGGAGCGAGACCGAGAACCTCGCCTGGCGGAGCGACTTGCCCGGGCGGGGCGTGTCGGGGCCCGTCGTGGTTCGCGACCGGGTGTTCTTGACAGCGACCAGCGGATACCGCCATGACCGCTTGCATGTCCTGTGCTTTGCTGCCGCCGACGGCCAGCGGCTGTGGGAGCGGCAATTCTGGGCCACCGGACGCCCGTCCACTCACGACAGCATCTCCGGCGCAGCGCCCACGCCGGCCTGCGACGGGCAACACGTCTACGCGTTCTTCTCGTCCAACGATCTGTTCTGCCTCGATTGGGACGGCAACCTGGTCTGGTATCGCGGTCTGAGCTTCGACTATCCCAAGGCGGGCGCTGACACCGGGATGGCCTCGTCGCCGCTGGTCTTGGACGGCGTGGTGGTCGTTCAATTGGAGAACCAGGGCGAGTCGTTTGCAGCCGGACTGGATGCGGCGACCGGCGAGACTCGCTGGCGTCTGGAACGTCCCGACCAAGCCAGCTGGACCTCGCCAATCGCCTTGCCGGGCGCGGGTCGACGCCAGACGGCCGTCCTGCTCCAGTCGCCGTCGTGCGTCACGGCGCACGACGTGCAAACGGGCCGCGAGTTGTGGAGGTTTGCGGAAAACGCCGCCTCGATCTCGTCATCGGTCTACCTGGACGGATGCCTGTTGATTCCCATGCGTGGCTTGACGGCGCTGCGGCTGTCCGAGGAATCGAATGCTCCCGAAATCGCCTGGGACGCCAATCGCCTCCGGCCCGGCTCGTCCAGTCCCCTCGTCCACGCCGGGCGCGTGTACATCCTGAGCAACGCCACCGTGCGCTGCGGTGACGCCAAGACCGGTGAGCTGCTGTGGGCGGTACGTTTGAGCGGCACCTACTGGGCGACGCCGGTTCTGGCGGGCGGGCACCTGTATTGCGTCAACCAGGACGGCGACATGCAGGTGGTCAAGGTGGGCGACCAGCAAGGAGAAGTCGTGGGGGAGCACCGTTTCGGCGAGCCCATGCACGCCTCGCCGGCCGTGGCGGGGAACGCGTTGTATGTCCGCAGCGACAAGCATTTGTGGAAGATCGCCAAATGACTCGCGAGCAACTGGAAATCCGTCCGTGTGGCCCGCTGGTGGGGACCATTCGCCCGCCGGGGTCAAAGAGCATCACCAACCGGGCGTTGATCTGCGCCGCCTTGGCCGACGGCGTTTCGCACGTGCATGGCGCGCTGGACAGCGAAGACACACGGGTGATGATCGATGCGCTGCAGCGGCTGGGCTTGGACGTCCAGGCCAACGCCGATCGGACCGAGCTGACCGTCGTCGGTTGCGGCGGGCGGATTCCGGCAGGCCAGGCGGAGCTATTCCTGGCCAACAGCGGCACGTCGATCCGCTTCCTGACCGCCCTGGCCACATTAGGGCAGGGGATCTACCGGCTGGATGGCGTCGCGCGGATGCGGGCGCGACCGATTCAGGACTTGCTGGACGGGCTGGGGCAATTGGGCGCGGACGTCCGCGCGGAGTTTGACAACGGTTGCCCACCCGTGGTGGTCCGGGCCTGCGGCCTGCCGGGCGGATCGGCCACGATTCAGGGCAACGTGTCCAGCCAGTTCCTCAGCGGCCTGCTGATGACCGCACCCTATGCCCAAAGCGACGTCTGCTTGCGAGTCGACGGCGACCTGGTGTCGCAGCCGTACGTGCGGATGACTCTGGCCGTGATGTCGGCGTTTGGCATCCGGGTGGACGGCAGCCGGCTGGACAGCTTTGCAATCGCCGCCGGGCGACGCTACGCGGGCCGGGACTATGCCGTCGAGCCGGATGCCTCGGCGGCCAGCTACTTCTGGGCCGCCGCGGCCATCACCGGTGGCCGGGTGACGGTGGCTGGACTGACTCGCGATGCACTGCAAGGAGATGTCGCGTTCTGCGAGTGCCTGGCCGCAATGGGGTGTCAAGTGAACTATGCCGATGATGGCATCACGGTCACCGGCGGGATGCTCCGCGGCATCACCGTGAACATGAACGCGATCAGCGACACCGTGCTGACGCTGGCCGCCGTCGCCCTGTATGCCGACGGGCCGACCACGATCACCGGCGTGGCCCACATCCGCCACAAGGAGACCGATCGCATCGGC
>CAIYOB010000571.1 GCA_903927685.1 uncultured Planctomycetaceae bacterium
AGACGCCATTCAGTTCAATATCAGTCTGGGCGGCGTGCTGCTGGGGACCGGGTTTGACATCCCGCTGGACATCGATCTGCCGGGCTTTGAGTTCAGTGTCGACGGCGGGCTGAGCCTGGAGGCCCACTGGAGTTACGCCTTTGGCCTGGGACTGTCGGTGACGGACGGGTTCTACCTGCCGACCAACACCGCGGCGGAAGGTCCGGAACTGCAGTTTGAAGTCGAAGCGTCGCTCGCGGGCGAGGGCGGCCAACCCTTCACCGGCCAAGGCCGGTTGCTGTTTTTCACCGCGACGTTGGAAGACCAGGACCGGAATCCTCAGCAAGCGGGATTCCAGCCCGGAGGGGTTGCCGGCGCTCTGACGCTGGACTACACAGGCAACGAACGGGGCCGTTTCACCCTGACCCAGCTGATGTCGCAGTCGTTGAGCGAACTGTTCGCCGTCGACTTTGCCGTCGACGCGGGATTCCGCCTGGGGATGACGCTCGAATTGGACGGCGTCTCCTTCCTGCCTACGCTGAAGGGCGACCTGGTGGCGGACTGGGATTGGGACCTGGCGCAGGGGGCCGGCACGCCGTCGATCCGCATCGACCATCTGCGACTGGACGTCGGCACGTTTGTCACCAATTTCTTGAAGCCGATCGCCCAGAACGTGCAGAACGTTCTGGAGCCGTTCCGGGATGTGATCGAGGGTCTGACGGAAGAGGTGGGGGGACTGGACATCCTGGTCAATCCGCCGAACGTAATGGAACTGATCAACCTGATTCTGCGGATCCAGGGCAAGCCGCAGGTCAACTGGGCTTTCGTCTACGCCGCACAGGACATGCTCGAGTTAGTCGCTCAGGTCGACAGTCTGTTGGGCACTTCGGGCGAAATCCTGTTGGGAGACATTGCCGGCCTGGGGACCGACGCGGCCTCCGCCGCGCAGGCCACGGCGGCCGACCTCAGCCGTCTGCCGGCGGACTTGCAGGGCCTGGTGACCCTGGACGGGCCGCCCGAACTGACAGCCAAGCTGGACGACATCGCCAGCCAGTCCGCGGGCGGCTTGCAGGGCGGCGCTACGTCCCGTTCCGGTTTCAAGATCTGGGAGTATGTCAAGGACATCGGCAACTGGATGCCGGTCCTGCAGGGCGGCGACGCGACGCTGTTCACCTACGAGATGCCGCTGCTGGAGCTCGCCGGCGAATTCGATGTGACGCTGCTCCGGCTGTTCCTCGGACCGGTGCCGGTCTCGGTGACGGCGATCGGCAATCTGAACGCCGCGGTCGACCTGGCGTTCGGTTACGACACCTACGGCATCCGCAAGGCGATCGAGACGGGCGATCCGCTGTCCGCCCTGGACGGCTTCTTCGTGTCGGACTTGACGCTGCCCCAGTTCAAGGACGGCAAGGTCGTGACGGGCACGGGCGGCCAGGAGAAGCCTGAATTCTCGCTGGACGTCTTTGTCGGGCTGGAGGCGGCCGTCGATGCCAAACTCCTCAAGGCCGGCCTGTCCGGCGGCGTGGAAGTGGCGGTCGACGCCGACCTGCAGGACGTCGCCCGCTCCCAATTGACCAAGGACGAGGAAGGCAACGTCACCAGCGTCGAGTGGATCAGCGACGGGAAGATCCGCGGTTCCGAAGTCGTCACGATGTGGGAGTACGAAGACGGCGGATTCGGCAACTTGTTCAATCTGCAGGCCAAGTCCGATCTGGTCGCCGATGCCTTTGCCGAGATTTGCGTGCCGTTGTTCGGCTGCACGACGGTGTTCGAGCAGGAGCTGTTCCGAATCAACCTGTTCGAGTACGAGTCCGAAGCGCCGCACGTCGAGCCGACGTTGGGAAAACTCGCCGGCGGCGTGTTGACGCTCCAGGCCGGACCACTGGCGGCGGGCCGCGAGTACTTCCACACCTCGGACAGCGGCGAGACGTTCATCGTCAGCGGCTCCGGCGGCACCGTGAATGTTGAGTTCGACGACTGGTACCAGAGCTTTAGCGGCGTAACAAAGGTCGTGGTCGAGATGGGCGAGGGCGACGATACATTCGACGCCCGTCGGTTGCGCGATGTCCCGGTCGAAGTCCAGGGCGGGGCGGGCCAGGACACGCTGTACGCCGGTCCGGGTGGGGGAGAGCTGGGCGGCGGGGAAGACGACGACCGACTGTACGGCGGTCCCGGCGCAGCGGTGCTGCGGGGCGGGGCCGGCGACGACAAGTTGTACGGCGAGGACGGCAACGACACGCTCGACGGTGGCCCCGGATCTGACCTGCTCGATGGCGGCCTGGGCTGCGACACGTTCGCCTTCAGCGACGGCTATGGCAAGGACCGCTTCGCCGACGCCGCGGGCGATGTCGCGCTGGACTTCTCGGCGCTCACGACGGCCGTGACCGGCACACTCAGCGGCCGCAGCGCGGAATTCACGGCCGGGGATGGCAACCGGGCGACCGTGTCTCGGCTGCCCGTGACGGAAATCACCCTGAGCCCTGGCGACGACGCGCTGGATGTGACGGAGTTTCCGGAACGTACGATCGACATTCTGGATGGCGGCGGCAGCGACCGCTACCAGTTCAAGCTGGGCAAGGCGGACTCGACCAAAGCCACCGGCACCTTGAACGTCGTCGACAGCGACGGGCAGTTCGACGAGATCCGGCTGGAGCAGACGTACCTCACGGCGCCGCTGACGCTCAGCCCCGGCCAAGTGGCCAACGGCCGCGAGGTCGTCAACCTGGACGGCGGCGTGGAGCGGATCACGCTCATCGGCAAGGGAGGTCAGTATGATCACGGCGAGATCGTTTACTTCGGGAACATGGTTTCCTATACGTCCCGCGACATGAGCGGGGACAGCCCCCAACCGACCGGCGTGCGGATCATCGCCGACACGGTCCAGGCCGGCGGACCGCTGCAGGCCGGGCATGTGATCGTGGAATCGCTGCAGACCCTGACCATCGCCCAGACCCTGAACGCGGCGAGCGAAGGCTATCTCGACGCCCGAGTGTACGCCGACGACGCGTCGATCTATCTGGCCGCGCCGCTGCTGGTCAATTCAGGAGCCGTCGGCGATGAGGAGGCCGCCGTGGGTTGGGTGCGGCTGACCGCGCCGGACGGGTCAATCTGGAACGAGAACGGGGCGACGATCACCGCCCCGGACGGGCACGTGATTCTCAAGGCCAAGGACACGATCGGGACCAGCGGCGCGCCGCTTCTGCTCGAGGCGGGGGCGCTGACGGCCGCCACCGCGACGACCGGCCAAGGCGACGTCTTCGTGATCGAAGCGGACGATCTGGACCTGATCAACACCGGACATTACGACGTGCTCGAGAATCCCGGCTTGGTCGTCCCCCTTCAGACACCGGCCCCCGACTGGTTGGCGGAAGCGACCTGGACCAGCGGCTCCGCGGACTGGCGCAACCAGGTCCAGGATGGCGATCCGGGCTATGCGCTGGCAGCGGGCAACGGCGACATCGACCTGACGCTGACGGCGATCGATGCCCTGTTGAGGCTGGAATCCGGCAACGTCGTGGCCCGTACCGCCGAGACCGACATCCGCCTGCGCGCGGACGACATGGACTTGGCCAGCGGCGACAACCAAGTCCGGGGCTGGGGCGAACTGGTCCTGCGCTCGACGCACGACACGATCGGTTATCGCGTGGGATCGGCCGCCGAGAGCTTCATGGGCGAGGACCTGTCCGAGCTGGGGCCGAACAGCTACTGGGACCTGTCGATGCGAGATCTGGCCGCGATCGGCGACACGTTCCGCCTGGTCACCATCGGACATCGCGCAGCCGCCAACGAGATGTGGGTGGGCGACGTCAAGGACGCCGCGACCCTCAAAGCCAACGGTCTTCCCCGAGTGGTGCATGCCGCGCTGCGGGACGATGTCATGTTCGAGGCCGATCGCGTCAACGTCCAGGGTGACGTGCAAGCTCCGGGGTATCAGCTCGGCGTCCGCGGCCGCCTGCTGGAAGTCCAATCCCAGAACGTGCACGACGTGATGGGCCTTCCCGATTCGGGCCTGTACGGCGCTTCGCTGCTGCTGGATTTCGCCGAACAGGTTCAGATCAGCGGCTGGGTCAAAGCGGACTCGTTGGTGCGGCTCTTGGTGACAGCCAGCACCGGAAGCGGCGCGATGGTCGAGCCGTCTCCGGAGGGTCCGATCAGCCTGCTGACCGGTGTCGGTTCCGTTTTCCAGACACTGAACGCCGGCAGTTCGGTGGACATGGACACCAGCGGCTCGATCCGCCAGGCTTCGACGATCGAAGCCCTGGGCGCCGGCTCGCGCGTCTACATCCACGCGGCAACCGGATTCCAGAACTTGGAAGGCGGCATCGTGACCGCGCCGGGAGTTGGCAGCCAGATCATCATTACGGCCGGGACGCATGCTTGGATCGAGGACGGCAGCGCGGTGTTGGCCGGCGTGCAGTTCGACGATGTCGACGGTACGCCGGCGCCAACGTTGA
>CAIYOB010000572.1 GCA_903927685.1 uncultured Planctomycetaceae bacterium
CGTCGGCCCTTCCGGGCCGTCCCTTAACCGGCGTCGGCCCGGAAGGGCCGACGTACAGCGGGAACAACCATGGCCAAACTCCGACTCAGCAAGAACTCGCTCCAGCAACAGCAGCAGCAGTTGAAACTGTACAAGCGGCTGCTGCCGTCGCTGGACCTGAAACGCCGCCAGCTGACCGTCGAGGCCCAGAAGACGCGGGCGGAGCACAAGGCCGCGGCGGCCGCGGCGGAGTCGCTGGACGCCCGGATCGGCGCGGAACTGCCCATGCTCGCCGACGCCGGTCTGGACCTGGGCGACCTGGTGGAAATGACCGGTTATCGCGTGGGCGAGCAGAACGTGGTCGGCACTCGCTTGCCGATCCTGGAGCACGTCGAATTTGCCGTGGCGGACTATTCGCGGCTGGCCACGCCGGCCTGGGTGGACATCCTGGTCCAGCGGCTGAAGGACGCCGCCGAAGCGCGAGTCCGCGTGCGGATTGCCGGCCAGCGGGTGCAGGTGCTGGACCTGGCGGTCCGGCGGATCACGCAGCGGGTGAACCTGTTCGAGAAGATCCTCATTCCGACGGCCAAGAAGAACATCCAGCGGATCCGCATTTACCTGGGCGATGCGGAGCGGGCGGCTGTGGTTACCTCCAAGCTCGCCAAGACCAAGCAGGTGCAAGCCGGGGCCAGGGCGCACAAGGAGGCGGCGGTATGAGCATCATCCGACTGGAACGTGTGACGTTTGCCGGGGTGACTGCCGACAAGGACCGCCTGCTGGACGACCTCCATGCGCGGGGCAGTCTGGAGTTGATCCCGCTGGGCAGCGGCGTCCCAGCCGACCTCGGCGGAGGGCCGTCGCCCGAGGCCCGGGAGGCGTTGAAGTTCCTGCTGGCCTGTCCGCAGCGCCGCCGCCAGGTGCGCAGCGACGCGCGGTTCGACGTGCGGGCCGTCGAGCGGCAAGCAGGGGACCTGCGGGACCGCATCCACGGCCTGGAAGCGGAACGCGACTTCTTGATCCAACGTCTGGCCGACTTCAAGCCTTGGGGCAGTTTTCGCTTCCCGGCGCCCGAGGACCTGGGCGATTTGCGGCTGTGGTTCTATGTCGTGCCGCACAAGGACATGCCCAAGGTCGAGGCGCTCGCCCAAGTACGTCGGCCCTTCCGGGCCGACGATGGTCACGGCCGAAGCGACGGCCCGGAAGGGCCATCGTACGTTTGGCAGGTGGTCCAGCGGGACGGACGCTTCTGCTATGTGGCCGTGGTGGACAAGGCCGAGCCGCAATCCATGCCGGTGCCGCGTGTGCATCTGGGGTCCCGCTCGCCCGAAGATCTTCAACAGCGGCTGGACGAGGTGGAGCTGGCGATCGAGGACGCGCAGGCCGAGCGAGCGTCGCTGACACGGTGGTGCCTGTTGTTCGCCCGGGACTTGGCCCGCCTGGAGGACGCCGCGGCGCGGGCCGGGGCGGCCCAGTTGACGTGCGACCGGGAGCCGTTGTTCGCCCTGCAGGCCTGGTCGCCCCGGGAGCAAGTCCCCGAGTTAGCTCGTTATGCGGCCCAGAGCGGGTTCGTGTTTCAAAGCGAGCCGCCGGGACCGGACGAGTCCCCGCCTACGCTCATGCGCAACCTGCCGCGGGTGTCGGTGGGCGAAGACCTCGTGAACTTCTACATGACGCCGGGCCACTGGACCTGGGACCCGTCGGGCGTGGTGTTCGTGTCGTTTGCGATCTTCTTTGCCATGATCCTGGCCGACGCCGGCTACGCGGCGGTAATGGGTTTGGGACTGCTGGCCTGCGGGCGGCGGCTGCGCCGCACACCGTACGACGGCCCTTCCGGGCCGTCGAAGCGAAATAGAGGCGGCCCGGAAGGGCCGACGAAACACCACAGCGCCGCCTGCCGGTCGCCGCTTCCTGCCGTTGCTGACTCTGATCGTGGTCGCGTCGCTGGTGTACGGGGTGCTGGTCGGCAGCTACTTCGGTCTCGCGCCGCCGGAAGGCTCGGTTCTCGCTTCGCTGCACTTGCTGGACATGGGCAATTCGCAGTTGATGATGGGCCTGTCCGTGTTGGTCGGCGGCCTGCACGTGATCCTGGCCAACGTGATGGACTTTCGGCGGTATGCCGACTGGCGGGACGGGCTGGGCTCGCTGGGCTGGGCCGTGGCGGTCAGCGGCGGGCTGTTGTTTGCGGCGGGTTCGGCCGTCCCGGTGGCGGCCGTCCTCGAGACCCTGGGCGGCGTTGCCGCGATGGCGGGCCTGTTGCTGGTCGTGGGCTTTACGGCCCCGCGCGAAAAACCGGTCAAGCGGCTGATCCAAGGTCTGCTCGGCCTGACCAAGGTTTCCGCCGCGTTCGGTGACATTTTGAGTTACCTGCGTCTGTTTGCCTTGGGGCTGGCGTCAGCTTCGCTGGCCCTGGCCTTTAACGACATGGCTGCGGGGATCCGTCAGGCGGTGCCGGGCGTGGGCATGCTGCTGGCCCTGCTGGTGCTTTCGTTCGGGCACGCCTTGAACCTGCTGCTGGGCATTTCCAGCGGTGTGATTCACGGCCTGCGATTGAATGTGATCGAGTTCTTCAACTGGGGGCTAAAGGACGAAGGTCGTCTCTTTACGCCCTTTCGTCGAAAGGAGGGTTCCTCATGGAACTGACATTGACGTTGGGCTGGATCGGGCTCTTCGCTCCCTTGGCCCTGGGCGCGATCGGCAGCATGATCGGGTGCCTGCGGGCCGGTTCGGCTGCGTGCGGGGCGATGCTGGAGGTCGAACGCGGCTTTGGCCGGTTCGTCGGCGTGGCGGCCATGCCTTCTTCGCAGACGATCTATGGGATTGTCGTGACGATGGCATTTCCGGGCGTGCTGACTGCCGGGAACTCGCCCGGCGTCTTTGCGCTGGGGGTCCTGTCCGGGCTCGCGCTGATGCTCAGCGCGCTGGCCCAAGGCAGCGCCTGTGCCGCGTCGATCAACGCGTCCAAGAGCAAGCCGGAGGTGTTCGGCATATCGCTGGCTCCGGCGGCCCTGATCGAGGGTTTCGCCGTGTTCGCCTTCGTGTTCGCGCTGGTGCTGGCCGGCCGGCTGCCGGAGTGACGGCGACGGTGCGGCAGAGAGTGTACGACGGCCCTTCCGGGCCGCCGGATGCGGCAGTCGGCCCGAAAGGGCCAACCTACATCGGAGATCAGACAAGGTGCAGCTATGGCAGAAACCACGACGACTTCTTCGGGCGTGCAGGAGTTGATCGACCGAATCCGCGACCAAGGCGTGCAGGCGGCTCAAACCGAGGCAGACCGGGTGCTCCGCGACGCGCGGCAACAGGCTCAGGAGATCGTGGCCCGGGCGAAGGCCGAGGCGGATGCGGCCCAGGCGAAGGCCCGCGAGGAGATCGAAGCCTACCGCCAGGCTTCGCTCGATGCACTGCGGCTGGCTGCGCGGGACACGGTCCTGGACTTGGAAGCTCGCGTGCTGGCCCGGTTCGAGGAGTTTGTCAAGCGGTTGGTCGTGTCGGCCACGCGGGACAGGGAACTGGTTCGCAGCATCGTGCTCGTTCTGGCAGGGCACGCGGCGGAGGAGTTCATTCAGGACAAGGAAGTCGAGGTCCGGATTTCCAGCTCCCTGCTGGAAGGCCCGACCGGCCCGGTGTTCAAGGAGGAAGGCAAGCTGGCCATCCTGGGACTTTCCAGCGACATGCTGCGCGAGGGTTTGGTGTTGGTGCCCGACAGCGAAATCGAGGGCGGGGCGCGGGTGCGGCTGGTCCAGGACAAGCTGGAGATCGACCTGTCCGACCGGGCGATTGCCCGGCTGATTTCGCAGCGGCTGATTCCGCGGTTCAAGGCGATCATGGAAGGAGCCGAGTGAGGGCAACGGTAGGCCGGCCCTTCCGGGCCGATCCGACCTGCCGACAGCCGGACGGCCTGGAAAGGCCGTCCTACGGCGACTTGGAGACCGGAACATGTACTACGACTTGATCGCAAGCCTGCCGCACCTGCCGCATTTCGAACGCGCGGACCGGTTGCCGATCACCCGGCTGCGGCTGGAACAGCGGCTGGCCTTGCTTCGGCCCGCCCACGCGGAGCAACTGGGCAGGGCTCGGTCGCTCGTCGGCTGGCGGCTCGATGCCTCGCGTTGGAAGTCGGACGCGGCCCAGGCGGATGAGTACACGGCGTTGATGGCGGCGCCGCTGGACGCGTCGCTGAAGGACTACGTGTCGTTCCGGATGGACCAGCGGACGCTGGTGGCGGCCCTACGACGAAAGCGGGACGGGCTGGAATCGTTGGCACAAGCGGGGCGGTGGGGCGTGGGGCCGTGGGTCCGCCACGTCCAGACGCGTTGGGGCGAGCCGGACTTCGGTCTGGCTCGCTTGTTTCCGTGGCTGCCTCTCGCTCGGGACCTGCTGGCGGCCGGCGAGGCGCGCGGCCTGGAGCGGTTGCTGATGGACGTCGCCTGGCGGCGACTCAATCGACATGCCGAACGGGACACGTTCAGTTTCGAGGCGGTGTTCGCTTACTTCTTCAAATGGGACATGCTCCAAGCTTGGCTGGCAAGCGACGCCGACCAGGGAAAAACCAGATTCAGGGAATTGATCGACAAGGTGACTCATGTCGAACACAGTTAGTGGCAAGACCAGTGGGACGTCCCTTCCGGGCCGTCCCGGCCAGACTCGCGGCGCGGACGGCATCGACGGCCCGGAAGGGCCGTCGTACAAAACGGCGACCGTCGTCCAGGTCCGTGAAAGCCTCGTGCTGATTGAGGTGGACGAGCAGACGCCCTTGATGAAGAACGAGGTGGGGTACGTGTGCGTCGGCCAGGAGCGGCTCAAGGCCGAGGTGCTCCGCATCCGCGGGCGCACGGCGGATCTGCAAGTGTTCGAGGACACCAGCGGCGTGCGCGTGGGCGACCGGGTCGAGATGACCGGCGAAATGCTGTCCGCCGTCCTCGGCCCCGGCCTGCTGGGGCGAGTCTTCGACGGCCTGCAGAACCCGCTGGCGGCTCTGGCGAAAGCGCACGGCTTTTTCCTGCCCCGCGGCGTGTCTGCGCCGCCGCTGGATTCCGACCGCAAGTGGAGCTTCACCCCGCAAGTCGCCGCGGGGTCGCGCGTGGCCCCCGGCGGCGTCCTGGGCACCGTCCCCGAAGGGCCATTCAGGCACAAGATCATGGTGCCGTTCGGCGAACCGGAAGCCGTTACGGTCACCTGGATTGGCCAGGGCGAGCTGACAATCAACGAGCCAGTCGCCCGCTTCCAGAGCAACGGCGAAGAGCGTGAGGTGACCATGCTCCAGCGCTGGCCGGTCCGCGTCACGATTCCCGGACGGATGCTTCGCCGCCGGTTCGCCGAGCGGATGTACGCCGAGTTGCCGCTGAGCACAGGCACGCGCATCATCGACACATTCTTCCCCATCGCTTGCGGCGGAACCGGCTGCATTCCGGGCCCGTTCGGCGCGGGAAAGACGGTGTTGCAGAGCACCATTGCCCGCTATTCGACGGTGGACGTGGTGGTCGTCGTGGCCTGCGGCGAACGGGCCGGCGAAGTCGTCGAGACGATCACGCTGTACCCGGAGACGCAGGACCCGCGCACGGGTGGAACGCTGATGGACCGGACCATCATCATCTGCAACACCTCGTCCATGCCGGTCGCCGCCCGCGAGGCCTCGATTTACATGGGGATCACGCTCGCCGAGTACTACCGCCAGATGGGATTGAACGTGTTGCTGATTGCCGATTCCACCTCGCGCTGGGCCCAGGCGATGCGCGAGACGTCCGGGCGGATGGAAGAGATTCCGGGCGAAGAGGCGTTTCCGGCCTACCTGGATTCGTCGGTCAAGAGCGTGTACGAGCGAGCCGGAGTCATCCGCTGCCCCGACGGGTCGCAGGGCAGTCTGACCATGATTGGCACGGTTTCGCCTGCGGGCGGGAACTTTGAAGAGCCCGTTACCCAATCGACGCTGGGCACCGTCAAAACGTTCCTCGGCCTATCCTACGACCGGGCTTATAAGCGGTTCTACCCGGCCATCGATCCGCTGCTGTCTTGGTCCCGCTACCTCGATCAGTTGTCACCGTGGTTGAGCGAGAATCTGCACTCGAATTGGACACGGGACGTCAAGCGGTTGCACGAGCTGTTGCGGCAGGGCGATTCCATCAACCAGATGATGCAGGTCACGGGCGAGGAAGGCATCACCCTGGAGGATTACGTCACTTGGCAAAAATCCGTTTTGCTGGACATGGCCTACCTGCAGCAGGACGCCTTCGACGAGGTCGACGCCTGCATGCCGCGGGAGCGGCAGTTGGAGAGTCTGAGGCTGATCATGAGCCTGACCGACCGCGAGTACCCGTTCCAGGATCGCGACGAGGCCCGCGACTTCTTCACCCGGATCATCGGCCTCTACAAGAACTGGAATTACAGCCCGCCCGGATCTCCGGAGTATCAGAAGTACAAACAGGAGATTGAACAGGCCGCCCATCAGCAGGCCGTGGGAGGCTAGTCAGCCGTGGGATAGGATGGCCTCGCTAAGCCGATCGCAAAACAACCGCAGCAAGCGTGCAGTCTTACGAGTCTTCAACTTCACCTGAGGAGACAGATCATGGCGACCGTGACCGTTCTCAAGTTTCCGACCGTCGACGGGGCAAACCAAGTCCTGAACCGGATCGAGCTTTTGCAGAAACAGCATCTCATCACCCTGCACGACGCGGCGATTGTTTCCTGGCCTGCGGGAAAGAAAGGTCCCCACACTCGGCAGTTGGTAGACCTGGTAAGTGCCGGCGCCGTGAGCGGTATGTTCTGGGGCATGCTCTTCGGGATGCTTTTCTTCACGCCCCTGTTTGGCCTGGCCATCGGCGCGGCTTTCGGCGCTTTGGGAGGGGCCTTCCGGGACTACGGCATCGATGATGACTTCATCAAGCAGGTTCGCAGCCAGGTCACGGAAGGAACGTCCGCCCTGTTCCTGATGACCAGCGATGCCGTCGTGGATCGAGTCGCGGACGCAATGAAAGATGTGAAGTTCGAGATCATCGCAACCAACCTGTCCAAGGATCAGGAACAAAAACTGCGTGAGGCATTTGGGCAGGAATAGACAAGTCCGTAGCATGGACCGGCAAGCTGTGCCCATCGCGCTGGATGGTGTCCTTAGGGCACGGCTCGCAGAGCTACGAGAGTCTCTGGCACAACCATGTCGCTCGACAAACTGATCAACCTGCTCGTCACGGTCACGCTCATCGAAATGATGATCGCCATCGGACTGGGCGTGACGTTGGCCGACATTCTCAGCGTCGTCAGGAACCGGCGATTGTTGGCCCGAGCCGCGCTGGCGAACTACGTTTGTGTCCCGATCGCGGCGGTGGGGCTGTTGCTTCTGTTCCGCGCCCAGCCGATGGTCGCTGCTGGGTTCCTAATCGCGGCGGTTTGTCCCGGGGCCCCGTACGGGCCTCCGTTCACGGTGCTGGCCAAGGGAAACGTGGCCGCGTCCGTGGGCTTGATGGTGGTTCTGGCCGCATCGTCCGCGGTGGCTGCGCCGCTGCTCTTGCGCGTTCTGTTGCCTTGGTTGGGCTGCGATTCGCAGAGCGTCGATGCGGGCAAGATGGTCGTCACGCTGTTGGCGACTCAGCTCCTGCCCCTGTGCGTTGGAGTGGCCATCCGGCAGTGGCGACCGAGTCTCGCCGCGGGGCTGCTCAAGCCGGCCAGTCGCTTGAGCGCGGTCCTGAACTTGACGGCAATCGCCTTGATCCTCGCCGTCCAATTCCAGTCGCTGACCGCCATCCGACCAAGTGGTTTCCTGGGGATGCTCGCCCTGGTTTCGACGGCTTTGGCGGCCGGCTGGGTGCTGGGCCTGCCGGGCAGCGGCAACCGCAGGGTCATGGCGATTACCACGTCCGTGCGCAACGTAGGCGTCGGCCTGGTCATCGCGACCAGCAGCTTTCCCGGCACGCCAGCCGTCACGGCGACGTTGGCGTTTGCACTGTTTCAGACCGTGGTGATAGCGCTCGTCGCCGCGGGTTGGGGACGGCTGGCGCCGGGTTGATCAGGAATAACGAGTAGGTAAGAACGAGTGAGGGCCGGGGGGCCATCATCCAACAGAGAGGGAGACCCAAGCATGAGCACCAGCGTCCTTCCCGGAAGCAGTCATCCGCTCGGCGCCGCTGTGGCGGGTGACGGCGTGAATTTCTCCTTGTACTCGAAAAACGCGGAGGCGGTCGAATTGTTGTTCTTCGACGCCGCCGAGGCAGCGCAGCCCGCGCGCGTCGTCTCGCTCGACCGGCGCCGCCACCGCACCTATCACTACTGGCACGTGTTCGTGCCGGGTGTCAAGGCGGGCCAGATCTATGGCTATCGTGTGCACGGGCCATTCGATCCGTCCCGCGGTCACCGCTTCGACCCGCAGAAGGTCCTGCTGGACCCGTACGGCCGGGCCGTGGCGGTGCCGCGCGGTTATGACCGCAACGTGGCGGCCGCGCCGGGGGATAATGCGGCCCAGGCCATGAAAAGCGTGATCGCGGCCGTCGGGACCTACGATTGGGAAGGCGACCGCCCGCTGCGGCACCCGTACGCCAAGACGGTGATCTACGAGCTGCACCTGGCCGGCTTTACCCAGCACCCGAATTCCGGCGTGCCGGCAGACAGACGCGGGACGTATGCCGGGCTGATCGAGAAGATCCCCTACTTGCAGGACCTCGGCATTACCGCCGTCGAACTGCTGCCGGTCTTTCAGTTCGATCCCCAGGACTGCCCGCCGGGGCGGGTGAATTACTGGGGCTACTGTCCGGTCTCGTTCTTCGCCCCGCACTTGGCCTACAGCTCGCGGCCGGACCCGTTGGGGGCGATCGACGAGTTCCGCGACATGGTCAAGGCCCTGCACCGGGCGGACATCGAAGTGATCTTGGACGTCGTGTACAACCACTCGGCCGAAGGCGGTCACGACGGACCGACCTTCTGCTTCCGCGGACTGGAGAACGCCGCGTACTATATCCTGGAACAGGACCGGGCCAAGTACTGCAACTACACCGGCACGGGCAATACCTTCAATGCCAACCATCCGGTCGTCCGGCGGCTGATCGTGGACAGTCTCCGGTACTGGGTGGCGGAGATGCACGTGGACGGCTTTCGCTTCGATCTCGCCTCGATCCTCTCGCGCGACAAGGCAGGCCATCCCGTACAGGACCCGCCGGTGCTGTGGGACATCGAGTCGGACCCTGCGCTGGCGGGCACCAAGTTGATCGCCGAAGCCTGGGACGCGGGCGGCCTGTACCAGGTCGGCAGCTTTGTGGGCGACGCCTGGCGCGAGTGGAACGGCAAGTTCCGCGACGATGTCCGCCGCTTCCTGCGCGGCGACGAGGGCCTGGTGTCCGCCCTGGCCACGCGGATGCTGGCCAGTCCGGACCTGTACGCTCACGAAGCCCGGGAGCCGGAACAAAGCGTCAACTTCGTCACCTGCCACGACGGCTTCACGCTCAACGACCTCGTGTCTTACGACGCGAAGCACAACGAGGCCAACGGCGAGGAGAATCGGGACGGCGCCAACGACAACTACAGCTGGAACTGCGGCGTGGAGGGGCCGTCCGACGATCCGCAGATCGAGCAACTGCGCCAGCGGCAGATCAAGAACTTCCTGGCCCTCAACCTGCTGGCGATCGGCACGCCGATGCTGCTGGCCGGCGACGAGGTGCGGCGGACACAGCGCGGGAACAACAACGCCTATTGCCAGGACAGCGACCTCAGCTGGTTCGATTGGTCCTTGCTGGACCAGCACGCCGGCCTGCGGCGGTTCGTCAAGCTGCTGTTGGCCTGCCGGCTGGCCCCGGAACGGGACATCGCGGACCGGGACGTCACGCTCACCCAGCTGCTCGACGCGACCTACCTGAAGTGGCACGGCGTCCAGCTGGACGCACCCGACTGGAGTCCTCACTCGCACGCCCTGGCGGTGACCGTACGCCCGCCGCGTTTGCCGGCGCTGCTCCACTGGATGATCAGCGCCTATTGGGAGCCGCTGGATTTCGAGCTCCCACCGGTTCCGCCGGGAATCCCAGGCCCCTGGCGTCGTTGGTTCGACACGGGGCTCGAATCGCCGGAGGATATTGGGGACTGGCGCAGCGGCCCGGCGGTGGCGGCCAGCCACTACCATGTCCAACCGCGGTCCTCGGTGGTTCTGGTGCTTCCCGAGCCGCAGGGCGAGAGCCCGTTGACCAAAGACGCGTAACGCGGGCCTGCGGCCCACGTACGACGGCCCTTCCGGGCCGTCGGGGTCGGACGTCCGGGCCGTGGGGTCGGCCCGGAAGGGCCGGCCTACAAGATGCGCGCGTAGCGTGCGCATTCTACGGACTGAGACTCGAATCGAACCATAACTGCCTGAAAGGAACCGGGAGGTGAATGCATGAAGAAGAACGACGTGGACGAAACCAACGACAAGCTGAAACGCAAACGCTACGAAAAGGAACTGGGCAAGCTCCAGACCGAATTGTGCCGCCTGCAGGAGTGGGTCAAGCACAAGGGCCTGCGGGCGATCGTCGTGTTCGAGGGCCGCGATGCGGCGGGCAAAGGCGGGACGATCAAAGCCATCACCGAACGCGTCAGCCCGCGGGTCTTCCGACTGGTCGCACTGCCGGCCCCTTCCGACCGGGAGAAGACGCAGATGTACGCCCAGCGGTACGTCCAGCACTTTCCCGCAGCCGGGGAAATCGCGATCTTCGATCGCAGCTGGTACAACCGAGCCGGCGTCGAACGGGTCATGGGCTTCTGTACCGAAGAGCAGTATCAGCGATTCCTCGATGTCTGCCCGGTCTTCGAGAAGCAAATCGTCGACAGCGGGATCATCCTGATCAAGTTCTGGCTCGAAGTCGGCAAGAAAGAGCAGGAGCGGCGATTCGAGGCGCGGATCGACGACCCGCTGCGGCAATGGAAGCTCAGCCCCATGGACGTCGAGTCGTGGACCCGCTGGTACGACTACTCGCGGGCCCGCGACGCGATGCTGGCAGCCACCGACATGGACTACGCCCCGTGGTACATCGTGCGTTCGGATGACAAGAAGCGGGCCCGACTGAACTGCATCGCCCAGCTGCTGAGCGTGATTCCATACGAAGATGTCCCTCGGGAGAAGGTCAAGCTGCCCAAACGGTCCAACGAAGGCAAGTACGACGACCAGGCCACCCTGGAGGGCCGCCGATTCGTGCCGGAGAAGTACTGAGGCGAGTGTGTGATGGACGATAACACCAATTCCCTCGAGACGCTGGCCCGCGATCTGACGCAGCGGGGCCTTCGGCTGGGGCTGGCCGGCTTTCGTACCGACACACGAAACATGCTCGACCGAGCCGGTGCGCTGGCGGTGATCGGGATGGATGCCGTCTATCCGACGTTGAAGGCGGCGATGAGCGCGTTCCTGGACGTTTCATCGCCAACGCCTGACGGCGGTTCGGAGGTTGGCGACGCGCCGGTTGATGCAGCCGGAGATCATGTGTAACAGGAGCGAGCCCATGACGAACCGATCGCACTCAGACTCCCCCGCCCAGACGGTCCTCCACCGCTGGCGATTCGGCGTGGTGCTCTCGGCCGCGCTCTTGCTGACCGTGGCGCAGCCCATGCTGGCCGTTCTGTTGGAGGAACAGGGTTCCTTCGAAGTCTTTTTCTCGGTGTTGATCGTCGCGGTCCTGCTGATGGTCTTCGAGGAACGCGATCTGCGGCGAACGGCGTTTTCCCTCGGTCTGGCCGCCTTCGTTGGCATTTGGGTAGGCCACGCCATCGGCGGATCGCTCGGGCGGGTGTGCCTCGTCGGCGCTTACCTCCTGGCGGCCGCCTTCTTTGCCTTCGCCTTGTACGGTATCCTGCGGGCGATCTTCATTAAGCAAGTGTCCGGCGACGCGATTCTTGGCGCCGTGTGCGGTTACCTGCTGCTCGGGATTGTTTGGAGCCTGTTGTACTACGCCGTCGAGACGGCATCGCCTGGTTCGTTCCAGCTGCCGCCGCCCAGGGATGCCGGAGTCACCGCCCAGCGGCTGGACCGCGGGACCCTGAGTTACTACAGTTTCGTTACCCTGGCCACGGTGGGATACGGCGACGTGACGCCGGTGACGCCGTTGGCTCGGACCCTGGCCTGGATCGAGGCCATCGCCGGACAGTTCTATCTTGCCGTTCTGGTGGCGGGGCTGGTCGGTTTCAAAGTGACGCAAGCCATGAAAGAGCATTAGTGTTTTTGGTAGGGCGGCCCGGCGGCCCGGAAGGGCCATCGTACGTGGGCTGGCCCGCAGGGAGGCCTAAACCACGGAAAGGAAATTCGTTACCAGAAGCTCGGCTCGCTGCTGTATCGGGGTGGGACCATCCTGGGCACCGCCAACCGCGGGCGGTTCTCGGCCAAGGTCGGACACGGCCAGACGCGCCGCCTGCCCCAGGAATTGATCGACGGGGTGAAGACGGGGATGCAAAAACTGAACATTCGAGCTCTGGTCAGCATCGGCGGCGACGGATCGTTGACGATCGGCCAGCAGTTGTTCGAGGGCGGTGTTCCCCTCGTGGGCGTGCCCAGGACCATCGACAACGACCTGGAAGGCACCGTGATGCAGTATTTGCGCGAAGATCCAGGAACGCGAGAAAGCCGACAAGCACTTCACGCTGATCATCGTGGCGGAGGGAGCCTGCGAAAAAGGGGGCGAATTCGTCACCGCCGCAGACCCGATTGCCAACCGCGAAGCCCGGCTCGGCGGCATCGCCACGGTGGTGGCCACGGAACTCGAAAAAGTCCTCTCCGGGTAGGTCTTGGAGGATGACATACTGGCCCGCCGGTTGACCTTCCCGCCACGCGGTCGCCGCCCTGGGGCCGAACGTGGTAGAATGCTGACAGGCGAATGACACGCAAACTCTGTTTTCAAGGAGAAACGCATGAGACGAGTAATGTTGACGATTGCCGTCATGGCTTGGTCGCTGGCGTCGGCCATGGGGGCGGAGGCCGATCGCCAGGCTGCCGATGAGGCGGCGATCCGGAAGTCCGTCGAGTCGTACGTCGCCGCGTTCAATCAAGGGGACGCGCAGGCTTTGGCGGCGTTTTGGGCGCCCGAAGCGGTCTACACGAATCCGCTCAGCGGCGAACAGGTCGTCGGTCGGGAAGCGATCGAGAAGCAGTTTGCAGCCATCTTCGCGGAAGCGAAGGGCGTCAAGCTGGAAGCGAAGTCCGAGGCGATTCAATTCGTCTCGCCGAACGTTGCTGTCGAGCAGGGAACGGCCAAGGTGATCCGTCCGGATCAGGCCCCGGAGGAATCCGATTACACGGCCGTCTACGTCAAACGTGACGGTCAGTGGCTGCTGGACCGCGTCACCGAAGAAGATGTGCCGGCGCCCGCGCCGTCGCACTACGAGCAGCTGAAGAAGTTGGAGTGGATGATCGGACGGTGGGTCGATCAAGATGACCAGGCGACCGTGGTCACCGAGTGCAACTGGACCAAGAACAACAGTTTCATGACGCGTTCCTTCACCGTCCAGATCCGCGACCGGATCGACCTGTCCGGGATGCAGATCATCGGCTGGGATCCGGCGGCCAAGCAGATCCGCTCGTGGGTCTTCGACTCGGACGGCGGCTTCGGGCAGGGGACGTGGCAGAAGAAAGGCAACCGCTGGTACATCGAACAGAGCGGCGTTCTGCCCGACGGACGGAAGTCCACGGCCGTGAGCATCATCACGTACGTCGATGACAACACGTGTACGCTGCAGTCCGTCAACCGCACGGTGGACGGCGAGTTGCAGCCGAACATCGATGAAGTCGAGATCACGAAGGAATGAGCTGAGTCCTAAATGCGGAATGCGGAACGCGAACAACAATCCCACGAGGTGAAGTCATGAAGAAGCTCTCTCTATTAGTTGTCTTGCTCATGCTGGGCCTGATGGCAACGGGTGAACTGCTGGCCCGCGGCGGTGGTGGGGGGCGTGGCGGCGGTGGCGGCGTGTCCCGCGGCGGTGGAGGCGGGGGCTATTCTCGTCCCTCGGTTTCTCGCTCGCCGGCGGTCAGTCGTCCGTCGCCCTCCGTCAGCCGGCCCTCGACGCCGAGTGCATCTCGCCCCAGCGCGGCGCGGCCCAGTGTCTCACCGCCCAGGCCATCCCAACCGATTGCCGGCGCGCGGCCCAGCACCGGCGCCAGGCCCGGCGTCGGCACCGGCGCTCGGCCCGGCACGGGCGTCGCAACTCGGCCCTCCGCGGGCGACCTGCAGAACTTCTTGGACATCAAGCCTTCAGGCGGTGCGGGGCGGCCCAGCACACTTCCGTCCACGCGACCGGGTAATCTGGCGGGTGCGGTGGCCGGCGGGGTAGCCGGCGGCGCCGCCGCCGAGTTCTTGCAGAACCGCGGCGGCACCGGGCGTCCCGCGGCCGGACAGTTGCCTGCCGGAGATCGGCTGGGCGCCTCGGGACGAGCCGATAATCGCACGGATCGCAGCGACGCCCGCACGGATCGCGTCGACTCCCGCACGGACGCCCGCAGCGACCGCGTGGCCAGTCGGCCCGAGCGGATCGAGAACCGTCAGCAGTACCGCGACGACCGGATGGAGCGGCGGGGCGAGATTCTGGACCAGATCGACGACCATCCGCTCCAGGACTTCTGGTCGGATCATCCGGTGTGGGGCGCGTGGGCGATCACTCGCCCCTTCCGTTGGGCGACATGGGGCGCAATCACCGGCTGGGTCGGCTACGGCTGGAGCGAATCGGTGCCTTACGCGTACGGCGACAATGTGTACTACGAGGGCGATTCGGTCTACTACGGGGATCAGGTTGTGGCCACGGCCGAGGAGTACGCGCAACAGGCCGAGACGATTGCCACCAGTGCCCCGGAGGTCGCCCCGGCCCAGGCCGACTGGATGCCGCTGGGCGTGTTCGCCTTGACGCCGGACGGCCAGAAATCCGGCCCGGAGCCGACGCTGTTCCTGCAACTGGCGATCAGCAAGGAAGGGATCATCGCCGGGACGTTCAACAATACGGCCACCAATCAAACGCAGGCGATCGAAGGCATGGCCGACAAACAGTCGCAGCGCTGCGCCTGGACGGTGACCGGCAAGACTCGGCCGATCATGGAAACCGGCATTGTCAATCTGACCGAAAACACCGCGCCGGCGCTGGTGCATTTCGCCGACGGTCAGACGCAACAGTGGCTGATGGTGCGACTGGAAGATCCGACGGCCAAGCAGTAGTGGGCTCGCGGCGTAAGGCAGGCGGACAGAAATCGCTTACCGGCGTTCGGCGCAAGTCTCTTGACTTCGGCGAAACCGCCGGTCAACGGTTTCTTGCGTTGCGGGTAGGCCTTATGAAGCCAAGAATCGGCAGAAACGTAGGAAGGGGCTGTGCCCGCATCGTCCTGCCACAACAGGCTGGGGTCAGAAGTTCTGGAAGAATTGCGGGCTTGGCAAGCGAAACTGGGGGCTCCACCGGCGGACGCGTCGGACACCGATCCGCGGAGAATCGTGGCCACGACGATCGGCTGTCACGGCATCTGCGACACCGAACCGGTCAGCCCTTCCTGCGCCGTCCCACTTGTGGTTTTTGTGTATCCACCCTAAAGAATCGGATTCTCCTTGCCGAAATCAACAACCCGTGCCATGCACCCGTTACCGCTGCGCGGCCGAGGCTGCTGTGCTAGCAGCACCGCCCTCATTGGGGTTTCGGGTTTCGGCTCGCGCATCGACGGGACGGGCAGGCGGTCGTGCTTGCGCCGGCCGATGGCAGAACTCACGCCGGATCATTGAAAGCCGATGCTCAGCGTCACCCCGGCTGGCGAATTGGGGAACTTCGCCAGCAGCGTGGGGCCATCGTCCCGGAGCGCCAACTCGAGCGTCTTGCCGGCCGCGTCCCGGGCGGTGGCCTGGGCCACGCCACGCCCGGCGCGGAAGACGCGCACGGAGGCCGGCGTTTCCGCCGGGCCGCGGACGGTGACATGCAACTCGTGATTCGCATACTGCTCGGCCATCAGTCGGTGAGTCGCATGCAACATGCAGGGGCGGTCGCCGGCCGCCAGGCAGTCGCTGACGTCCCGGTACAGGCCGCTGTCGCCGGCCGCCAGCGTCGCCCCGTCGAGCACCGGGAATTCGGCGTCGAACAAGTCGACCAACTTGCCGCTCAGCGTCAGCGGCCTGCGTGACGCATGAGCAATGAGAAACGGCCCGCGCCGCAGGCACCACACGTCCGGCGTCTGCAAGCCGTTCGCGACTCCAGCCTGACGCAGTGCCTGGTCCACGAGCGGCAGGTACTGGGCGCCGGCGACGTCGGGTTTCGCGAAGGCACGCGGCGACACCTGGCGGAGCCAGACGTGCCCTTTGCCGACCGGATGCTCGCCGTCCGTCCCCGTCCCCAGCTGGAGCGCCGTCCGCAAGTGTTGCAGCGGCGTTTGATAGCCGGCTTGGCCCCACCACGTATCGATGCCGTCCAATCCCTCGTCCGCGCCCAGAATGACCAGCGAACCGCCGGCTCGCACCCAGTCGGCGAGGGCGTTGTTGAAGGCTGGACCGGCAGGTTTCCAGGCTTCGAATGACAGCACGATGACTTTGAACTGGGCGAGGTACTCCGGTTCGTCGGCACGCTCGGCCAGGCACGCCGACACCGGGACGGCGGCCCTGAGCAAGGGCATCAGCAAGCCGTACACGCCGTCCAAGGCCGGCGCGGCCTCGGCTTCCCACATCAGCGTATCCGCCACGGCAATCCCGACGCCGTGCGTGGGCTCGGCGGGGCGGCCGTCCGCCGAGGCGCACCAGATGCCGCCCTCGGGCACTTCCTGCTGCACTTGAACGATTGACAGGACGAGGGTGCGGAAGCGCTCGGGGGCCGGCGTTCCGCCACCCGTGCTATGGCCGGGCAGGAAGATCCGGTCGGGCCACGGCAACACCTCGTAGGAGCTGACCCCGGGAAACAGCAGTTGGGCGACCGTGCAGTCCCGGTACCACTGCTCGAACTCCGCCCAGCTGTGGTTGGGATTGTCTTCGACGGGATCGACCAGCAGGTAGAGCTTGCGGTCGCCGCCGACGGCAAGCTGCACGAAGTAATCATACAAGGCGTAGGCCGAATCGAAGAAGGTCTTGTCCGGCGCGCTGTAATGGGCGCGGGCCCAGTTGACCGGTCCGGTCCAGACCTGCCCCACGAGCGCGTCGGCGCCCCGAATGGACTCCGACATCCCCAGCGGCGCCACGATGCGGGAAACGGCGTTGCTGTAGAGGCTGTGCACCGGCACGAGAAAGGACACGTCGCGGCCGGCCTCGTTGGCCCGCCGGCGAGTTGCGTCGGCGAGTCGCTGTTCGAGTTCGATGTACAGTTCCGTCTTGAGCTGCGAGGTCAACCACAACGCACCGGGTGAACTGGCCGCACCCATCCAGGGCGTGCCGTACCGCCGCTGCCAGATCTCGCGAAAGCTCTTCTCGTAGCCCGTGTCCCGGTGGGCCAGCGGTTCCTCGGGCAGGACGGCGTCCGCGCCGCCGGCGACGGAATCCACGGCCAGTTCTTCGAGGTGCCGGATCCAGCCTTCGGTGGGCAGCATGTACGGGCGGAAGCCCGCACACAGGATCTTGTCACCCGCCGCGTTCTGCTCCACGTCGTCGTCGTGAGGCGTGCCATCCCAGCGGCCTTTCCAATACTCGCAGGTGGCGTCGGAATCGGCAAAGAACATGCGGCCGACGGAGTAACCTTGCTGCTGCCAGCTGTGGATATTGGCGCGCAACGCCTCGCCTTTCTCGCCGTGACGGTGCAGGACCACGGCGTCGGTCGCGAGAGCAACTCGCGGGTCATACGGCGTGTTTGTTTGGAACCAGGTCTTGGCCGCCAAGAATGGCCTCGCCGGCGATGACTCCTGGCCGGCTGCCAGCGCCGTCAGGACGCAAGTCAGAAACAGGCCGAAAGCGAACCCGGAAGAAACGGCCTTCATGGCATACCTGTCTGTGGGTTGGACTCGAAACCATCCGATGTCGGTTGTCACGCCAGCCGCAGGCCCAGCGGCTGCACCAGGCTGGACAGTTCGCTGCTCGTGGCGGGCAGGCAGGGCAGCAGGCGCGCGGCGTTCTGGCGGATCCAGGGATCCGTGCGGTCGGTCGGTTTCAGTCCGCCGTCTACGCCGAGCAACTGCTTCCATTCAGCCAGCCGCTGCTGATCATAAGTCTGCAGGCGATCCAGCGGCTGGCCGTCGCGCAGCGCCGCGGCGATGATCTCGGCCAACTCGGCCGCTTCCCGCAGTCCGACGTTCATGCTCTGCGAACCCGCCGGGCCGGTCATGTGGCCGGCGTCGCCGGCCAGCCACACGCGCTGTCGGCCGAACGCCTTGGCCAGCCGCCGTTCGAACCGTACGACGATCTGCCAGTTCAGCCGTGTGACACTGCCCTGGAACCACGGCGCCCGCTGGCCGATCAGCGTCTGCAGATCTTCCTCGGTCATGGCCGGATACTGGGCCGAGCCGATCATCACTCCCAGCCGGTCGCGGCGCCGGGCCGCCGTCGGCGCGGTGAAATCGGTCAGCTGGAAACTCCAGCGGCAGGCGCCGCCGGGCAGCGGCCACAGCACGTCCGCGGTGCGGTCGCCCACGATCAGACGCAGCTGATGCTCCAGATCGGCGTCCGTCTCAAACTCGAACACCGTATAGTTCTGGGCCTCGCCCGCCTCGGCGTATTCGATCTCCAAGTCGCGACGCACGGCCGACCGGTGACCGTCGGCGCCGATCACAAAGGGCACATCCAGGCAGACCGACTTGGCCACCATCCACTCGGTATGAGCCACGGCATAGCCGACGGACTCCTGAACCAGCTTGTCGACCGTCACCGCCGCATGATCGGCGTGCGAAACCAGCTGCGAGACGGCGTGATTCCATTGAACTTCGACGCCCCGGGCCGCCAACGCATCGGACAAAGCGCGTTCGAAGGCGTCCTGTGGCAGGACCACCACCGACGGGATGCCGTCATCGTCCTCGGGCAACGAAACCTCGGCGCGCCGAGCCCGCTGGTCAAACAGGCCGATCGTTCGGATCGGGTAGGCTTGTGCGAGGATCGGATTCAACAGCCCATAGGGCTTCAGCAACCGCAGAGCCCGGCCGTGCAGAGCCAGGGCATAGCTGTGGACGCCCGTCCGGGACATCTTGTCGACGATCCTGACCCGGACCCCGCGCTCGGCCAATGCCAACGCCGAGAACAAACCTACCGGACCAGCTCCCACCACCAATACTTCCGGATCCTGCCGAGCAGCCATTGTCGAACCTCATCCAGGGAAAACGGCGTTCGCAGAACAGGGGCAAGACTTCATCACTGGATCACCTCAACGGCGCTCCGCACGAAGAGTCCAGTCCCTGGTCGCGGCCTCGCTTCGCGGAATCTGACACCTGTCAGCCAAAGCCAACCGCCTATTCTCTATTCGACGGGGGCCGTGTCAACCGCCTTAACATGCTTGCCCACTTGTCCGCGTTTGCTCGATGCGGACCCTCGGACCAGGATTCGTCGTGGCTACTGGACCGAAAGAGCCGGCTGGGCGAGAATCCAGCGAACCGAGCGGACCTGCCGGGTCGGCAGGCCCGGTTTCCTATGACAAGATTGCCTTCGCCGAATCAGAACCCCAAGCCAGCGCGGACCCCTCATGCCCCTCGCCCGTGACCTACCAATTGTGCAGCTCTCCATCTCTTCGTCGCAGCGGCTGGCGTCCACGGCGGCCGCCGTGCTTGTCCTCGGGACGTGGCTCGCCGTTGCACCCGCGGCGTTGTCGGCCGCCGCGCCCGCGGCGGACACCTTCTGCAACCCTCTCAACCTGGATTACGGCTGGAGCGGACAAGGGCATCGTCACAGCGCGGATCCGGTGATTGTGCTGTTCAGGGACCGCTACTACCTGTTTGCCACGGAAGATGTGCCGGGCTACCGCGTCTCGGATGACTTGTTGCACTGGACGAATGTCTTGTTCACGCCCGAACAGCGGCGGCTGATGTCGGACAACGAGCGCGGCACCTATTGCGCACCCGCGGTGGCAGCCGACAATTCTCACGTCTACTTCATCCGCATGGACCGCCGCAAAGGTGGCGGCCGGACCGTGCCGGTGATGCGCAGCGCTAATCCCGCGGCCGGCAGCTGGGAGCAATGTGGAGAACTCAAAGTGACCGGCGACCCGATGCTGTTCATTGACGAGGACCAGCGGGCCTGGCTGTACCACGGCCTGGGCGCACCGACGAAGGTCTTCGAGATCGACCGCCAGACCTGGACAGAGATCCGCGGCAGCGAGCGGCCACTGCGGCCCGCCATCACCGACCTGGCCGACCTCTTTGGCGGCTACGAACGCGGACGCCGCGAGCTGCTCGGCGAAGAGGATACCCGCGCCTGGCTGGACAAGTTCGCCATCCTGCCCTGCCAGGAGGCGGCCTGGATGACTCGGCGCGATGGGCGCTACTATCTTCAATACGCCACCCCCGGCACCGTCACCGAGTGGTATTGCGACACGGTGCTGGAAGGCGATTCGCCCACGGGCCCGTTCCGGGACGTGGACTATGCCCCGGTGTCGCTGAAGGTCGGTGGATTCATGGGCAGCGCGGGGCACAGTTGCGTGTTTCGGGACAAGCATGGCAATTGGTGGCGGATCACCACCATGTGGGTCGGCGTGCACGATCTGTTCGAGCGCCGCTTGGGCCTGTTCCCCCTGGACTTTGACACGGCAGGCCGGATGTTCACGGAAACGGCGTTGGGCGACTACCCGCAAGTGATGCCGTCGGGCCGGCGCGAGCCCGGGATGCCGGCGCAAGCAGGTTGGTGGGTGCAGTCGTTCGCCAAGCCGTGCACCGCATCCACCGAGCTGCCGGGGCACGCGGCCGCGTTGGCGGCCGACGAAGACTGTCGCACCTGGTGGTCCGCCGAGACAGGCCAAGCCGGGGAGTCGTTTCAGTTGGATCTCGGCAAGCCGACCCGCGTCAATGCAGTACAAGTGAACTTTGCCGAGCAGGATTGCAGTTCCCAGTCCGTGCCGGCCGGCGGCGAATTCCAGCGGTATCGCCTGCTGGCTTCGGACGACGGCCAGCAATGGCGCCCGCTTTCCGCGCCGGGGGCGAGAACGATGTTGGCCGACGACGTGCGTGAGGCCCACGGCCCGCACGACTACCTGGCTTTCCCCGAACCCATGACGACGCGGTTCCTGAAAGTGGAGAACCGCTTTGTCCCGGGCGGCGGCAAGTTCGCCTTGCGCGACCTGCGTGTGTTCGGCCCGGGTGACGGCCGACCTCCGCAGCCGGCGACCGGACTGCAGGTCACTCGCCACCGCGACGACGATCGCAACGCGACGCTGTCCTGGAATCCCAGCCCGGACGCGGACGGCTATCTGGTCCGCTTTGGCCTCGCGCCCGACAAGTTGTTTCAGACCATCCAGGTCCAAGGCGGCAGCCGCGCCGGCCTGACGACACACGCCTTGAATCGAGGCGTGAAATACGCCTGGCGTGTGGACGCATTCAACGCCAACGGCATCACGGCCGGCCCGGCGGCGGAAGCGAGTCTTCGACGCTGAAGACAAGCGTTGGAAGCCGTCCGCCGCGACTCAGGCCCCTCGGTCGATCCTCTTAGAAGGGCATCCTTAACGCGTCGTGGAGGGCTTCCCAGGCTGCGTTCATTTTGAACGCCGATCGGCCCACCACACTTGAGTTGTATTTGCGATGCGGACGCACCGGCAGACCCTAAGACCGTGTCAATCAACTGGGTGGGCGTGGCGGAACAGCTACTGGAACTGGCGCCAGCCGCGGATGATCTGGCGGGAGCTGGATTCGCAGCGGGATTTGGAATCTGCGATTTGCAATTTCAAATCCCGAAAATGGGCTGAGCGTTCCAGCACGCCGAGCATCGATCGGACTTCGCCAGCCGACCCGCGGGCGTAGTACAGGAACGGCAACAGTTCGTTGGTTTGAGATCACAGATTCCCGATTTGAGATTTCAGATCTGAGATCAAGGGCTTTCAACGGTGATGACCCCAGTCTGCAGGCCGCAATCAAGAATGACGAGTCTGGGAGCGGGGATTCCCGGGAGCGGAAATCCCAAATCCCCAATCCCAAATTTCGGATTTCACAGCATCCCCCGCGGTTCCTTGAGGTCGGCGGTGATCTCCGCCTCCAACGCTTCCAGCTGGTCCAGGATTTTGTACGGCGGGTCGTACTTGACTTCCTCGTACTCGATCTCCCTGTGCCGGCTGATGGACAGGTCGTCCATGTTCTCCCGGATCTCGGCGGCCGGGACGAAAAACGCCTTCGCGTTGCGGTCGGTGTCACGCCCCGGGTTCCGCTGTTTCCAACGTTCCAGGACGTCGGAGATGTCCTTGGCCTCGACCGGGGCGCGACACGCCGGCCGGCTCGATCCAGGCACACGGGCCCACCGGGTTTGCGCTGCTGCAGGAACAGGGCCAGCCAACGCAGGTCCGGCCGTCCCGTGCGTCACCGCTTCACTCCACTCTTCCGCTTGGCCCCCTTCTCTTTCGGCGCGGCCTTCGGTTGGCCAAACGTCAAGGCGCCTTGGGGATCCATCCGCTGCAGATCCTCCGGCGACGGGCTGCCGCCGAACTGCTGGTAGTAGCGGGCCTGGAAGGGATTGACCGGCGGCCCCATCGCCTTTTCGTTGACCATCAGCGGCAGGCAGGCGGACCACCACTGGTCAAACGCGGCGCTCAGTTCCCGAACGACCTCGGGATGCTGCTGGCTGACGTCGTTCCGCTGGGCATAGTCGGCGGCCAGATCGAACAGCTGCCAGTTCGGTTCCGCGCCGCCGTTTTCGCTGACCAGCGCCCAGCGAGTGTTCCGCACCGAGGCCATCCGGAACTTGGCCGTGTTCGGATCGGCGAGCTTCGGCCAGCGCCCTTGGTGAGCGAACAGGAATCGGTCGTCCCACTGGGCAGCGGGATTTTCCAGCAGGGGCACCAGGCTGCGTCCCTCGACCTGGACCCGGGCCGATTCCGGGACGGTCGCGCCGGAGATCGCGGCGAGGGTGGGGAAAAAGTCGATGTGCGCCGCCAGCGCTCCGCAATCGCCGGGCTGGAGCGTGCCCGGCCAGCGCCAGAACGACGAGGCCCGCGTGCCGCCGAGCCAGGCAGTACCCTTGGCCCCGCGCATGCCCGCATTGAACACTTGCACGCCGGCGGTGCCGCCGTTGTCGTTCATGAAGACGACCAGCGTGTCCCGGGCGATGCCCCACTCGTCCAGTTTGGCCAGCAGGCGGCCGATGTTCTGGTCGATGTTGTGGAGCATGCCAAAGAAGTTCTCCGTGCTCTCCGGCAGTCCCCGGCCTTCGTACAGCGCCTTGTCCTCGGGCTTGGCGATGTACGGCCCGTGCGGAGCGTTGGTCGGCACGTAGGCAAAGAACCGTTTGTTGGCCTGGCGCTGCGCATCGATCCACTTCGTCGCCTGGGCGTAGAACAGGTCCGTGCAGTAGCCGCTGGTCTTTTCAAACGTCCCGTTGTGCAGAATGGCGGGATCAAAATACTGGTTGCCGGGTGCATCGCCGCACGACCCGGGATACGTCTGGCCGATGCCGCCGCCGCCGTGGATGTAGACCTCGTCAAAGCCGCGCCGCTCCGGCTGGTACTCCGCCTCGTCGCCAAGGTGCCATTTGCCGAAGATGCCCGTCGTATAGCCGGCCGACTTCAGCACCTGGGCGACGGTGGTGGCGTGCAGGGTCAGCCGCTCACGTTCCAGGATCGTGTGGGTGACGCCGTTCTTGAACTCGTGGCGCCCCGTCATCAGGGCGCTGCGCGTGGGCGAGCAGGTGGGACTGACGTGAAAGTCGGTGAACCGCACGGCTGCGGCGCGCAACTGGTCCAGGTTCGGCGTCTTGAGCACGGGGTTGCCATGCGCCGAGATGTCGCCGTAGCCCTGGTCGTCGGTCAGCAGGAAGATGATATTCGGCCGCTTGCCGGCGAGGCCGCCGTCCGCGGCGCGGCTGGCCGGGGTAAGGAGCACGGCCGCGAGGAGTGCAAACGAGAGGCTCAGCGTGTTTCTCATCGGGGGCCCTTTCATGGCTCAGACGTACAACGCAACAACCATCCGCCTCAGCAGTGCGGTTGCGACCAGTCTATGCCTTTCCCACGTGCGCCAACAAGCACCGGATATCGATTCGGCGCAATTCTCTCCGCGTTCAGCATGTCAGCTGCCCGCGGCCCGAATCGCCCACCGCAGCTTGGCCGCCGCGGAACGCGGGTTGGCGCGCTGCTCTTCGGCCGACGCGCGAGTGACATCGTCCGAGACGGAGGCATACCAGCCGTCACGCAAGCCGTTCTTGAACGCCTTCTTGACGCGTCGGTCTTCGCCGGAGTGGAACGACAGAATTGCTGCCCGTCCGCCCGCCTTGAGGCAGGACGGCAGTTGTCTCAGGAGAGCATCGAGCGCGCCGAATTCGTCGTTCACCGCGATCCGCAGGGCCTGAAACACCCGCCGCACCGCATCGTCCGGAGCCGCGCTCGAATGCGGCGATTGCGCCGCCACCGCACTCCGCACCACCGCGGCCAGTTCGCGCGTCGTCGTCAAGGGCGTGCGATCGTGGGCCCGTAGGATGGCACGCCCCAGGGTATTCGCCAGCGGTTCATCGGCGTTGTCCTGCAAGAGCCCCACCAACTCGCGTTCGCTCAACTGGGAAAGCAGCGCCCAGGCGGGTTGGCCATGCCGGGGGTTCATCCGCATGTCGAGCGGCCCATCGACCTTGAACGTGAACCCGCGCGCAGGATCGTCGATCTGCATCGACGACAATCCCAAATCGGCCAGCACCACATCGGCTCCCGCGGGTGCTTCGGCTTCGAGGCAACGTGCGAGGCCGGCGAAGTTCATCCGCTTGACCACCAGGCTCTCCGCCGGAAAGCCCAACGCCCGCAGCCGCGCTTCGGTCTTCGGCACTTCGATCGGATCACTGTCCAGCGCGAACAGTCTGCCGCCAGGTTGAACCGCCGCCAGCAACTCCTGGGCGTGGCCGCCGTAGCCAAGCGTACAATCGACCGCGATGTCACCGGACCGCGGCGCCAGTGCGGCCAGAACCTCACGCACCATGATCGGGCGGTGCGTCCCCGCCGGCGTCTGGCCGCGGGCGATGACCTTGGCCACGTCGTCGGCATATTTCCCGGGCTGATGTTCTTTGTACTTCTCGTCGAAGTGGCGCGGGTTCGGGCCGCGATAGCGCGGACGTCGCGGAGGCTTGCCGGGTGTCGCGTCGGTCATCCGTGCTGCTCTTCCCCCAGCACCTTCTGCAAGTCTCCCCGCGCGAACTTCTTGTGCGCGTAGAGCCGGGCGGCACGCAATTCCCGGACCCACTTGTCCCCGTCCCAGTATTCCGAACGAGTGTCAGGTTCCGGGGATTCTTGGACGATCACGAAACGTGGCCACTGGCCGCCGAGAACGCGTATTTTGGGTTGAATCGTGTTCATGGTCGCCTAGTATCGGCAATTGCCGCTCGGCACGTAAGCACCCATTGCCCCATTGGAGTGCAGCCGCGTCGATTGGGTTTAGCGCCGGGCCGCGAGCCGTCGCCGGAGGAAAACGCGGGTGCCTGGGGTCGAGTGCAGCGAGCCCCCAGAGGGAAGAGCTGGGGGCTCGCCACTCGTGCCTCGCAGCTCGACCCCAGGCACCCACCCCAAAACCTCAACCTCGACAAACCGTGAAGGCTGCTAGCGGCCCTTCGACTTGCCCTTGGCTCCTTTCGCCGCTGGCGCTTCGCCCAGCATGGCCGGCAGCGGCAGATAGTCCCAATCGAGGATCATCTTTTCGGCCAGCGCTTCGCGGAGCCCACGTTCCACGTCGGCCAGTTCGGGCCGGCCGCTCAGGTTATTCAGTTCCGACGGGTCGTTGTCCAGGTCGTACAGTTCGTAGACCGGCCGCGGCGTGGTGAAGTACGTCGCCTGGACGCCCGGGGCCAGCCGCCCTTCGGCCGCCGCGGCCTTGATCTCCGTCCACGCGGCGCCGCTGGCCGAGTCCACGGGCGAGTACGGGACCCAGGGCGTGCAATTGTAGATGAACTTGTAGCGGTCGCTGCGCACCGCCCGGCTCAGGTCGTAGCTGCTGCTCTTGATGTCCACGTTCACGGGCGCCGCCGAGCCGTGCGAACCGCGTTCGACGAAAACGTACGTGCGCGGCGTGTACGATTCGCCGCGCAGCAGCGGCAGGAAACTGTGGCCGCTCATCCGCGGATGCGGTTCCAGCCCCGCGGCGGCTAACAGCGTCGGGCCCAGATCCTCGCCGCTCAGCAGGGTCCGCGATTCGCCGCCCGCCTGGACCACGCCCGGCCAGCGGACGATCAGCGGCACGTTCGAGCCCGGGTCGTACAGCGAGCCCTTGCCGTGCGGCAGGGCCGCGCCGTTGTCGCCGGCAAAGACAATCAACGTCTTGTCCAACAGGTCCCGCTGGCCTAGCACCTCCAGCACTCCGGCGATTGTCCGGTCCAGCCGATTCACCTCGGCACAGTAATCGGCCAATTGCTCGCGCATCCCAGGCAGATCCGGCCAATGCGCGGGCAGTTGGAGCGCCGCCGGATCGGGTCGGAATTCGGCGGGCGCGTTCCAGACGTGATGCGGATCGCTGAAATTCGCCCACAGAAAGAATGGCTTGTCGGCGGGTTTCTGGTCCAGGAACTCGGCCGCCTGCCCGGCCACCTCGGTGTCGGCCCCGGTCCGCAGATAGTCCACGCGCTCGGCGAACGTCTGCAGGGCGTGCTGCTGGTAGACGCGGGCGATCGCCGCGCCCTGCCGGGCGGAGCCGTCCAGGTGAAACGTGCGGCCGCAGACGCCGGTGTAGTAGCCGGCCTGGTCCCGCAGCAGTTCCGGAAACGCGATCTCGTCCCGCGGCAGCGGTGCCGAGAACCGCGTCATCCGGGCGGCGACCGCCGACCGGCCCGTCATCAGCGTGGCGCGCGACGGCACGCATTGCGGCGCCCCCGTGAAGAAGCGATGGAACTTCATCCCCTCGGCAGCCAGGCGATCCAGGGTGGGTGTCCGCACGTTGCTGGTCCCGTAGCAGCCGACGAAGGGATAGCTGTGGTCGTCGCTCAGCAGGAACAGGATGTTGGGTTTGTCGGCCGCCCGGGCGCCCGTTGCGGCCAGCACCGCCAGGATCAGGAAGCCGAACCAGCGGCGCACGCCAAAGAACGAACGCCGCTCACGCGCCGGAGTTGCCCCGGCCACGTTTCCTCCAGCAACCACTCGGTCCCCAACAGTCCGGTCAGTCATCGTTCCGGTCCTCTCCATTTTTCTAAATCTCGCACCATTCATCGCAGACGGACTCGGCCCGGGCACCCCGATCGTACCCCGACCGCTGCCGGGATACAATCGCCCAAGATGCCTACCGCCCCACGAAGGTGCCGCCGGACAGTTGGGCGATGGTCCGCAGGAAGGTCGAGAAGTCCGGATCGAAGTAGTTGCCCAGGCCGATGGCGTTGATCGGGATGTCGGCATGCTGGCGGCACAGGGTGTAGATCTGGTCGACCGCTTCGGCATTGAAGCGGTTGGCCTTCTCGTAGGTCGGCGCGCCGTCCGAGAACAGGATGAGGGTGTCCACGGGATAGCGGTACGCCAGCTGCATGGCCGCCAGGGTATTGGTCCAGCCCTCGGGCTTGACGGACTTCAGGTACTGCAGCAGCTGGGCGCGGTTGGCGGCACCTTCGGCGCCGGCGACGCGCAACAGCGAACCGTCGGTCGGAAAGGCCGTCACCGCGGACGAGAAAACGATCAGGACGCACTCGTCGACCTCGAGGTGATCCAGCCAAGTCAGCGCGATCCGCTGGACTTCCTCCCAGCGGCCGTTCTGAGTCATGCTGCCGGAGGCGTCGAAGACGATCGCGACGCGTTTCAAACCGCCGCGCAGGCCGACCAGCTCGCGGTTGATGGTGGCTTCGCGCGTCCGCTGGGTCTGCAACTGGGCTTGGGCGGTCTTGAGGTCGTCCAGCGCGTTGGCCAACTGGGTTTTCAACGCTTCGACCTCGAGGGCCAGGAGGTTCTTCTTTTCGTCGACGCCGCGGACGTAGACTTCAGCTCGGCGGAGCCGGTCCAGGTAGTCATCGCGGGTCGTAGCGGCTACCTTTGCCTGAGCCTCGGCCTGCTCGGCCCGCGTCATGGTCGTCTGCAACTGCTGGGAGGACGCGGTCTGATCCGTCTTGTGACGTTCCAGTGCCTGGGCGAGCAATTCCTCCAAGCTCTTGGCCTTGGCGTCGCTGGTTTGCTTCAGGTCGGCGAGGCTCTTTTCGCTCGTGCCCAACTGCTGTTCCAGCAGTGCCACGCGTTCCGCCAGCGCCTTGCCTTGCTGGTCCAAGAGGTCGCGTTCTTTCTGCAGCAGGTCGCGCGACGTCTGCAGCTCGTCCCGTTCCTTCTGCCGCTGCTGCAATTGGGTGACCAGGCCGGCCAGGTCCGCCTCGAGTTTCGTCTTGGCCTGGGAGAACTGGACTTCCTGGGCGCCCTTGTCCTTGGCCAGCTGGGCCAACTGGGCTTCGACCGCGGCCTTAGCCGCGTTCAGTCGGTCCAGTTCGTCCGCCCGCTGCTGCAACTCTTGCTTCTTGGCTGCCAGCTCCAGATCCAGCTGTTTGCGGACGTCCTCCAGCGATTGCCTTTCCCGCTGGGTGGCCGCCAGCGAATCCCGGGTGTCTGCCAGCTGGGCCTGCATGGCCGCCAGTTCGGCCGACACCCGCTGCACCTCCTCTTGGATGCGGCGGTTTTGCGCGCTCAGCGACAGCTTTTCCCCCTGCAAATCGGCGTTCAGCTTGGCCCGTTTCACCAGGCTGGCCTGCAGGAAGATCGCGACCACCACGACCATGACCACGGTGAACAGCGTCACGTCGTTGCTGGAGATCCAGCCCGCCAGGCCCGCTTCGCCGGAATGGGAGGTCGCTTTCTCCAGTTGCATCGCTCGCCTCACCGTCCACCGCTCGCTCCGCGGGTGGACGGACACCCCGCGGAGCGACGCGCCTGCGATTACCCTTGGAAGTAGAAATAGGCCACCAGGATCGCGATCATCAGCGCCGCCGAAGCGGCCACTTCGCCCCAGCCCCAACTGCTTCGCGATTGGGCCCGATCCTCGGCCGACAGCGTTCCGAACGTCAAACCGCGGATCTTCTCGAGCGAGGGCGGAGCCGTCGCATAGCTAACCAGGATCATGGCCGCCGAGCAGATCAGGAAAATCAGCACGCTGTAGTACTGGAAGTATAGGTTGTAGATGATCCACAGGAACGAACCCTCGGGATAACCTTGCTCGAAGCCCGCCAGACCCAGTTTTACCGGGGTATCCACCGCCAGCCGGAACAGGCCCAGGGCAAACCCGATGATCAGCGCCGCCAGACAGCCCTTGCCGTTCAGACGTTTGTTGAACACGCCCAGGAAGAACACGACAAAAATCGGCGGCGCCAGGTACCCTTGAACTCCCTGCAGATAATCGTACAGCCCCCGGGCGCCTTGGATCACGGGGATCCACAACAAGCCGATCAACACCATGACGGCCGTCGCGACGCGGCCGATCCAAACCAGTTGGGCCTGGGACGCATTGGGACGGAACTTCTGGTACAGATCCATCGTGAACAGCGTCGAGCAGGCGTTGAACACACCGGCCAGAGAACTCATCAACGCCGCCAGCAGACCGGCCACGACCAGTCCGCGGATCCCGGCGGGCAAGGCGTGTTTGACCATCAGCGGAAACGCGGCCTGGCACTGCTCGGCGATCGGCTTGCCGTGTTCGTCGAGCAGGACCTTCAGGCCCTCGACCTGTCCCGTCTTGGCCAGGGCAAAGCAGATCATGCCGGGAATGATGAAGATGAACACGGGCAGCAGTTTCAGGATGCCGGCGAAAATGGTTCCTCGGCGGGCCTCCCGCTCGTTGGGCGCGCCCAAGGCCCGCTGGACGATGTACTGGTCGGTACACCAATACCACAAGCCGACGATCGGCGCACAGAACAGCATGCCCAGCCACGGGTAGTTGCCGTTGAAGTACCACGCGATGCGGCCCGGCTCAATGACCGGTTCCCACGTCCCCACCTTGCCGGCCGGGACCAGCGGCTTCCAGAGATTGAACATGTCCGACCCGCAGACCTCGCGCAATTGGCCCCAGCCGCCCAACGCCTGCAGACCAAAGTAAGTCACGAGCACCGAACCCAGGATCAAGATCAGGGTCTGCAGAGCTTCGGTGTATGCCACGGCCCGCATCCCGCCCAGCACGGTGTACAAACCTGTCAGCACCACCACCGACACCGAGCCGATCCAGAAACTGTTGAAGACCGCGAATCCCAAGTCCAGCTTCATGTCGGGCAGCAGCGTGGCGAACACCACTCCGCCGGCAAAGATCCCCACGGCGATCTTGGTCAGGACGTAAGCGACCAGCGAGATGATCGATAGCACCCAGCGCGAGGTCGCATTGAAACGCTTCTCCAGGAACTCCGGCATGGTGAAGACCATCGACCGGGCATAGAACGGGACCATCACCCACCCCAGGATCAGCAGGCACCACGCGTGCAACTCGTAGTGCGCCATCGCCACGCCGTCGGTACAACCGGAACCGGCCAGGCCGACGAGATGCTCGGAGCCGATGTTCGAGGCAAAGATCGAAGCCCCGATCACGAACCACCCCAAGTTCCTGCCCGCCAGGAAATAGTCGTCCGCCGTATCCTTGCCCTTCAGGATGACCCACCAGGCCAGCCCGAACAGCAAGGCAAAATACCCGGCAATGAATACCCAGTCGAGAAACTCCATGTTTGTCGCCTTTCCCACAGCCGCGAGAGGTTGGATCCCGGAAAGAAAATAAGACTAAGTCGCCGGCTTGTCTTCGGCAAGCATGGGGAGCCCAAGATCGTGCTGGGAAATTTCTATGATTTGGGCTTGAACTTGGCCCGTTTTCTGCAAAAATTGCGGGCTTTCCACTGATTAAAACGCACAAAGGTGTAGGCATGAGAGCGGTGCTGAATGCGGCGGTTCGGACCGAGGTCGGTTCCAATGCGGTAAAGAAGGTCCGAAAAGCGGGTCGCATCCCTGCGGTTCTGTATGGACACGGCGAACAGAACGTCAACTTGTCGCTGGTCGGCGACGAGGTGCACGCGCTCATCCGCCACGGCGGCAAGCTAGTGGACTTGAAGGGCGATGTATCCGATACGGCCTTGATTCGCGACGTCCAGTGGGACACGTACGGCATGGATGTCCTGCACATGGACTTGGCGCGGGTCAGTGCCGAGGAAAGTGTCCACGTCACGGTTCCCATCGAAGTCAAGGGCACCGCCGCCGGTTCGCGTGAAGGCGGGGTGGTCGAGGTGGTTGTGCACGACTTGGAAATCGAGTGCCCGGCTGCTTCGATTCCCGACAAAATCGAAGTCCGTGTTCACGAATTGCACCTTGGACAGGCGCTCAAAGCGGGTGACATTGTGCTGCCTGAGGGCATGCGAATGCTGGCCGATCCGGATATGATCGTCGTCCACTGCGTGGGTCGAGTGGAGGAAGAAGAGGCGGAAGCGGCAGCCGCGGGCGAAGCGGCGGAGCCGGAGGTCATCGGCCGCAAGGGCAAGGCGGAGGAGGAAGAGGGCGAGGAGTCCTGATCGCATTGTGAGCCCACCCGAAGGGCAACGGGATGAAATTGATCGTGGGCCTGGGGAATCCCGGCCGCAAGTATGTGGGGACGCGCCACAATATCGGGTGGGAAGTGATCGCCGGTTTGGCGCGTCAGGCCGGCGGCGGCTCGCCCCGGGAGCGGTTTCAAGGAGAAGTGCTGGACGTCGAGATTGGTGGTCAGAAAGTGCTGTTGCTGTGTCCGCTGACGTATATGAACTGCAGCGGATCCAGTGTGCAGCCGGCTCGCGACTTTCACAAAATCGACAACGGAGATTTGCTTGTCGTCTGTGACGACTTCAATTTGCCGCTGGCCAGGTTGCGGTTTCGGCAGCGTGGTTCGGCGGGTGGCCAAAAGGGCTTGCAGGACATTATTCAGCGGCTGGGCACGGAAGAGTTTCCCCGGCTGAGGATTGGGATTGGCTCGCCGCCGCCGAATTGGGACGCGGCGAATTTTGTGTTGAGCAAATTCACCGAGGCGGAGCGAAAAACGATGGAAGGGGCGGTCGCTACGGCCGTCCAGGCGTTGCGGGATTGGGTTTCACGCGGCACTGAGTTCTGCATGAATCAATACAACTGCACCTGACAGCGACAGGGAGATACTGGCTTGGCTCAGAACGTTTACGAATGCTTCTTGATTTACGACTCGAATAACTACGCTCGTGATCCGAATGGCGTGGGTACCAAGATCGCCAAGATCGTGGACACCTTGGGCGGCGAAGTGCTGGTCAGCCGGATGTGGAACGAACAGCGTCTGGCCTATCCGATCAAGGGCCATCGCAAGGGCACCTACTGGCTGACGTATTTCCGCGCCGACAGCGGCAAGCTGGCGGACTTCCGGCGGGCTTGCCGCTTGGAAGATAACATCCTGCGCAGCCTGACCCTGCGGGTCGACCCGCGGTTGGTGGACGCCCTGGTGGCGCACGCCAAGGGCGAGCGGCTGCTGCCGCGCCCCGCGGATGACGTGGTGGTGGTGGCGAGCGATGACGAAGTCGGTCCCGAGGTGGAAGGGACTGAATTGGACGCCGAGGAGGGCGAGGCGGAAGAAAAACTCCGCTAGCCGTTAGTCGCTCGGACGGGGCGAAGCACGGGGGGGAAGCATGGCCGATTTCAATCGCGTTATCCTGATGGGGCGGCTGACCCGAGACATCGAGATCAAGTACACACAGAGCGGACTGGCGGTAACGGAAGTCGGCTTGGCCATTAACGATCGCCGCAAGAATCAGGCCGGCGAGTGGGTCGAGGAGACCGTCTTCGTAGACGTCACACTGTGGGGTCGAAACGCGGAGGTTGCCAGCGAGTACCTCAGCAAAGGCTCGCCGCTGTTCATCGAAGGTCGCCTGAAGCTGGATACCTGGGAGACGGACGGCCAAAAAAAGTCCAAATTGAGGGTCGTTTGCGAGCGGATGCAGATGATCGGAAGCCGTGAACAGGGGGCCGCCGGGCCCAGTAATTCCGGCAAGGACCGGGAGCCGGCGAGACCTGACGAATCGGAGTACACCGGACGGCCGACAAATGACGATATGGCTCCGCCGCGAGGCGGGGTTTCTCCGACGGCGGCGCCGCCGCAAGAAGACAATCTGCCGTTCTAAGTCGAGCGGCAGGCAATCGAATGCAACGAGAATCAGAGGTGGATACATGTCGAAAACGCAGGTTCGCAAACAGGCCCTCCGCGCGGAATACAAGCGGCTGCCAAAAGGCAAGAGCAAGGGGATTCGGCTGTTGCTGATCCAGTCCGTCCAGGATCTGGGCCGGCAGGGCGAGGTGGTCGAAGTCAAACCCGGCTATGCCAATAACTATCTGCTGCCCCAGGGGCTGGCCACCATCGCTACGGACCACCACAAGCGGATGGTCGACAAGCATAAGGCCCGTCTGCTGGAAATCGAAAAGGCGCGTTTGGCCGACCTCCGCAGTCTGGCGGACGTGCTGTCGAAACAGAGCGTCACGATCGAAGCCAATGCCAACGACGAAGGCCAC